>CAMCWL010000036.1 GCA_945882655.1 Opitutus sp. GAS368
CTTTGCGGGAGAAAGAGGCCTTGCCGTCCTTCCACTCGAAGCCGACCGACTTGATGTCGGCGGGCTTGGCGGAAAACAGCGTCAGGTCGACCCAGGAGAGCGGATCGCCTTCGAGGTAGCCTGTGAAGTCGGTGCGGATGGCGAACTCCTGCCCAGCGAGGCGGGCGCTGGCACCGAGGCCGTCATCCGTCTGCTTGCCGAACTGGATCACCGTCGGCTGTCCGTCAGGTCCGACCAGCGTGAGCGACGAGTCGGCCAAGCCGAGTTTCTCGAGGCGCTTGGGATTCGCGGTGAGCTGACCGAAGTTATTCGCCTTCTGCAGTCCGCGGATGAGCGGCATCAGTCGGTTCTCGATATCGGCGGGAAGGCCGAATTTCTCTTTCACCGTCCAGCCGTCGGCGGATTTCTCGACCGTGACGCTCTTGTTGTTGGTCTTGATCGTGAGCGACTTCGCGCCGTCGAGCAGGGCGGCGGTGACGAGCGGCTGTTTACCGGCTACGGCTACGGGCGCTTCGCGGGTGAGCTGGACGGCGGCAAGGGCGATGAGCCCGAGGACGACGGTGGCGATGAGTAGGTTCTTGTTACGCATGGCGGATTACGAAGTCTTGCGGCGGCGGGCCAGGGTGTAGAGCAGTCCGAAGAGCAGCGCGATGGCTGGACCGGCGAACAGGTTGCCGAGCTGCAGGCCTCGGCCGAGCGACTTGACGTCGTCGGTGAGGCTGCGGCGGATGACGCGCTGCTCCTGCGAAAGCCGGTCGGCTTCCTTCTGGAACTTCTCGATTTCGCGCTGCATCTCTGGTGTGACCGTGATCGTGCCCTTGGCGGAGACGCCACCGGACTGGCGGGAAAGTTCTGCGACCTTGTTCTTCGCTTCTTCGAGGCGGCGTTCGATTTCATCGAGCTTCGCCTGGAAACGGGCTTGGGCTTCGCGCTCCAACCGGTCGACTTCCTTGAAGGGGCGCAGGGCGGTGCCCTTCGTGCGCAGACCGACCAGTTCGTCGCTCCCGCCCAGCGTCTCGAGGACACTGACGACGAAGCCGAGATTGTCGTTGATCGGCTCGGCGGCGACCTGTCCGCCCACCTGGCGTTGACGGACGGTAAACGGATCCATCATGAAGTCGGAGTCTGCGACCACGATGAGGCGACCGGGCTTCTTGCTCATCGCGAGGTGCGGGCCCGGGTGAGGCTTGGCGACTGGCGCGGGTGGCTGGCCTGGCGGGGTAGGCTCAGGCGCGCCGGGCTTAGGGGCGCCCTTGGGGAAGGCCGAGGTGAACTCGCCCGCCACTGAGGCGACGAGCACGCGCGGCTTGCCGTCGGGCTTGAAGCCAACGGCGACTTTCTCAAAAGGTCCGGCATTTGCCGCGGTTACGTTGATCGTGCCCACGCCGGCACCGGCCTGCGTGACCAGCGGTTCGAACTTCAAACGTTTCTCTGCGCCGGAAATCAGGGAGAGGGCACCCGGTTCCATGAACGCAATCATACGCAGTTCGCTCGTGAGCGGGGAGTCCTTGGCAAAAGCCCCTTCGCCGGCAGCGAATGCGGCGGGGTAGGAAACTTCACCGCGGGAGCCACCGAGCGTGAGCGAGGCGTTGCCGTCGGCGGTGACCGCATCCATCTCAACGTTGACGCCCCAAGCGCGGATCATGGCGGGGTCGCTCGCGGCCGTCAGGGCCATCGGAGCCATCATGAACGGCATATTGCCCTGCGAGAATTTCTGCATGCGCGAGAGCGGGTCGACGGCGGCGAAGACCGGGCCGCCGGCGAGCAGGAATTGGTCGACCGCGTAGGCGAGCTGTTCGTCGACGTGGTGCGCGTGCACGAGCGCCACGACCGAGACGCCAGCCGGCAGTTCCTTGGCGGTGGTGTTGATCGTGATCACCTCGAAGGTCTGGCTGAGTTCGGAAAGGAGCACGTCCGCGGGGCCGGGCTGCTGTTCGCCACCCTGAGGGGAAGGAGTCGTGATGGGCAGCGAGCTGATCAGTGCGAGCTTGGGTCGCTCGAGTCGGGCGGCCGAAGCGATGAGCTTCGTGACCTCGAATTCGAGGAACCGTTCGCGCGAAGGGTCGAGCACTGGGGCGGCTTTGACCGTGTCGGCGAGCTGAACCGTCAGGCCCAGGTAGGCGCTGCCTTGCGGGGCGCGCAGGGCGGAGAGCCCATGGCGCTGGGCCCGCTGTTCCTCAGGGGAGTCGGGCTTTGGGTCGGTGATGATGAGCTTCGCCTTGCCACCGGAAGCAGCGACGTACTCGCGAAGGAGTGTCTCGACGCGGCGCGAGTAGCTTTCATAGCGAGCCGGCAATTTGACGTCAGAGCGACTGACGAAGAACTCTAGCGTTACCGATTCCTCGAGACGGCCGACGATGCGCTTCGAGCCTGGGGAGAGCGTGAAGGTGCGGTCTTCGGTGAGGTCGACTCGGGCGGGAATGGCGCCGGAGATCAGGTTGATGAAGAAGGCGGCCGCCAGGACGGCGAAGGTCGCGAGCAGGGCTTGGGAGCGATTCATGACGGTAGGTGCGGGTTAGCGGCGTTCGACGATGATAGTGCTCAATCCGAGGCCAGCGAAGGCGACGGTGAGGAAATAGGCGGTCGGACGCGCGTCGATAAGACCGAGCGTGAACGGTTCGAGATTGCGCCAGAGTCCGAGGCGGCGGAATTCGTCGACGGCCGCTGGGCCGAGCAGGCCCGTGAGGAGATCGTCGAAGACGCCGTAACCGACGAGTACGAGGACGAAGCAGGCGAGGAAGCCGGTCACGAAGGCGATGACTTGGCTGCGCGTCAGTGCGGAGGCGATTGCCGCGATGCCGAGGCAGGCGCCAGCGCAGAGCAGCGAGCCGACGTAGCCGGAGGCGATGACGCCCCAGTCAGGGTCGCCGAGGTAGCCGACCGTTAGCGCGATCGGGAGCGTCATAAGGAGAGCGCAGGCGAGGAAGAGCCAGGCGGCGAGGAACTTGCCGAGTGCGACCTGCCAGACCGTGATCGGCCAGGTGAGGAGCAACTCGATGGTTCCTTGGCGGCGTTCTTCGGCCCAGAGGCGGGCGCCGGCGGCGGGGGCGAGGAATGCCCACAGCCAAGGGAGATAGAGGAAGAAACGGTCGAGGCTGGCGACGCGAGATTCGTACAGGCCGCCGACAAAGAAGGCGAGCGACACGGCGAAGGCGTTGAAGACGGCGAGGAAGACGTAGGCGAGCGGCGTGCGGAAATAGCCGGCGAATTCGCGACGTAGAATCGCGACGAACGGCTTCAGGCCGGGCGAGGAGGGTTGTTCGGAAGAAGACATGGCGATAAAATTAGGCGGTGAGCTGACGGAAGACGGCGTTGAGGTCGGAGCCGCGCGCGAGGAACTTATCGCGGGACTCGTCGCAGCGGACTTCGCCCTTCGCGATCACGATGACGCGGGTGCAGAGTTCGCCGACTTCCTCGAGGATGTGGGTCGAGACGATGACGGCTTTACGGGCAGCCATCTCCTTTAGGATGCGGCGCACTTCGAACTTCTGGTTTGGGTCAAGGCCGTCGGTGGGTTCGTCCAGAATGAGGACTTCCGGGTCATGGATGACCGCCTGGGCGAAGCCCACGCGCATGCGGTAGCCCTTGGAGAGCGTGTCAATCGTCTGCGCGGCGACTTCGCCGAGGCGGCAGAGCTCGAGGGTCTTCCGCACGCTTTCGGCCGGATTGGCCAGACCACGCAGGTCGGCGGCGAAGCGGAGAAACTCGCGCACGGTCATTTCGCCGTAGGCGGGCGCGCCTTCGGGCGAGTAGCCCAGGTGCTGCTTGGCTTGGACGGACTGGTCGGCGATGTCGAAGCCCGCGATGACCGCGGTACCTTCGTCGGCGCGGAGGTGACCCGTGAGCATCTTCATCGTGGTGGATTTGCCGGCGCCGTTAGGCCCGAGGAATCCCACGACCTCACCGCGGTCGACGGAGAAGGAGACGGCGTGCACGGCGCGGATGGCGCCGTAGGACTTGGATAGGTTCTTGGCTTCAATGAGGGGCATGGCGGAAAAATTAGCGGGATTGCGGGGTACCCATGACGGCGAGGCGGATGTCGGCCTGCTGGAGGCGCTCCGTGATGCGGATGATGAGCTGCTGGTTGAACTCCAGCTGCTTCACTGGAGCGGCGGGGTGATACCAGTACATCAGGCGGATGTTGACGGCCCAGTCAGAGAACTCCGTCACGTGCACGAGGGGCGGGTGGCTGGGCTGGTGGCCTTCGTGATTGACCAGCAGCGCTTGGACGATCGCGACGGCCTCGCGGACTTTTTCGGCCGGCGTATTGGCCTCGAGGTGGACGAGATCCTGCGCGCGGATGAAGTCGCGGCGCGTGAGGTTGACGATGGGGCGCGTGGCGAGGTCGCCGTTGGGGATGGCGAGCCGCTGACCGTCGAGCATCACGATGGTGGTGGAGCGCAGGCCGAGGGACTCCACCTTGCCCTCATGTGTGCCGATGTTGATGAAGTCGCCGAGGGTGAAGGGCTGGTCGATGATGAGCATGACCGCGCCGAAGACGTTCTTGATCGTGTCTTGCGAGGCGAAGGCTAGGCCGACGACAGCGCCGGCCAGCAGGCCGAGAATCGCTTCCGAGGATTTCGGGTCGATGATCGAGATGGCCTTGAAGGCACCCACGAGGATGACCGCGATGCGGACGACCGTGGAGAACATTGGGACGAGGATATCGTCCAGTTTGTTCTCGGACTGATCGGCGATTTTCTGGGCCCAGGCGATAGGGATGGCGACCAGGTAGAAGACTGAGGCCGAGTGCGCCAAGGAGCAGAGGAAGGTGCCGCTCGTGACGGCGAAGTTCAGCCAGCCGATATAGGCGAGTGCCTCTTGAAAGTCCTTGATGAGGAAGAGGAGGGTGTAAGCCGGGAGGATGTAGGGGAGCGACTTGCCCAGGGCGGCGACGGTGGCTTCCGCGATGGGGCTGCTTCCGAACTTCGTCGAAATCCAGCGCATGAGTTTGCTGGCCACCCAGCCGATAATATAGGCGACGGCGATGAAGCCGATGGCGTGGATGATGATCTTGCTCCAGTCATCGGGCGCCTTGGCGATGACCTTGCTGAGGTCGCCAATGATGAAGTGATCCACGTGGACGGCGGCCGGGGCGGGGGTGGCGATGGGGGCAGATTGGGCAAGCAGCATGACGGGGTCGATTGAGGCGAAGGGCTATCTAGGCGGACGGCTTCCGTATTTCAAGCGTCACCGAGCCTCCAATCCGCTTGATGCGGGACGCCCCCCTTGCCACGCTGGGGGACCGGAATGAGCGAAACTAGCGAAAAAAAGCCCGCCAAGCCCGTGGTGCTGACCTGCGCCCAGCCGACTGGCCGCCTTCACCTAGGTAATTACCTGGGCGCCGTGCTCAATTGGGGCCGGATGCAGGACGACAACGAGTGCTATTTCGGGATCGTCGACCAGCACGCCATCACGGTGCCGTATGTCCCGGCTCAGCTCCGGGAAAATACCTATTCCTGCCTCGCCCAGTACGTGGCTTGCGGTCTGGACCCGGCCCGCAGCCGCCTTTTCGTCCAATCGCACGTCATCGGACACACCGAACTCGCCTGGATTCTTGGCTGCATCTGCCCGCTCGGCCAGCTCGAGCGCATGACCCAATTCAAGGACAAGTCGCGCAAGCAGGAGTCGATCGACGCGGGCCTACTCTTTTACCCCGTGCTGATGGCGGCGGATATTCTTCTCTATAATGCTTCCCTCGTCCCGGTCGGCGACGACCAGAAGCAGCACCTCGAGCTCGCCCGCGACTTGGCCGAGAAATTTAACAGCCGTTACTCCGATACCTTTAAGGTGCCGGAGCCTCTCATCTCCAAGGTCGGCTCGCGTATCATGTCCCTGCAGGACCCCACCGCGAAGATGTCCAAGTCTGACCCGAACCACTCCGCGACGGTCTTCATCACGGATCGCCCGGAGGATGTGCGGAAGAAAATCATGTCCGCCGTGACGGATTCTTCGGCTGACGTCCGCTCTGGTCCAGATAAGCCCGGCGTCACCAATCTCCTTTCCATCATGTCCGCCTGCACGGGTCGCTCCGTCGCCACGCTTGAGTCGGAGTTCGCGGGCAAGGGTTACGGCGATTTCAAGAAGACCGTCGCCGACGCGGTGGTTGCTACGCTTGATCCCGTCCGCTTGCGCTACGACGAGCTCATTAAAGACCGCGGTGAACTCGACCGCATCTTCAAGTCGGGCGCCGAACAGGCCCAAGCCACTGCGTTCCGTACGCTCTCCAAGGTCAACCGCAAGGTCGGCTTCGTCGAGCGCCCACGCTAATTACACCCTTACCCCGTACCCCTAATATGAACCGCGAACTCGAGAAACTGCTTAAAGAAAAATGGTTCCTGGTCGCTGCCGACCTCATCGCGGTGATCGCGATCCTCGTTGTGATGCCCGACAAGCGCGACGGCCTGGACACCTTCCTGATCATGGTCGCCATCCTCGCCGCCTCGCTGATTGTGGTGATTCCGGTGCTGAAGGACGGCGGGGGCAAGTCTGAGCGTCAGGCCGAGGCGGCTCGCCTTCGCGCCAAGCTCGCCGAGGAGATTGACCTTCAGCGTGACAACGTCCGCGCCGGCAACGAAGCCCTGAACCGTCGCATCGCCGAGGTGGAATTGTCTGCGCAGAAAGCCGCCGAGGCTTCTGCCGTGGCCGTCGCCCAGCGTGCTTCCGCCGAAATCAACGGCCTGAAGGCCGCCCTCGCCGCGCTGGAGAAGAAATTACAGGAGACCGCCGCCGCTGCCCAGTCTTCCGAAGCGGTCGACGAGCTGACCGAGAAGGTCGACGCATTAGCCACGACCGTGCGTGCCGTGGTCGCTGACGCCGATGAGGCCGCCGAGGCCGCTGGCAAGGCGAAGGCCGAAGTCGCGCAGACGCTCGAAGCCGAACTGAAGTCCGTTCGCGACGACATTAAAAAGTCCGCCAAGGTCGCCGAGAAGTCCGTCGATAAGGTCGAAGCATCCCTTGAAACCCTCCGCGAAGAGGTGCGTGCGATCCGCGCAAACCCTTCGGTGGCCTCCGCTCCGAGTAGCCCGTCTGTGACGGCGTCAGAGACGGAGGCCGTGTCCGCCCCTGCTGAAGTCGAAGCCGATGAAGAGGTTGAGGTCATTGAGGAGATCGAAGCAGAGGAGGCCGAGGTCACTCCCGCCGCCCCTGAGTCTGCCGCCGATGGCACGGGCACTGCGCTCATCGTCAACCTGATGATTGGCATCGGCAACAAGCCGTTCGTCCGTGGCACCGGACCTGGGTTGAGCCAGGATAAAGGCGTCCCCATGAGTTTCCTCGGCATCGGTCGTTGGCAGTGGATTTCGCCAGACCCCGAGGCTCCTGCCACCGTCGAAGTCTGGAAGAACGATCAATCTCCGATGGGTGAGCCCTTGCATCTCTCTGGCGGCGAGCCGCTGGAGGTCGACGAAGGCCACTTCGGCGGCGTCTGATATGCTGAGTCTTCTGGCCGCCTGCGCATGGTTGGCCGCGGCCGAGCCCGTGCCGCCGGTGCCGGCGCACGTCTACTCGAACGACACGCCTGTCGCGTTGGTCGCCGGGGAGAAATTGGCCGAAGTCAGCTTCGTCGCCGCGCACTGCTTTGCCTTGCAGCGCCATCTCGAATTCGCGCTTAACTTACCGCCGGTGCCGCCGCCGCTCGCGCGGCTCGAGGTGGCGGATATCGCTGGCCTCGCGCCACTCGAGACGCGGGTCGCGGCTGGCACGGTGCTCGTCGTCGTCCGTCTGGGTAATGGCACTGAGGCCCCTGGGCGTGCGGCCGAAGCGGCGGCCCGAGCTTGGCTGGCGCGGGTCGCGTTGGTCGCCGGTAAGCCAGCGAACGTGAGCGAGCCGTGGGCGCGCCAGGCCTTAGCGTGCGAGGTAATCGCGCAGCTGCGTCCGTCGATGAATGATTACTGGTATCGCGAAGGACGTCAGGCGATTCCTTCGACTTTAGCCGACATCGTCGCGGGCAAGGCGCCGGACCGTGAGGCTTTTATTTTCTGGCGCGCCTTACGCCAGACTCTCGGCTCGCCAGTGGAGCAGTCGAAGGCGCTGATCGCCTCGGCCCACGGAGTTCCCGTGCTGAAGCTGTTGGCGACGTTGGCCAAGTCTCCGGACGAATGGTGGCTGGTTCATCGCGCCGAACTCCTGCTGTCCCGGGCCCCCGTCAGCCTCGGCCTGTACGAATCGGCGGAGTCGCTCGACGATATTTCGCGCTTCGTCTTCGACGTCGGGCAGGGCGATGAAGTCATCTCGGGGAAAGACTTACCTAAGTATCGCGACCTGCCAGCCGTGAAGGCCAGCATGCAGGCACGGCTCTCTGGGCTGCGTCGGGAGATCCTGCGGCAGAATCCCGTCTTCCATAACTCATGGCGTACTTTCGGGGCCTGGCTCGAGCGCTTTCCGACAGCCAAGCCAGAGGAACTCGCGACTTTGTGGGCGGAGTATCAGCAGGAACGGAAACTCTCCGACGAACTACGTCGAGAGGTCGAAGCCGCGATGAATTTGGTCGTTCCAGCCGCCAAATAGGCGGGCAGGGTGGATCAGTTCGACTGCTTGTCGTCGACCGTCTTCGGTAGCATCTGGTCGGCCAGGGTCACGCGGAAGAGGTTGAGGGCCATCCAGAACACGCCGGCGAGGCAGAGGCCACAATAGGCAGCACCCAGGAGGACGGCGGTTTCGCCGGCTTCGGACCAGGGCACATGTTTCTTGAGGATCGAGGTGATCCAGACAAAGAAGACCACCGTCAGGACGAGGTCGATGACGACCGCCTGCTTGGTGATGAGCTTGGGCTTCATGTTATCCATGGGGTTGCATTGGTGCGTTTCCCTTCCGCCCTGTCAATCCCGCCTCGCCCGGAAGGGGGTCGGACCTCATCTCCGCCCTTGCCTCGCTCGCTTACCCGTTCACCCTGCCCGCCCCGAGGGGTGCGTAAGCCCTTCACCGACCCACTTTATACCGTCAAAAATGGCCGAAGAGCTCAAGGATACCCTCAACCTGCCGGTGACCGACTTCCCCATGCGGGCCGGCCTAGCCGAACGCGAACCCGTCCGCCTCGCCCATTGGGAGCGTAACGGTCTCTACGGGCAGATTCAGGCCCGCGCCGCCGGCAAGCCGGCCTTCGTGCTCCATGACGGCCCGCCTTTCACTAACGGCGATGTGCACATCGGCACCGCCCTCAATAAACTGCTTAAGGACTCCATCCTCCGTTATAAGTCCATGCGCGGCTTCCGGACGCCTTACGTCCCGGGCTGGGATTGTCACGGTCTCCCGATCGAGCACAAGGTGATGAAGGAGCTGCAGGCTAAGAAGCAGTCGCTTGACGCCCTTGGCGTTCGCAAGGCCTGCGCCGAGTTCTCCGCCGCTTACATCGAGAAGCAACGCGGGCAGTTCAAGCGCCTCGGCATCCTCGCCGACTGGCAGTCCGAATACCGCACGATGGATCCCGCGTACGAAGCCGAGATTCTCAAGGGCTTCGCTTGCTTCGTCGAGAAGGGCCTCGTCTACCGTTCGAAGAAGCCCGTGTACTGGTCCATCCCTTGCCAGACCGCGCTCGCCGAGGCCGAGATTGAATATAAAGACAAGCGTTCGCATTCCGTCTGGGTCGCGTTCCCGGTCGCTGATCCCGCTGCCAAGCAGCTCGCGCCCGCGCACCCGCTTTCCGTGGTTATCTGGACCACCACGCCGTGGACCTTGCCGGCTAACCTCGCCATCGCCGTGCATCCGGAACTCGAATACGTCGAGGTCCGTCATGGCGAGCGTTCGTTCCTGGTGGCCTCCGCGCTCCGCGAAGCGTTCGTCGCCGCTTGCGCGCTCGAAGGCGCCACCGACGGATTCAAGGTCAAGGGCCGCGCGCTCGAAGGCCTGCAGCCGCAGCACCCTTTCATTGACCGCGCCTCCCCCATTGTGCTCGCCGACTATGTCACGACGGACGCCGGCACCGGCTGCGTGCATACCGCACCCGGCCACGGCCTCGAAGATTATCAGACCGGCAACAAGTACGGCATGGAGCCTTATTGCCCGGTGCGCGACGACGGCACCTACGCCGACGACGGCAAGGTCCCGGCCTCGCTCGTAGGCATCACTGTCCTCGAGACCGACGGCAAGAATCCGGCGAACATCGCGGTGCTCGAACTGCTCAAGTCTAAGGGCGCTCTGCTCAAGGCGCAGAGCTTCGAGCATTCTTATCCGCATTGCTGGCGCTCCAAGACCCCCGTCGTCTTCCGCGCGCTCGATCAGTGGTTCGTCGGTCTCGATCGCGGCGATCTGCGCAAGCAGGCCCTCGCCGCCGTCGCTGACGTGAAGTGGATTCCCGCCTCCGGGGAAAATCGTATCCGTGCCGCGCTCGAAGGCCGTCCGGATTGGTGCATTTCGCGTCAGCGCGCCTGGGGTGTGCCGATCCCAGCGTTCTATTCTCCGTCGAAGGGCGAATCTTATCTGGATGGCGCCGTCGTGCGTCACGTCGCCCAGCAGGTCGCCACCCGCGGTGGTGATTGGTGGTGGGCCTCGTCCGTCGAGGAAGTCCTCGCCGGCGCGCCCGTTCCGGCCTCTTGGCCTAAGGATCTCCGCAAGGGTACCGATACGCTCGATGTGTGGATTGATTCCGGCTCGAGCCACCTCGCCGTCTGCGCCAAGCACAAGGACCTGCACTGGCCGGCCGACCTCTATCTCGAAGGCTCCGACCAGCACCGTGGCTGGTTCCAGTCCTCGCTCTGGACTGCTATCGCCGTCAAGGGCACCGCGCCCTATCGCGCTGTCCTCACCCACGGCTTCGTGGTGAACGAGAAGCGCCAGAAGATCTCGAAGTCGGACGGCAAGCCACAGACGGCCGACGACTATGTGAAGAAGTATGGCGCCGACATCGTGCGCCTCTGGGTCGCCTCGGAGAACTACCAGAGCGACATCCCGCTCTCTGACGCGATCTTCGAGACGATCTCCAACCAGTACCGCAGCATGCGCAACTCGCTGCGTTATCAGCTGGGAAATCTTTTCGACTTCGATGCTGCGAAGCACGCCGTGCCGGTGGAGAAGATGACCGCCATCGACCGCTGGGTGCTCGTCGAGACCGCCAAGCTCGTCCGTGAGGTCACCGACGCCTGTGAGCGCAACGAGTTCCACCGCGCCGCGTCCGCGCTCGCCGGCTTCACTACCGGTATACTCTCCGCCACCTACCATAACGTGGTGAAGGACCGACTCTACACCACCGCGCCCGACGACCCGATGCGTCGCTCGACCCAGACCGCGATCGATATCGTCCTGCGCACCTACCTGAAGCTCATCGCTCCTTTCGTGCCGTTCACCGCGGATGAAGCTTGGTCACACCTGAACGCGAAGTCTGAGTACACCGACGCTGCCAACGTCCACCTGCAGGACTGGCCCGCGCTCGACGTCCGCTGGGAGGACGCCACCGGCCTGGCTGCCCATGCCGCCGTCGCCCGCATCCAGGCCTTGGCCGCCCAGGTCAACGTGCCCCTAGAGGCTCTCCGCCAAGAAAAGAAGATCGGTCAGTCCCTGGAAGCCTCGGTCATCGTGACCGGCGACCCTGCGGACGCTGATTTCGCCCTGCTGGCCGCCCATCAGGCCCTCCTGACTGAGCTTTGGATTGTCTCCTCGGTCCAGCTCCAGCCGCAGGCCGGAGCCGCCTTGGCCTTCGCTGTCGATAAGGCCGAAGGCGTCCGCTGCCCCCGCTCATGGCGATGGGTCCCTGCACTTGTGGAAGCCGGTAGATTTGGTATGGTATCTCCACGGTGCCGCGAAGCTCTCCTTTCTAAGTACCCGCAACTCTAACCCTCCTTTCCGATGCCCAAGAAAAACGATTCCAAGAAGTCCGCCAAGAAGCCCGTGCCCGCCCCTAAGGCCAAGGCGAAGCCTGCCGCCAAGCCCGCCCCGAAGCCGGTCGCCAAGGTGGCTCCCGCGAAAGGCAAGCCGGCCGCCCCGGTCAAGGCCGCCAAGGCCGTCAAGGTTGTCGCGGCTCCCATCGCCAAGGGTAAGGGTGCCAAGGCTGCTCCCGTCGTTCCCGCGAAGAACGTGAAGGGTGCGGTGGCCGCTCCCGCCAAAGGTGCCAAGGCCGCTAAGGCGCCGAAGGCCCCCAAGGTCGATCACGCCGTCCAGAAGGGCCTGCTGAATAAGCACCGCGACGAGCACCACCAAGGCGACGCCCTCGTCGTGGCGCCGCGCCAGAAGCTGCAATTTTACACGATCAGCGACCTCAAGAGCTACCTCGAGAAACGTAACAAGTCCAAGTCCAAGCTCAATGTCTGGGTGCCGGACGAAGAGCGTAAGGCGCGCGAGAAGGCTGCCGCCGCCGCCCGCTCGCAGGGTAACCGTTCGAACAACATCGCCACTGCTTCCATCTCCGACCTTCTCGGCGGCTCGAACCCCTTCCGTAAGGGTGAAGGTTTTGTCGACGAATCCAAGCAGGTCCCCGAGAAGTTCCGCCGCTATTACCGCCTCCTGGTCGACATGCGCGATGCGCTGCACAAGGGCCTCGCCTTCCACTCCGAGTCGGCTCTCAAGAAGTCGGGCAAGGACGATGCTGGCGACCTTTCCGGCTACTCGCAGCACCTCGCTGATGCGGGTACCGACACCGCCGATCGCGATTTCGCGCTCTCGCTCATTTCGAACGAGCAGGAAGCCTTGAAGGAGATCGCTGATGCCATCGAACGCATGAAGAAGGGTTCCTACGGCACGTGCGAAATCACCAACAAGGCGATCCCAGCGGCCCGCCTGATCGCCGTCCCCTTCACCCGTTATTCCCTCGAAGGCCAGAAAGAGCTCGAGCGTAACCGTCGCGCGCATCGTCGCCGCGGCGGTAATCCCCTCGGTGAAATCGGTGACGAAGTCGGCTTCGGCACCGGTGGCGGGGGTAATGAAGACGAGCCCAGCGACTCCTGAGCGGCCTGAGGTTCATGCTGTCCCGCATCCGCCCTTATCTGTCCTTCTGGGCGGTGTGCTTGGTGGCGATCGTCGTGGACGTCGCGACCAAGCTGCTCGTGGTGCGGCATATACCGTTCGGAACCTACTTCGCCAACGATCCGGCCCGCCCGCCGATCATGATCTTCGAGCGCCTCTGGATCGTGCATGTGGGTAACAAGGGCGCCGCCTGGGGTCTCGGTGCCGAGCACGATGTCCGCCCGTTCCTCATCCTCCTCGCCCTTGCGGTGCTCGCGCTCGTCTGGCGCTGGCGGAAGCAGCTCCTGCGCGAACTGCAGGGCGGACAGTTGGCCTTTGGGCTCTTCGTCGGCGGCACCTTGGGTAACGTCCGCGACCGCCTGTTCGGCGACCACGTCATCGACTTCATCGACGTGCACCTGCCGTTTTACCGCTTCCCGGCCTTCAATGTGGCCGACTCCTGCATCTGCGTCGGCGTGGGTATTTATATCATCATGTCGTACCGGCATGATCGCCTGGTCCGTGAGGCCATCGTCTCGCACGGCGGCGAGGATCCGCCCGCCGGCGCATGAGCGTGCGCTTTGACGTCGCCGCCCATCCGGGCGACCTGGCGTACAAGCTGCTCGCTGGACTGGTCGTCCCGCGACCCATCGCGCTCGTCACGACGGTTGACGCTGCTGGCGTCGTCAACGCCGCGCCGTTCTCGTTCTTCAACGTCATGGGCACCGAGCCGGCCATCGCCGTATTCGCTCCGGCCGATCGCGATGATGGCACCCTGAAGGATACCGCCGCCAACCTGACGGCTAATGCCGAATGCGTTATTCATCTCTGCGACGAGGCCATTGCGACGAAGATGGTCGAGTGTGCCCGCTCTTTGCCGCCTGGCGTGAGCGAGGTGCCGCGCGCTGGCTTCACGCTCGCGCCGTCAGAGCGCGTGCGCGTGCCACGGCTCGTCGAATGCCCCGTGGCGCTGGAGTGCCGCCTGCTGGATATTCGTAAGTACGGCGAGAACCGACTCGTCGTCGTGGAAATCTTGCTCGCCCATGTGCGCGCCGGCGTCGCCGACCCCGTGACTTGGAAGGTGGACTATGCCCATTATGCGCCGATCGGCCGGCTCAATAGCCCGGACGGTTATGCGCGCACGACGGATCGTTTCACGCTGCGGTTTCCGTCGGGAAGTTGATCAGATTCCCTTCGACAGACGCTTCACCACCGTCGCGAAGTCGTCGGGCCGGGGGGCGACAACTTCGAATTCCTTGCCGGCGACTTTGCCTGTGACGCGCGCGATGCGCAGCAGCAGGCCGCGGTGCAGCGGCTTGTCTTCGCCTTTGTTCAGGCGGCCCTTCGGCGTCGTGTCGGTCAGCGTCACGCGGCCGGAGCGGCCGTACTTGAGTTCGCCGGCGATGCGGATGCCGCATTCGGTGGCGTGGATGCGAACTTGATCGCGGCGAGGGAAGGGCGTGTGCGCTGTCCAGATGCGCCAGCGGCCGCAGGCGCGACCGGGCTCGAAGCGGGTCTGGGAGTGCTTGCCATTACGGTGCGATACGAACGCGCGCTCTTGCGAGTCGTCCATGCCCACCGGCAGGTCGCAGATGCCGGCGTCTTCGGGGGCGTCTTCCGTGCGCGCGATGAATTCGAAATCGAAGCGGAAGGCGCCGGAGCCCAGGGCTTCGCGCCAGTCGGCCATCGCGGTGGCGCGGTCGGCGATGATCGCGATGCCGGCGGATTCCGGTTCGGGGCCGAAGATCGCGGCGGGTTCGGCGAGGCCGAGGCGGACCAGTTCCGGCTTGCCGGCTTCGAGCTGCGCGCGCAATTGGCCGAGCAGGGTGGGCGCGCCGTGCTGCCAAGGGTGTTCTTCCAGGGCGACGCCGCTGGGCTTGTCGAGCGCGACCCAGCCCGGTCCGTGGGCCAGCACGGCCATGCGATAGGCTTCTTCGCCGAGCAGGCCGGCGGCGAAGCCGATGGAAGCGGGGGGCTGGGCGGACATTTCCGGGGACAAAAAAACCCCGGCGCCTAGGCGACGGGGTTGGTGAAGGGGCCAGCCGGCATTACTTCTTGGCGGCAGCGAGCTTCTTCGCGAGGCGAGCCTTGATGCGGTTCGCCTTGTTGCGATGGATCACGCCGGTCTTCGCGGCCTTGTCGGCGGCGGAAGCGACCTGGGAGGCGGTAGCAGCGACGTTGTCACCGGTCAGGCCCTTGACGAGGGACTTAAGACGGGTGCGGACGATCTTGTTGTGCTCAGCGCGACGGTTGGTCTGGCGGATGCTCTTCTTGTTAGCTTTGATGTTGGCCATGTGAGTTAGTAGGGAAGCCGTGGGCGGCCCTCGGAGTCAACGCGGATTTGAGGATTCCGGGCATGG
>CAMCWL010000037.1 GCA_945882655.1 Opitutus sp. GAS368
AATAAAAAGGGTCGCCACCCCTGGCGACCCTCTGGCTGTGGACAGCCACCTATGCTATGAAGACCGACACCAAATCAGAACGCGGACGAGAGGCTGAGGTTGAAGCGGTTTTCGGAGTAACCGTTGTCGCCCTTGCGGTATTCATAGGAGGCCTCGGCGTTGAGTTCACCCAGCTTCCAGCGCATGCCGAGGGTGCCGACCGCGTAGTCGCGATCCGCGTTCGGGAGCGTCATCGCGACGCCGACCGTGCCGCCGTTGGTGAGGACCGAGACGTTGGAGGTCTGGTCCTTGCCGCCGAAGTCATGGTCATAACCCACGCGGACGAAGGGCGTGTAGGTGCCGTTCGTGATCTCGAAGGCCTTGGCCAGTTCGACGGAGGTCGAAGCGGTGTTGGTCGTGAGACGCTGCGTCGGGTAGGTCACGCCACCGATGCCGGCTTCGGCGTAGCCATCGACGCGAGCCGAGGTGCGGGAGAGGCCGACCATGGGGATGACCGCCCAGCCGCCGACTTCGGCGACCGTGGCGCCCAGGACGAATTCAGCCGAGAGGCTCTGGCCTTCGGTCGCGCCGCTCGGGGTGGAGCCGTAAGCGCCCGCGGACTGGATCGTGTCGAAGTCCTGCGTGCCGGCGGTGACCGTGAAGCTGCCGAAGAAGACGTCGCCGCGGCCGATGAGGTAGGAGGTCACGCTGCGGCCGGTGTAACCGATGTTCGAACCATCGGAGCCTTCGGACTTGCCGTCCTGCATGCCGATACCGAGGCCGAAGACGAAGCCCGTGCCCACTTCCCACTCCAGGCCAACCGCGCCCGCATTGGAGCGGGAGTCGATGGCCGGGGTAAGGACGCCGGCGTCTTCGGAAATATTGCGGATGCTGCCGTCGAACCACCAGCGAAGGCCGCCCTTGGCGCCGTGGGTCTGCGGGAGGCCGCTGGCGCAGAGTTCGGAAGTCTGTTCGGCCAACTGCCAGTCGAAGTCAGAGGCGATCTTCGGGGCGGAGAGGCGCATGCTGCTCGAGAGGCGGCTCTTGAGGATCGAGCCGAAGCTCGTGCCCATGCTCTGGGTGGAGTAGAGGGACTTGGAGGCCATCACCGGAGCACGGTTCGTGGCGGAGATGACGAGACCCGGGTCGACGTAGCCCGGGAGGGTCAAGCGATAGACCAGGATGCGGTTGAGGTTATCGACGATCTCTTCGCCGGGGGCTACGCTCCTGGCGTCGTAGGGATTGCCAAGCATGGTACCATTGGCAGAAATGAAATCGTTATCGTTCCCGACCATGAGGAAGTAGTCGTTCGGGGCGGCGGCGTCGAGTACCGGGACAATCGAGAGCGCCTCCCACTTCTCGGAGATCGAGTTGGCGTTAATTTCCAAGGTAGGGTCGCCGGCCGCGGCGGCGCCGCTGGCACCGAGCACGTTAAGATTCAGGCCGAAGCGGGCGAGCTGGTTGACGTTGAGTAGGTTGACGAAATCAGTCGTCGTGGCGGCAACAATGCCGGCGACCGGGGTGAGGGTCATCGGATCGGAGGAGGTGGAAGTACCCGTGACGGCGGGCGCGTAGGTCGTCTCGTAGATCGTGCCCGCAAGGTTGGTCGCCCCGACCGTGCTCACCAGAGCGATGTTCTTATAGACAAGCGGGTTGTCAGCGGAACCGACGCCGGCGGCGTTGTAGGCGGAGTTCGCCGAACCATTGCCATTGCCGTCGCGGGTAAGGACCAAGAAGGTATTCCGGGAGAGGGCGACCATCTCCGACTGCGCCGCCGTCTTATTCGGGACCGCGCCGTCGCCCTTGGAGCGGGTAACCGGCAGTTCTACTAGATAGTGCTCCGTAGGATTGGTCGGGGTGGCGTCATTCGAGATGTCGTAGATGGAGAGGCGGGTGTAGGCGCGGTTGAAGTCCTTGTTGCCGATCGTATCCTGACGAGTCGCCGACTGGAGCAACGTGGCGAGGTACTTGCCGTCCGGGGTGATGTCGACGGCCTCCATGCCCTGGTTGTCGCGGCGGCCGCCGGTCTGCACGCTGGCGCTGCCGGTGGGGAAGCCCGTGGTCGGGACGGAAAACTGCGGGATGAGTGCCTGCGGGGGGGTGATGAGGCCGAGCATCTGGCCGGTCTTGCTCACATGGTAGACCGTGGCGCCATATTCTTCGGAAACGTAGAAGGAGCCATCGGCGCGGATGGCGAGACCTTCTCCGTCGATGGAGAACTTGCCGCCGGCGGTGGCGACGTTGGAGTAGCCCTGCAGGGTGGTCGAACCGACCGGATCGATCGCGGTCGTGATCTGGCCGGCGAAGTCAGTGATGGTGATCGTGCGCTGGAAGGACAGCGAGAGCTGCGTCTGCGTGAGACCGATGTTGGTCGTGTAATCCGGCGTAAAGGTGAGGGCCATCTCCTGGATGCGTGCCGCATAGGCGATCAGGCCGGAGACATTGTAACCACGGTCCGGAACAGTGTAGAGCGTACCGGAGTAAGAGCCATCGATATTCTTGCGCCAGGTGCTGTGGTCGATCTTGAAGGAGGAGAAGGAACCAAAGGTATCCCCGCGACTGTCGATCACGTTGGTGGCGAAGACGCCGACACCGACCAGGCCTTGATTCAGGTAGTTCACACCGCCGAGCACGACGCCGCTGGTGGCGCCGATCGGTGTGGTATCGAGGATAGGGACGTTCTTGACGGGAGGCACTGCTTCCAGCGTAAGCATGGAGGCGGCGGCGAGGAGGAGGGAGCGAGTGAGGGTGCGCATGTGGGTGTACGGCTGATTTGGTCTCGTGACCGAGTGACCACAAGCGTGGCAATGTGAGGTGTTAGCGGCGAAAATGGCGGATGTGACAGACGCGGAGAAACCCGTCACACATGCGTCATCAAAAGACGAAAAGGGGACAGGCTGAGAGCATTCCAGCCACAAAGCCGACACCCTATCGCCATCTTCCGACTTTTCGGCTTGGGGGCGGACGCATGAAAAGATATCAATCCCTCATGCGCTTCTTGAGCCTTATTCTTGGCCTCCTTCTCCTGACTGGCTGCAAGCCGGACAAGCCGATGCCCGACAACGAGAATGCCGTCACGGCGTTCGCGCTGCAGCACTTCGTCGACAGCGACGTGATCACCGGCGCGGTCACCGCGGTGGTCGGTCCGGACGGCATCATCGCCATCGAAGCCTTTGGCTTGGCGGACGTCGCCAAGAAGCGTTCGATGAGCAAGGACTCGATGTTCTGGATCGCTTCAATGACGAAGCCCATGACAGCGATGGGCGTCATGATGCTCGTCGAAGAAGGCAAAGTGAAGCTCGACGACCCGCTCGAGAAATTCGTCCCCGAATTCAAAGGTATCCAGCTCAAGACCGCGCAGGGCTTGGTCGCACCGAAGCGCGCCGTCACCGTCAAGGATCTCCTCACGCACACCAGCGGGATCGACACCACGACCGCCACCCCCGCGAACACGCCGGTCGACACCCTGCCCTTATCTGAGATGTGTGTCGCTTACGCCAAGAAGCCGCTCGTGAATGAGCCCGGCAGCCAGTGGACTTACAACAACAACGCCATCAATCTCCTTGGGCGCATCATCGAGGTCGCCAGCGGCAAGCCTTTCGCCGACTTCATGGAGGAACGCCTGTTCGAACCCCTCGGCATGACGAACACGACCTTCTGGCCGAGCCCGGACCACCTGGACGTGCTCGCCAAGCCTTACAGCAAGAGCAAGGACAGCGGCGAACTCGTCGAAGCCAAGAACAGCCGCTTCAGCGAACCCCTGCATGACCAGAAGCGGACGGCGATGGCTTCCGGCGGCCTGTATTCCTGCGCCAAGGATCTCGGCCAGCTCTACCAGATGCTCCTCAACGAAGGCCAACTCGACGGGAAGCGATACCTCAAGGTCGCGACCTTGAAGCAGATGACCAGCAACCAGCTCGGCGACCTCGCCAAAGTCAGCTTCGCTCCCGGCATGCACATGGGCCTCGGCTTCCATATCGTGCACGCGCCGCAGGACGCCACCGAAAGCCTGAGCGCCGGAACCTATGGCCACGGTGGTGCCTTCGGTACCCAGGCGTGGATCGATCCCGTCAAGAAGCGCGCCTACGTGCTACTCATCCAGCGCACCGATTTGAAGAATTCCGACCAGAGTGATATTCGCCGCGAGTTTCAGAAAGCGGCGAGTGAGGCGTACGCGCGCTGAGCGCGGACGAACGAGTTGATCAGTTGAACAGAGGGCCAGTTGGCCAGACCACCACTAGCTGGCAGGTTGACAAGTTGACAAGGGGACAAGGGAGGCAAAGAAACCGTGCAAAGGTGCAAATCGGAGCGAAGCTCCTGTGCAAAAGTGCAAAAGTGGGAGACAGAGATACATTTCCAGGTCTCAGGTCTCGGCAGTCGGGTATCAGGTACGGGTTATCGGGTACGGGTGCGGGTCCTGAACCTGACCCTGGTGCTGAACACCTGAACCAGATACCTGAGGGCCGAGACCTGGGACCTGAGAATGATTTTGTCCCAGCGGATGCGATGTCATCGCATCCCTACCAGGCGGCGGATTCGGACGCACATACAGCAGATATAGGTCATATCCACGGATTGCGTATCAGGTGGAGAGTTTCTTAATCAACCCACCCCACCCCCGCCATGACCCTATCCCGTCGAAACTTCCTGCGCACCGCTGCGCTCGCGACCCTCGCCTTCCCGGCGATTGTTCGAGCCCGCAATCTGAACTCTCAGGTCCAGATCGCCGCGGTCGGCGTAGACGGCAAGGGTTACTCCGACATCGATGAATGCGCCTCCCACGCCAAGGCCCGTTTCGTGGGCTTCTGCGATATCGATGCCGGACGCTTCGCCAAGATCGACAAGCGCCACCCCGGCGTGACGCATTACACCGATTGGCGCGAGATGTTCAGTAAGCTCGGCGACGGCTTTGACGCCGTGACCGTCTCGACCCCTGACCACATGCATGCTCTGCCGACCATGGTCGCCATGCGGATGGGCAAGCACGTGTATTGCCAGAAGCCTCTCACCCATACCGCTTGGGAAGCGCGGCAGCTGCGCCTGCAGGCCGCGAAGTCGAAGGTGCGCACCCAGATGGGCAACCAGATCCATTCCGCGAAGGAGTATCGCACTGGCGTGAAGCTCATCCAGACTGGGCGCATCGGCAAGGTCCTCGCCGTGCATACCTGGCATCCGAACAGAGGTAACGCATACACCGGCATGACCGCCGCGCCCGCCTCCGGCCCTGTGCCCGCTGGCGTGAACTGGGACCTCTGGCTCGGCAACGCGCCGGCCCGCGAGTTCGCACCGGACGTCTATCATCCCTTCAAATGGCGCGACTGGGTGGACTTCGGTAGCGGCACCATGGGCGACTTCGGTTGCCACCTGCTGGATCCCGTCTTCACCGCGCTCAAGCTCGGCGCGCCTCTCAGCGTCAAAGCGGACAGCGTCGGCGCCAACGCGCAGACCTGGTGTGCCCAGCAGACCATCGAGTGGATCTTCCCGGGCACCGAGTACACCAAGGGCAATACCCTCTCCGTCACCTGGTACGATGGCGGCCGCCTGCCGGACGCCACGCTCGCACTGCTCCCGCCCGGCAAGACCCTGTCCGCCGCCGGCTCAATCTTTATCGGCGAACTCGGCGTCATGATGCTCCCGCACGTCGCCATGCCATCGCTGTACCCAGAAGAGAAGTTCGGCAAGAACCTCAACCCTGGGGACCTCGCACGCCGGGCGCGCGCGAAGGACAAGCCCACCGATAAGGTCGCCATCGACCTCGCGGACTTCGTCGAAGGCTCCAGCCACTATCATGCCTGGGTCGATGCGATCACCCAAGGACATGAGACCACGGATAATTTCGCTTACGCTGGCCCGCTGACCGAAGCCGTGCAGCTCGGCAATGTCGCCTCGAGGTTCTCGGGCGTGAAACTCGAATGGGATGCCGTGAACATGAAGTTCCCGAACAAGCCCGAGGCTGAGGCGTTGCTGACGAAGGAGTATCGGAAGGGATGGGAGCTTATCGCTGCAGGAGCTTAAAAGACAGAGTTGATCCGTTGATCAGTGGGCCAGTTGGCCAGAGAGACAAAGAGAACGTGCAAAGGTGCAAATCGGAGCGGAGCTCCTGTGCAAAAGTGCAAAGGTGAGAGACAGAGATACATTTCCAGGTCTCGGGTCTCGGCCGTCGGGAGCCAGGTACAGGTTATCAGGTGCGGGTGCGGGTACGGGTGCGGGCCTGAACCTGTACCTGAACCTGAACACCTGAACCTGATACCTGAGGGCCGAGACCTGGGACCTGAAAATCGGGTATTGGCGGTTAGCGGTTGGGAACACAAAGAGACAGGCGGATGCGATGTCATCGCATCCCTACCTAAGGGAAATGACCGCTGAGGTGGAAAAACGGCATACGGGTGGCTTCGGAAATGCCGACTCTTACAACGTTGCAACCTTCCACTTGAAGAGGGGTTACTTGGTCAGATTCCTATGAAACTGTCCCGTCTCCTTGCCCTTGGGTTCTTGCTCTCCACCGCGCTCCATGCGGCCGACGCCAAGAAGCTCAACGTGCTCTTCATCGCGGTCGATGACCTGCGTCCCGAGGTCAACGCGTCAGGAAGCAATCTGGTCAAGACCCCGAACCTCGATCGCATCGCTGCCCGTGGCACCACCTTCGACCGCGCCTATTGCCAGCAGGCCGTGTGCAGCCCTTCGCGCACCTCGCTCATGACTGGTCGCCGACCAGACGCCACCCGCGTGTGGGACCTTGAGACGCATTTCCGCAAGGCCCTCCCTGACGCCGTCACGGTCGCGAACCATTTCAAGAATCACGGCTACCACAGCCAGGCCATGGGCAAAATCTTCCATGGCGGCTTCGACGACGCCCCGAGCTGGTCCGTGCCGTGGGAAACCCCCAAGGCCCCGGCCTACGCTTCCCCGGCCGCGCTCAAGATGGTTTCCGATCCGGCGAACATCGACAAGAAGGGTCGCGCACGTGGTCCGGCCGTCGAGTCGGCTGACGTCCCCGACGACACCTATACTGATGGGAAGACCGCACGCCTCGCCGCGAAGACGCTCGGTTCGCTTAAGCAGAAAGGTCAGCCCTTCTTCCTCGCCGTCGGTATGGCCAAGCCGCACCTGCCGTTCGTCGCGCCCAAGAAATACTGGGACCTTTATGATCCGGCCAAGATCTACGTGCCCGCCTTCCAGAAACTGCCTGCCGGCGCCCCGGAGTTTGTCGGCCACAACAACAGCGAGCTCAAGAGCTACGCCGATATCGCGAACGATGGGCCGATCGATGACGCCACGGCTCGTCGCCTACGCCACGGCTACTACGCCGCCATCAGCTACATGGACGCCCAGGTGGGACTCATTCTCGACGCGCTCGAGAAGGAAGGCCTCGCCGATAGCACCGTCATCGTCCTGTGGGGCGACCATGGCTGGCAGTTCGGCGAACACGGCCTCTGGCATAAGCATACCAACTTCGAATTGTCCGCGCGGGCACCGCTCCTGATCAGCATGCCCGGACAGAAGGCCGCTGGCCGTAAGAGTGCTTCGCTCGCTGAGTTCATCGACATCTACCCTACCCTCACGGAACTCTGCGGCCTGCCCAAGCAGAAGGACGTCGAAGGCGTCAGCCTCCGTCCGATCCTCGACGACGCCGAGGCCAAGGTCCGTCCGGTCGCGATCAGCCAGTACCCGCGCAGCGACGCTGGCAAGAGCCTCATGGGCTACAGCATCCGCGACGATCGCTGGCGCCTGACCCTCTGGCGCGACCGTTCTGCCAACACCATCCACGCCACCGAGCTCTACGACGAAGTCAACGACCCGCATGAGACCGTCAATGTGGCGACCAAGGCCGAGCACGCAGAAGTCATCGCCCGCCTGAGCAAGCACCTGCCTCCGCCCATCGCGCCCGCGACCGCCGAGAACACCGAAGCCAAGACCAAGTCGAAGAAGGAAAAGGCCAAGGAAGGCAAAGCCAAGGCCCCTGAGGCCCCTGCCCCGAAGGCCAGCACCAAGGACCGTGGCGCCATGTTCGACGGACGCGACATGAACAAGGACGGTAAGCTGAACAAAGAAGAGTTCATGATCCGCCAGAGCGACCCCGAGCAGGCCGCCAAGAACTTCGTCAGGTTCGACAAGGACAAGAGCGGCGACGTGAACCGCGAGGAATATATTAACTCCGGTAAGTAAGCCGGCGAAGCGGGAGGGTTGACCCATACACTAGTTGATCAGTTGACCAGTGGGCCGGTTGGCAAGGGAGGCAAACTAGAGGCCCGGAGGCTCAGAGGCTCGGTTGAACAGAAGAACATCTTCGGGTCTCAGGTCTCGGCCGTCGGGTATCGGGTACGGGTTATCAGGTTCGGGTACGGGTACGGGTCCTGAACCTGTGCCTGCACCAGAACACCTGAACCTGATACCTGAGGGCCGAGACCCGGGACCTGAGAATGAATCATGCCCATAGCTAACATCCCGGTTTCCGGTCTCCCTTTGAGCGGCATTCAAAGTGAGCCCATCATTCCGACCGCAGGCGGTCGGTCTCGCGGGCGCGGAATTGTGACGGGGTGAAACCCGTGTGCTTCTTGAAGTCCTTGCTGAAGAAGTAGCGGTCCGAATAGCCCACCTGCTCAGCGATCTCCTTGATGTCGTCGGCCGTGTCGGCGAGGCGACGCTTCGCCTGACTGATGCGTTCGCGGCGCAGCCAATCAATCGGACTCGTGCCGAAGGAGGTCTTAAAGACACGCGAGAAGTGGGTCGGACTCAGGCCGGCGAGACGCGCGAGCGACGGTACCGTGTGTTTCTGGAAATAGAAGAGCTTCATCTGCTCGACACAGCGGGCGAGGGCCGGCGGGATCTTCGGCGCGAGTTCACCGGACTGCTGACGCGCACAGTAGGCCTGCGCGACCAATTCCGCCACTTGGGCATGAATCAGCGCGGGCGAGGACGGAGCGTCTTCGGGAATGAGCCGGAAGAGCTCCTTGAAGACCAGCGAGGCTTTGCGCAGGTCCATGCCAGAGATGACCGGTGTGTCGCGGACGCCGAGCAGATCGGACAGCTGCGCCAGACGAGGCCCCTCGGCGCGGATCCAATACACCTCCCACGGATCATCAGACACCGCGCCATGTTCATGCGGATGATGGCAGTTGATCCAGACCAGGTCGCCGCGGCGGACCTGATGCGTGCGACCGGCGATACGCGTCCACCCCTTGCCGCGCAGGCAGAGGATGAGCTCATGTCCCGGAAAGTGGTCGCGCTTGATGTGATGCTCCGTGCCAGCGAGGAGATGGCCCGCGCGGGGCACGGTGTAGAACACGTCCTGGTGGGACGGATTCGGGGTCGCGTAGAGGGAGACCGGGAAGCGGTTGGCGACGGGGGGCTGGGCCATGGTAGGATAATACAACCTGCCGGTCGGGGCTTGCCATTTAAAACTGTCGGCTTCGGCGTAGAATACACCCCAGATGAATCAGCCGGCCCCGCTGCTCCTCGCTTTCCTGTCGCTCGCCCTCCCCGCCGTCGCGGCGGAGCCGGTCAGCTTCAGCCGGGACGTCCTGCCCATCCTGTCAGACAACTGTTTCGGCTGCCACGGCCAGGATGAGTCGCACCGCAAGGCCAAGCTCCGGCTCGATGTCCGCGAGGCCGCCTTGGCCAAGGAAGCGTTCGTGCCAGGCAAGCCCGACGTCAGCGCGCTCATCGAGCGCATCGTGACCAGCGACGAGGACGAACTCATGCCTCCGCCCAAGTCGCACAAAGCGCGACTGACATCGGCCCAGGTCGACCTCCTGCGTCGCTGGATCGCCGAGGGCGCTGTGTGGGGAAAGCACTGGGCGTTCGAACTGCCCGTCAAGGCCAGCGTCCGAGGTCACCCCGTGGACGCCTTCGTCACCAAGAAGCTGGCCACCGAAGGACTCACCCTGGCCAAGGAAGCGCCGAAGCACACCCTGCTCCGCCGACTTTCGTTCGACCTGACCGGCCTGCCGCCGACCGAAGCGGAGGCCCAGGCGTTCCTCGCAGATACCTCTCCTCTGGCCTATGAGAAGGCCATCGATCGCCTGCTAGCGTCGCCGCACTACGGCGAACGCATGGCTATGTGGTGGCTGGATGCGGCGCGTTATGCGGATACTGACGGCTTCCAGTCGGACGCCACGCGGACCAACTGGCCGTGGCGCGACTGGGTCGTCGAAGCGTTCAACCGCAACGTCCCTTACGACCAGTTCACCCTCGAGCAGTTCGCTGGCGATCTTCTCCCGAACGCCACGCCTGAGCAGAAGCTCGCGACCTGCTTCCAGCGCAACCACATGACCAACGGCGAAGGCGGCCGTGACCCCGAAGAATCGCGCGTCGATTACGTGCTCGATCGCGTGAACACCATGGGCACCACGTGGCTGGGCATGACCCTGGGCTGCGCCCAGTGCCACACCCATAAGTTCGACCCCATCACCCAGGCCGACTACTACGCCCTCTCGGCCTTCTTCAATAGCATCGACGAAGACGGCAAGGCCGGCGGCGCCGCCAAGCCCTTCCTGCCCTATCAATCGAAGCACGCCACCCGGGCGATCGCGGAGGCCCAGCAGCTCGTCGACGCTACCAAGCCAGCCGAGGTCGCCGCACGACTCGCGGCCGAGAAGCCCTTCACGCAGTGGCTCGATGAACGCCGCCGCGTGACAAAACCCGACTGGCAGACCTGGAAGACGATCAAGGCCGATTCCCTCGAGACCGCCGAAGGCACGATCTTGAAACAGGAAGCCGACGGCGCCGTCCAATCGTCGGGACCGCACCCTAACCAGGACGAATACCGGATTGTCAGCCATGATCGCCTCGAGCGCATCACCGGCCTGCGCCTCGAAGTCCTCCCGCACCCCTCGCACACCAAGGGCGGACTCTCGCGCGGCAAGGACGGCGAGTTCAAACTCACCGACCTCAAACTTCAGGTCCGTACGCGTGGTAATTCACAGATTCGGGACATCCTCATGGCCAACGCCGTCGCCGACGCGATGGCCGACAAGAAGAAGCACGGCAACTACGGCGACGTGAAGGACACCCTCGATGACGATCCGCGTAATGGCTGGAGCACCCTCGGCGCGGACCAGACCAAGCCACACGTCGCCGTCTATGCGCTCGCCGAACCGCTCGTGCTCGGCCCGGACGACGAACTCATGATCGAGTTGCGCCAGCGTTCGACGCTGGGCGACGCCAACATCGGACGTTTCCGCCTGTCCATTGCCGCCGAAGCCGGCGACGCCGTCAACAAGGTCGGCCGCAGCCCCCGCGAAGAACTCGCCGCCCTGCCGGCTGGACAGCCGATCGACGCCAAACTCCGTGAGCGCCTCTTCGGTGAATTCCTGGTGGACCATGCGCCTTACCAGATTCCCCGTCAGGCCATGGACCGTGCCCAGCGACAGCTCGCCGAGACCAAGAGCGCCGCCGGCAAACTCAACGTCATGGTCCTCGCCGAGCGCAAGCAGCCGCGCGACACGTTCGTCCTCGTGCGCGGCGTCTGGGATAAGCACGGCGACAAGGTCGGGCCCGACGTCCCCCAGGCGCTCGCCGCCTGGCCGGAAGGCGAAGCCCGCACACGACTCGGCCTCGCCCGTTGGCTGACCGCCAAGGAGAATCCCCTGACCGCACGCGTGACCGTGAACCACCTCTGGCAGATGCTCTTCGGCCAAGGCCTCGTGCGCACCACCGAAGACCTCGGCCTGCAGGGTGAACGTCCCCTCCATCCTGAGCTGCTCGACTGGCTCGCCGTCGACCTCGTCGAACATGGCTGGGACCTCAAGCGCACCCTCAAGCTCATCGTCCTTAGCCGCACCTATCGTCAGGACTCCGCCGTCACGCCCGCCCTGCTCGCCAAGGACCCCGAGAACAAGCTATTGGCCCGAGGCGCGCGCTTCCGTCTGCCCAGCTGGATGATCCGCGACTCCGCGTTACGGACCGCCGGCCTCTTCAATCCCGCGCTCGGCGGACCACCTGTGCGCCCGTATCAGCCGGACGGCGTGTGGGAAGAGCTCTTTATGGGTCGCTTCAAATATGAGCCCAGCGAAGGTGCCGCCCAGTATCGGCGGACCTTGTACGCCTTCTGGCGTCGCTCGATCGCGCCCACCTTCCTGTTCGACTCCGCGCAGCGTCGCTCCTGCGAGGTCCGCACCGGACGCACCAACACCCCGCTGCAGGCGCTGACGTTGCAAAACGACCTTACTTATCTCGAAGCCTCGCAGGCCATCGCCGCCGACGTGATCAAGGAAGGCGGCGACTCCGGACGACTCCAGAAACTTCTCCGCAAGGTACTCTCCCGCGAAGGCGACGACCGTGAGGCGGCGGCGCTGGGCAAGACACTCACCGAGGCCCGCGCCTATTACCGGGCGCATCCGGCGGAAGCCGCCAAGTTCCTCAAAGTCGGCCAACGCAACCCCGCGAGCGCGGACCAACCCGAACTCGCCGCCTGGACCATCGTGGCGAGCCTCGCCCTCAACCTCGATGAGGCGATTACGCATGAGTGAACGAGAGACAAGGGGGCACGTGGGCACGTTGACACGGGGACACGAAAGCACCCTCAAACTGAGGGTCTGATAAATCATCATCCATCCTTCATCTCTCATCATCCGTCTGCCATCCGTCATCTTCTTAAAATGTCTTCTCTCTCCCGTCGTTCCTTCCTCGCCAGTAGCATCGCTGCGTTGGCTGCGCCGCGCGTGCTCGCCCAGGCCGGGGCCGCGCCGATGCATCACGGTGCCATCGTCGGCCACGGCGAGTTCCGTTACCGCGTCGACAAGCTCTGGTGTCAGGCCGACAAGGCCAAGCACCCCGTCAAAGATTGCCATGAGATGGTCCAGGCCGGCGACGGACGACTCTATCTCATCACCAACCACAAGCAGAACAACGTCCTCGTCTTCGATACCGCCGGCAAGGTCGTCGATGCTTGGAGCGTGGGCATGGGCGCCGGACACGGACTCAGCCTCGAACGCGGCGCCGACGGCAAGGAATACCTGTGGCTCGTGGACAACGGCGGGCGGGTCGTGAAGACGACGCTCAAGGGTGAGATCGTGCTCGAGCTCCCGCACGCGCAGAAGTGCGGTGCCTATTCGGACAAAGAACCCTACGCGCCGACCGAGGCCGTGGCTGCGCCCAACGGCGACATCTACGTCGCCGACGGCTATGGCTCGCAGTTCATTCTCCGCTTCGACAAGGACGGCAAATACCTGAGCAAGTTCGGCGGCAAGAGCACCCAGCCGACCAACCCCGGTAAGTTCATGCAGGCGCATGGCGTCGCGATCGACACGCGGGGACCTGAACCCCTGCTCGTCTGCACCGAACGCGTCCGCAACGAATTCAACTGGTTCACCCTCGCCGGCAAGCACGTGCGGGGCGTCTACCTCCACGGCGCCTACGTCAGCCGCCCCGTCATCGCCGGCAAGCACCTGTATTCCGGCGTCTGCTTCGGCGCCAAGCCCGACGACACCCGCATGTGGCAAGGCCGCGGCTTCGTGACCATCCTCGACGAGCACGACCGCGTCGTCTCGAACCCCGGCGGCCAGGAGCCCAAATACGTCGACGGACGTCTCCAGCTCATGCTGCAGGATCAGCCCGTCTTCAACAACTGCCACGACGTGTGCGTCGACACGCGCGGCGACCTTTACGTCTGCCAGTGGGCCAGCGGCAGCGCTTACCCCTACAAACTCCATCGCCTCGCATGAGCCCTGATCCTCTCGACCCTTCGCGTCGCTACTTCCTCGGCCAGTGCACCGGCCTCTCGATCGGCGCCATGGCGCTCTCGACGCTCGTCGGCCGCGCCCTCGCCGCGGATGGCCCCAGCAAGCTCGGCCTGCCCAACCTCCCGCACTTCGCCGCCAAGGCCAAGCGCGTCATCTTCCTCACCCAGTCCGGCGGCCCTTCGCAGATCGAACTCTTCGACGAGAAGCCTGGTCTCAGGGCGCTCGCCGGCACCGAGCTCCCTGAGTCCGTGCGTCGCGGCCAGCGCCTGACCACCATGACCTCGGGCCAGAAGCAGCTCATCAAGCCCGCGGCTACGAAGTTCGAACGTTGCGGCCAGAGCGGCCAGAGCATCGGCGAGTGGTTGCCGCACCTCAAGACCGTGGCGGACGACCTCTGCATCGTGAAGTCGATGCACACCGACCAGATCAACCATGCCCCGGCCATGACGCAGTTCCTGACCGGCAACCAGATTCCGGGCCGCCCGAGCCTCGGCGCCTGGGCCAGCTACGGCCTCGGCAGCGAGAACCGCAATCTCCCCGACTACCTCGTGCTGCTCTCCAAGATGCAGCGACCGAGCGACCAGCCGTTGTATGACCATTATTGGGGCAGCGGCTTCCTCCCCTCGCGCTACCAAGGCGTCAAACTCCGCAGCGCCAAGGACCCTGTCCTCTACCTGCGCGATCCCGATGGTCTCCCGCGCGAGCTCCGCCGCGAGATGCTGGACAGCCTCGGCGCCATGAACCAACGCGCGCTTGAGCGTAGCGGCGACCCCGAAGTCTCCACACGCATCCGCCAATATGAGATGGCCTACCGCATGCAGGCCAGCGTGCCGGAGCTCACCGACCTCAGCGACGAGAAGGACGAAGTCTTCGAACTTTACGGACCGGACTCACGTCGGCCGGGCAGCTACGCCGCCAACTGCATCCTCGCGCGTCGCCTGATCGAGCGTGGCGTGCGCTTCGTGCAGCTCTTCCACCCCGACTGGGATCATCACAGCCGCCTCACCTCCTGGTGCACCGCGCGTTGTCGCGACACCGACCAGCCCAGCGCCGCGCTCATCAAGGACCTCAAACGTC
Source organism: Opitutus sp. GAS368 (assembly GCA_945882655.1). GTDB lineage: Bacteria > Verrucomicrobiota > Verrucomicrobiia > Opitutales > UBA953 > UBA953. The sequence continues at coordinate 14,739 of CAMCWL010000037.1, forward strand.
GCGGACTGCTCGAGGACACCCTCGTCGT
>CAMCWL010000038.1 GCA_945882655.1 Opitutus sp. GAS368
GTGATGTAGGACTGGGCGATGTTACGCAGCTTGGTCGAAGCGGCGGACTGCTTGGCCTTCTTCATGACGCCCTGGACGCCAGGGAAGAGGACGGCGGCGAGGATGCCGATGATCGCGATCACCGTCAGGAGTTCGATGAGCGTGAAGCCCTTACGGTTGCGGGGTGAGATGTTCATAGATTGAGTGGGGTATAGATGAAAATAGGGCAAAAAAGTCGTTTTGGAAAGCCGAAAAGAGGAACTAATAAGCTTAATAAGGGAGCGGAAAACGGCTGGTCAGGGAGGCCACGATGCCCTGTGCCTGTTCGATTTTGGCAGGATTCTGGGGGTCGGACAGGACGATGGCGATCGCTTGGGCAATCTCCTTCATTTCGGACTCCTTCATGCCACGGGAAGTCACGGCCGGCGTGCCAACACGGATACCGCTGGCCTGGAAGGGACTGCGGGTCTCGTCCGGCACGGTATTCTTATTCGTGGTGATATGCGCGGCATCCAGAGCGAGCTGGGCGTCCTTGCCCGAGACGGTCGGGTGGCTCTTACGGAGATCGAGCAGGCTGAGATGGTTGTCGGTGCCGCCGCTGATCAGGCCGAAGCCGAGCTTCACGAGCTCATCGGCGAGGGCGCGGGAATTGGCGACGACCTGCTTGGCGTATTCTTTGAACTCGGGCGTGGCGCACTGCGCGAAGCAGATGGCCTTCGCGGCGATGACGTGCTCGAGCGGACCACCCTGGGCGCCAGGGAAGACAGCGGAGTCGATGGCTTTGGCGTGCTCGGCCTTGCAGAGGATGAGGCCACCGCGCGGACCACGCAGGGTCTTGTGCGTGGTCGTGGTGACGAAGTCGGCGTAAGGGACGGGCGACGGGTGCACGCCACCCGCGACGAGGCCGGCGATGTGGGCGATATCGGCGAGCAGGAGCGCGCCGTTCTCCTTGGCGATCTTACCGAAGCGGGCGAAGTCGATTTCGCGGGCGTACGCGGAAGCGCCGACGGTGATCATCTTGGGCTGCTCACGCTTAGCCATCTCTTCGACTTCGTCGTAGTTGATGCGGCCGTCAGCGCCCACGCCGTAGTGAACAGCGTTGTAGAGCTTGCCGGAGAAGTTCGCGGAGTTGCCGTGCGTGAGGTGGCCACCATGCGACAGGTTCATGGTCAGGATCTTATCGCCGGGCTTGATGCTCGCGAAGTAGACGGCGGCATTAGCTTGGCTGCCGGAGTGCGGCTGGACGTTGGCGTGGTCAGCACCGAAGAGGGCCTTGGCGCGGTCGATAGCCAGCTGCTCGACTTGGTCGACGATTTCGCAACCGCCGTACCACCGCTTGCCGGGATAACCTTCGGCGTACTTATTGGTGAGGATGCTGCCCTGGGCTTCCATGACGGCGGGAAGCGTGAAGTTCTCGGACGCAATCAGCTCGATGTGCGTCTGCTGGCGCTTGAGCTCAGCCTTAATCAGGCGGTCGATCTCCGGATCAAGCTGGGCGAGAGGGATGCGGCGAATGGCGGTCATAGTTGGAATGGGGAAAGGGCAAATCGTGCGAGGAATCGTGGCAACGGCAAATCGGCGGGGTTATCCACATGGGGACTCCAGCTTATCCACGCGCCGGGTATGCCGGCCGGCTTCGAATTCGGCGACCAGGAAGGCCTCGACGCACGCCAAGGCGGTCGGGAGGTCGACGTATTTGGCCCCAAAACAAAGGACATTGGCGTCGTTATGGCGACGGCTCTGGCCAGCGGCGTCGGCGCTTTGGACGAGGGCGGCCCGAATGCCGCGCACCTTGTTGGCAGCGATGGAGATGCCAATGCCGGTCGTGCAGACGAGGATACCGAACTTTGCGCTACCACCGACGACATCGGCGGCCACGGCATGGGCGTAGTCCGGATAGTCGCAGGAGGCCTCGGTCTCGGTACCGCGATCGAGGATGGCGTAACCCTTGGCCTTGAGCGCTTCAATCAGGCCGCGTCGCAAGGCGAGTCCGCCGTGGTCACTGCCAAAGGAAAGCGTAAGCGGGCTGGTCATCGGGAAAGATTCTGGCGCAGAAACTCCACCATCGCAGGGATGGCTTCAACCATGGAATCGCGGCACTCCTCGTAATCGCGATAACCGCCGCCGAACGGGTCGGGAATGTCCCGCGGGACGTCCGTCGGCAGGACGTCGCGCAGGAGGAGCACGAAATCGGGCAGGACGTCGAAACGAGAATGCAAGGCGGCGAGATGCGACTCGGTCATGCCGAAGATCACGACACTGCGGTCGACATCGGCCTGACTTAGCAGCCGGCTGCGATGACCAGAGACGTCCAGGCCGATACGTTGCATGGCCTTGACGGAATTGGTGGAGGGTGGCTGACCGCCCTCCGCGGCGAGTCCGAAGGAGGCGACCTTCAGCTTCTCGAGCCCCTGCCCTCGCTTGACTAGGGTCGCCCGGAGCAACGCCTCCGCCATCGGACTGCGACAGGTATTACCTGTGCAGACAAACGTGACGGTGTCTCGTTCGACGGCCATGCGATTCAAGATGAGGGATAAGCCCCTCGGTTCAAGTGTTCAAACCACCCCGTCGCGACGGAGCTGGCGATAACCGATATCCCGACGGTAGTGACACCCTTCGAACTTAATCTGGGGGACGACGGCGTAGGCCCGGCGGGCGGCTTCCTGGAGGGTCGGACCATGGGCCACGACGCCGAGAACACGGCCGCCGGAGGTGACAACCCGTCCATCTGGCAGGCGCTTGGTGCCACCATGAACAATGTCCACGCCCTCAGGCAGGGAAGCAGGCAAGGTAATGGGGTCGCCCTTGCGGATCTCGCCAGGATAACCACCAGCAGCGAGGACGATGATGATCGTGGCGCCCGGACGCAGCTTCACGGCCGAAGGACGGAAGCGCCCATGGGCGATATCTTCCATGATCTGCACGGGGTCGGTCTCAAGCGAAGGCATGAGCACCTGGCACTCGGGATCACCGAAGCGCACGTTGAACTCGACGACCTTGGGTCCGGTCGCGGTGACCATGATGCCGACGTAGAGCGTGCCGCGGTAATCAATGCCGTCGGCCTTGAGGCCGCGCAGCGTGGGCGCGATAATCTCCTCGCGGAGACGGCGTTCGACCTCAGGCGTGACAACCGTGGTGGGAGCGTAAGCGCCCATCCCGCCAGTATTGAGTCCGGTGTCGCCTTCGCCAACGCGCTTATGGTCCTGGCTCGGCGGGAGCATGAGGTATTCGTCGCGACATACCATGAGCATGATCGACGCCTCTTCACCTTGCATGAATTCTTCGATGACGACCTCGTCGCCCGACGCGCCAAAGACCTTCGTCTCCATCATGTCGCGCAGCGCGGCTTCAGCTTCGGCGAGCGTGGTCGCGAGGACGACGCCCTTCCCTGCTGCCAGGCCCGAAGCCTTGATGACGATCGGGACGGGCTGCTTGCGCACGTAATCGAGGGCGGGCGCGAGCGCTCGGAAAGTCTCCGAAGCGGCGGTGGGCACCTTGTGGCGCACCATGAAGTCCTTGCTGAAAGCCTTGCTAGCCTCGAGGCGCGCGCCGGAAGCGAGCGGACCATAGGCTGGGATGCCGGCGGCTTCGAGGGCGTCGACGACGCCGGCGGCGAGCGGGACCTCGGGGCCGACGATCACAAAGGTGGAGGCCGTGCGACGGACAAGTTCCAGGACGGCGGCTGGGTTGGCGGCGTCGACCTCCAAGCACTCGGCTTCGAGCGCCATGCCGCCGTTGCCGGGGGCCACGCGGACCTTGGCCACGCGGGGGCTGCGGAGGCAGGCCTTGAGCAAGGCATGCTCCCGACCGCCGGAGCCGAGGATGAGGACGTCGAGTTTTCCCTGCGTAGCCATGTCCCTACTACTGCGGGGTGTCGGGTTTGATGTGAACCAAAAACAGGGCCGGCCCGTTTCCGGACCGACCCAGCCTAAATTGGTGCTCAGGCCGGGACTTGAACCCGGACACCTTGCGGCACATGCACCTCAAGCATGCGTGTCTGCCATTCCACCACCTGAGCAATAAAGGAAGGTGCACGCTGGAACTCCTGACGGCTGGTGCAAGTAAAAAGCGATTGTGCTGATGCTTGCCAAGCGGTCATCTTTCCCAACGCTCACTTCCTCAATGTCCTCCGACTCGGCCGAAAACAACCCTCCCAAGGAAAAGTCCTTTGAACTGGACCTCTCTTCCCTTGGTTTCGGGCCCTCCTGGGTCAGCGGACCCTCCGAGAAGGTGAGCTCCGGCAACGGCGGCCCCCGCCGCGATGGCGATCGCCCTCGTTTCCGTGATGGTCCTCCCCGCGACGGACAGAGCCGCGGCCCTCGCCGTGACGGTCCTGGTGCCGGACCTGGCGGACCCCGTCGTGATGGTCCAGGTGGACCTCGTCGCGATGATCGTCGTCGCGATGACCGCGGTCCTTCCCGTTTCGAAGACGCACCGGTCTTCCGTCCCGTCATCGCTAGCGCTTTCTTCCCGGATGACGCGAAGTTTGAAATCCTCGGTGGCGCCATGAAGAAGAGCAAGATGACCTACGAGCTCTTCGAAGTCGCCCGCCTGATCCTCGACAAGGAAGACCGTCTCTCCATCGTCATCCGCCACCTCGAAGCCGAACAGCGCCCGGACGCCCTGCTCGCGGTCTCCGTACCCGACGGCCATCCCTTCCTCAGCGAAGGCGACGCGGTCTCACACGTGATGTCCCGCCACCTCGACAAGTTCTTCGACGTCGTCGAAGTCGAAGTCGAAGCCCCCAAGGGCTCCTTCCTGATGGTCGCAAGGTGCTCGCAGACGGGCAAGTTGCTCGGCGCACCGACGCACCACAGCTACCAGCGCAACCTACGCGAACACCACGCCCGCCATTGCCCGAACGTGCCGTTCGACGCCTTTAAGGGCCGCCTCGAGATGGTCCGCGAACAGGAACAGATCGACGCTTGGCTGAAGTCGATGTCCACCCGCAGCGAATACGCTCCGAAGGACCGCAAGGAAGGCGAACCTGAGCGCCTCGAGTCCCTCGACGCCGCCCGCGGCTTCCTCCAAGCCTTCCGCAAGGACCTCGTGGTGAAAACCCATCCGTGGGTCCGCTTCGCCGGTCGCCTGCTCGAAGAACTCAATCCCGGCCCGCTCCGCGATTCCGTCCGCTACGCCCTCGAACAGCAGCGCGCCTTCCCCCTCGACACCGCCAACGGTATCCGTGGCCGCCTCCGCAAGGAAGGCTTCCACCTTTATAAGAAGGGCTCGAAGGGCATCACTTACGCCTGCTCAGTCCGCCGCCGCTGCCGCGACCCGAAGTCCACCTTCAGCGATCCGATGGCCAAGCTCTTCGACTCGCTCGACCGCAAACCGGCCCAGCAGGCAAAGGACCTCGTGCTCGCGCTCGCTGGCGAGAACGCCGAAGACGCCGCCAAGACGCAGGTGCTCACGGACCTTTCTTTCCTCATTGGCGAAGGCTACATCGCCAACCTCCCCGACGGCCGCCTCTTCGCCCAGCCCATCCTGAGCAGTCAGGCCCAGGCCAAGGAAGAAGCCGCCAACGACGAGGCCGCGGAAGAGAGCAAGTAAGCGCGAAGGTGCTTACGGCTTAAGGTAAGGGCAGCACCGCGTGCTACCCTTCTTGTTAGGTAGGGCGGCCATTGCCATGGCCGCCGTTCGCATCGTCACGTGCGTCGAGCCGGGCAGGTCATCCGTCCATTCGAAATCCGTCCGCCCACGGACGTGATGGCAATCACGTCCCTACCTAAAGACCCCGTGCCCCCTGGAAATAAGCGCTCCGCGCTTATTTCCAATTCTCCCCGATCCAAGCCGTGGGCAGCACGCGGCGATACCACTTGCCGCTGCGGCCGACGAGCGCGTCAGGCGGATTGGGAAGGCCATGGAAGACGACAATCTTCGCACCTTCGGGAATCTCCGGCGTCTGCCAGAACGAGAACGGGAAATATTTCACGCAGTGCTTCTTGAAGCTGCGGCACCAGGTCTCCGGCCAGTAGCTGACTTTGCCCTGCGCGCTGAGGTGTGCGGTGAGGAACTCCTGCTCGTTGCGGTGACGCTTGCGGACGGCGTCCAGATTCGCGCGGAAATATTCCAGGACGTCGGGATACGTGCCGGCGCGCCAGCGGTAGACCGATGAGTTGCCGGTATAGTCGCCCTTCTGCCAGTCGCGGATAATCAGGAAGTCGCCGGGCTGAGAGAAGAACGAGTCCATGTTGCCGACGATGACGATGTCGATGTCGAGGAAGAGGATGTCGCCTTTGAGTTCGGGGCCGCCAGGAGTAGTCAGCGCGGGCGAGAACGAGACGAGCTTGGTCCAACCGCGCTCTGGGGCGCCGGCGGGTAGCTCGAGACTGGGAATGGGGAACGTCTCAATACCGGCGTTGAGGCCGGTCTTATCATCCGTCAGGCACACGAAGCGATACGGTATGGTCAGGTGACGGCTCACCATGGAGTGAAGCCGGTTCACGTATTCCGGGCCGTACTTCTTACCCCACTTCATGCAAAGGATGGTCGCCATGCTGCCGTCAGCGTGGGGATTCCTCGCCGAGGCTCCAGCCTGTTATGACGGACCGACCCCTTGCGCCTCCCCTGCCCCCGGGCATACTATGGCCTCATGAGCGACGATCACGACGACGAGAACTTCAGCTCCGACGACGAATACGGCGAGGGCGGCATCCCACCGGACCTGGAAGCCGACATCGAGGAAAAGATCCAACGGGAGGTCGACGAGCGCACCAGCTCACTCTACGACGATTCCCGCCCCCGCTCCGGCGGCTGCCTACTCATCCTCGCCCTTCCCCTTCTCAGCCTCTGGCTCCTGAGGTAGGGACGTGATTGCCATCACGTCCGTGGGCGGACGGACTTCGGGAGGACAGAAGGCTTGCCCGGGGCTCAACGTACGTGCCGATGCGAACGGCGGCCATGGCAATGGCCGCCCTACCACGATTCAGCTATGTCGTGAGCGGTCCCGACCCTACCCCGTGTCCACGTGTCAACTTGCCCACGTGTCCCCTCGAAAGCGCCTCGCGCTTTCGCTCAACGCAAAGATCGCAGATACGCCACGAGATCGACCAGCTCCTTTTCAGAAAGCATGCCGTCGAGACCGGCGGGCATGAGGCTCGTGGTGAGCTGGGTCGAAGAGGCGATGGCCTCGTTGGGTAGCAGACGGACCTGCCCCGAAGCCTCCTTGACGGTCACGCCCTCGGCGGAGCGCGCCTGGATGAGCCCGAGCACGCTGGACCCGTCGGTGAGCTGGAACGAATTGAGGTCGTAGTCGCGGGCGATGTTGTAGCTCGGGAAGAGGATGCTCTCGACGAGTTCCCGCTCCGCACGGATGCCACCGATCTTGGTCAGGTTCGGCCCAAGCTCGTTGCCCTTGTCGCCGATCTTGTGGCACGCGAGGCAGGCGCCGCGGCCAGATTCATAGACGGCACGACCGGCGATAGGGTCGCCCTTCTTCACCGCAGCTTGGGCGAGTGGGACGAGCCGTTCCTTCTTGGCTTCGTTGGCCGCGAGCGCGGCGTCAAACGACGGCTCGAGGACTTCATAGATCTCGCGTGGCAGGAAGCCGAAAGCTTTGCGCACGAGATCCTGGCGGAACGTACCGAGCATAGGCGACTTGCTGAGCGCGACGGCAATCTTCCGGCCGGTATCCTTGGAGATGCGCTTGTAGTTCTGCGACACGGCGAGCGCGACGAGGAGTTCGCTCTGCTCGAGCGGGCCGGCGTTCGGCAGCAACTCGAGATAAGTGTCCCACTGCGCGGGGGTGAGCTTCGTGTTGGCGAGACGCGCGGCGGCGTCCATGCGCAGTCCAGGATTCGCCGGATCGACAAAGAGGTCGGTGAGTAACTTGAACGCAGGGTCGGTGAGGTCTTCGCCGCTGCTGGAGAGCGCGAGGAGCGCCTTGAGACGGAGCGAAGACGGCTTGGTGGTATCGGCGGCGATCGCGTTGAGCGAAGCGTCGAAGCGCTTCTCCTTCACGTGGGCGAGGGCATCCAAGAGCAGCGGCGAGGCGCCCTGGGCGAGTTGGGCTTCGAGCGAGGCGAGCCAAGTCTGGGCGTTCACCTTGCCCGGCTGAGCGGCGATCGCGCGGAGCGCGGCCTGACGGACGGCGACCTTCCCGTGCGCGAGCATCTGGGCGATGCCCTTGGCAACGCCCGGCTGGCCGGCGAGCGCGGTGGCGAACTTACCCAAGGCGGCGACCTGCGTCGCGGAAGGCGCCGGCTGCGCGAGCCAACGGGTAAAGAGCGGCGCGATCACCTGGTCGGCGTCAGCGGCCTTGCTGAGAGCGAGGTAGGCGTTCTTGGCCAGAGCGGCGTCAGTGGTGTCGGCTTGGCCGAGGGCGAACTTCAGGACGTCAGCGAAATCGGACTCCTTGACACGAGTCTGCGAGAGGATGCGCAAGAGGCGGGCTTGAGCGACGGGGCCCTTGACGGTGGCGAGGTCGGCGGCGGTGAAACCGGCGAGACGCATGCCCGCGGTGAGAATGGCGTGCTCGAGCACGAGGTCAGCCTCACGTGACAAGAGGCCGCGGATGGCCGCGGTGACGGCCGGCGACTTGGCCTCACGGAAGGTCAGGCCTTCGAGGCCGCGACGGACGACCGCTTGATCGGCGGACGAAAGTTGGGCGAGAAGTTCGGCATCCGATTTCACCGGGGCGGGTGCAAAGGGACGGTGCGCCTTGGCGACGGCCTCATGGGCGGCCTTCCCTTCGGCGGTGCGACGCACGCGGTAGATCGCGCCAGGGACATTGGCCACGCCCTGCAGGCTGGACGGGCAATGCGAATACCAGGTGCCGGTGTCGAGGATCAGTAACGAGCCGTCGGGGGCCTCGATGACGTCGGAAAGATGCGCGCCCTTGCGGTCTACGGTCAGGAATTCGTGCTCGATCGCCTGGTAGGTGGCGCCCTCAGGCTTGAGTTCGAAACGGACGATCTTCTTGGAGTTGTAGAAAGCGACGAGGAGGTTGAGGTTATCCGGAGCGGATGAAAGGGGGTGGTCGGCGGGCGCGACGAGGTCGCCGTGCTTCCAGAAAGAACAGCCGCTGGGCACGACGTGGCCGAGCTCCTTGATGATGGGCATGCGCTCATGGGTGCGCGGGAGATCGGCGATGATACGCAGGAAATCCGGGCGCTCATAGACGCCGCCGAGCTGCCACTGCATCAGGGTGTCGACGCGCGGGCTGCCAAAATAGAGGTCGACGGTGCCCACGACCTCGCCGGTCGGGGTAAAGTCGATGCTGGCCGGATTATCGGCGCAGCCTAGGGCATGCCAGCGGATGTCGGACCCGTCGGTCTTCATCGACCAGACGCCACTGTTGAGGCCGGCGTGCACGAGCGTGCCGTCCTTCTGCTTCACGGTGTGGCCCTTGCGGCCATGTGTCCAATAGAGCCGGCCGTCGGGGTGGAGGCGGGGGCCGTGACAGTCGGCGCCGTTAGCCGTCCAGGCGAAGCCGTCCACGACGAGCTCGCGCTTCTCGGCGACGCCGTCGTCGTCCGCATCGGTGAACTTCCAGATGCCGGGAGGCGAGGCGACGAAGAGACTACCGTCGGCCCAGCAGCCGCCCTTAGGCACGGCGAGTTTATCCGCGAAGACGGTGCTGCGCTCGAATACCCCGTCGCCGTCCCGGTCCTCGAGCATGAGGACGCGGTTCGGGAGGACGGCTTCGAACTTCTTCGGGCTCCAATTTACGCCAGCGGAGTCGCCCACGAAGAGGCGGCCACGGTCATCGACGCATCCCATAGTGGGATTGGCTACCATTGGAGAGGTGGCGGCGACGACCATTTCAAAACCCACTGGGAGCTTATGCTTCAGCCCGCCCTGCGGTAGCTGATCCTTGCTCAACTCGAGAAACTGGGGGCGATAGGCGTAGGAGGGAAACTCCTCGCCGTCACCGTGGACGGCCGGCTTGGCGGCACCCCACTTCTCCTTGAACTCGCCGAGCGGGTAGAGTTCGTAGCGACGCACGAACATCTCAGCGGCTTCGACCTGCAGGAGGATGCGGCCCTGGCTGGGCTTGCACTCGAAGGCTTCGTTCACCTTCACGCCGTTGACGAAATACTGGAGCGTGTCGCCCTTGGCGATCACCTCGAAACGGGTCCACTGGCCCATCGGCGACTCGACGTCGTCCTTACCGCGGAAGCCGATGGTGTCTTTCCAATCCACGTCGCGTTTCTGCCAGTTAAGGCGACCGCCTTTCATGGTCTGGCGGGGCGCGCCGGGCGTCCACACCTTCTCTTTGTCCCGATCGAGTCCGATCTCGGCGCTGAGCGAGGCCTCGAGCACGGTGCCGTCGGCGAGCTTCGGCGCGAGGACGAGGATATCGCCCACGCCGCCTTCGATGATCTGGGCTTCGATGCTAGCCATCCAGCTGCCGCCCACGGTGCCCTGCGGGCCGTAGCAATGCACGAGAATGCCGTTGTCGCGGGTAGCCTTGGCGCGCTTGCCCCAAGTCTTGTCGCCCCACTTGAACTCGATGACGAGGTGGTAATCCTTGAAGCTATCGTTGGTAGTGATGCCGCCGTAGCCGTTGCCACTCACGTGGAACAACCCGTCCGGCTCGAACTTGAAGACGTTCTTAGGGTCGTCGACGATGTCAGCCTTGGGGTTGATGTGCATCTCGGCCTTTCCTTCGCGGAAAAGATCGAGGATGTTGACCTTCTTGGTGACGGCCTGCGCGACCGGTTCCGGTGGCAGGACGATCTTAGCGACCGGCTCCTTGCTCTGCGCGGCCAGTCCGATGACGGACAGCAGCGCGAACACGAAGGCGGCGATGGGGTGGTTTTTCATGGGGTGAAGGAAGAAGACGGTGAAAGGGACCCCGATGTTCCAAACCGCCCGCCACTCTTCAACCCTTTCGCGTCTATTGAGCGGAATAGGTCATTATCGGAGCAGAATTGGATAGGTAGGGCGGCCATTGCCATGGCCGCCGTTCGCACTCGCACGTGCGTCATGTCGGGTAGGCCTCCTGATCGTTAGACGTCCGTCCGCCCACGGACGTGATGGCAATCACGTCCCTACCTATGCCCGCAGCCAATCATCCGGTCTCCGGTTTCCCTTTGAGCCCCCTCTGTTGCCTTGGGTAGGGCGGCCATTGCCGTGGCCGCCGTTCGCACCCGCACAACCCTACCTCGATCCCACCTGACTCACGACCTGCCGACCCGCTACGCCTTCGTAGAATCGCTCAAGCGAGATACCCATGGCTGCGCTCTTACTACCGAGATAAGGGAAGTGTCCGTAGTAGAGCGAAAGCTGGTTCTGGGCGTCGTGATAGGAGCCGCCATGCGTTGCGACGTAGATCGCACTGGCCAGGCCAGTCCGATCGGAGCCGGCCCGGCAATGAATGAGCAAAGGTTTCGGAGCGTCACGCAGGGCGTCGGTCAGCTTAGCCAGCTGCGCCGCATCTAATGCCGTATTAGCCGACAGGGCCATGTTGACGAATTTCACGCCCCGGCGACGGGAGACCTCGACTTCACCTTCATACCACTCCACGCCAGGCTGCTCGCCGCAAAGGTTCAAGACCGTCTTCACGCCGAGTCGGTCAACGGCTTGCTCCAATTTCTCCGAGCCAAGCAATGAGGAACGATAGACCGCGCCCTTCTCTACTTCATGGAAGTTACCGCCCCCATGCACCCACGTATACGCTCCGACCAGAGCCAGCAGCCCGACCAGAAGCGTCAATCCCACCGCGCGCACAAACCTGACTAAGAAAGCGGGGCGCTGGGGAGAAGTCACTCAGCCATCTTGCCATAGGAATACGCCAACTTGGCGTCACCTCAGTCACAAGGTAGGGACGCCATTACGTGACGTCCGTTCGTCCCCTTTTTTTGCCCAAAGGGAAACCGGAGACCGGATGATTGGCTGGGGCTTAATAATGACCGTAGCATCCTATCCGGTTTCCGGTCTCCCTTTGGCGCTTTGGCTCTGGCCAACCGCCAACCGCTAACCGCTTCGACCTGACATTGGTAGGGCTGACCACCCTTGGTCAGCCGGGGTTGAGCGAGGGCGCTCAACCCTACCTAACCCTTCGCCTTCGTCTATTCAGTCCTCTACGCAGCCCTCCATTCATCATGGCGATAGCGACTAGTGACGTGCGGCTTTCCGCATCAACAGACAGGCGATCGCTGCGAGCAGGATATTCGGCAAGAAAACCAAGACCTCCGGATACCAGGCAGGATCCTTCACCCAGGTCGCCATCGAAGTCAGGAGATAATAGGTTAAAGCGACACCCAAGGCCAAGCCGGCGCTCACGCTGGTCTCCGATCGGCCGACCGAGACCGCCAACGGCACGGCGAGCATCGCCAGGCTCAGGACAGACATCGCGGTCGAAACACGGAACATGAATTGTACGGCCAACATCATCCGGTCGGCGGCGCGCTGTTCCGCCGTCGGATGCTCCGGCAGCCTCCAGCCGGTCTCCATCGCGGCGAGCAACTCTCCCCCCGTCATCATGCGGAGCCTCTTCACATAGGTCCCCTTCTCGTCTGGTCGCTGGCCGAGCGGCATCTCGAGAATAGTCTGTCTCGCGGACACAAAACTTTCAGGATGTGCGAGCGTATCCTTGCCGCCAGGGCGGGTGGTCATACTCGCCTCCTGCATCTCAATCCGCAGGACGGATTGCCCCGCCGGGTCCGTCAACTTACTCAGCTTGGCTTCTTTGGCGCGGATGGACTGCACCACCTGCCCACGGTCATCCACCTGCCAAAGATGGAAACGCTTCAGGGTCTCCCCTTCTTTATCCTCGGCACGTATGAGTAGGCCCTTGAATTGCCGGTTCAGTTTACCGGGCTGAATGAGGCCAGCTGGCGTCAGCTGGGCGGAACCGAGCAGCACTTTCTGGAAATCATCTTCTGAGGCCGGTCCAGCCTCGAGATTCAACCAAAGCGCCACCAGCGACACCACGGCCGCAGTGATCCACACAGGGGCAGCGATTCGCCAAAGGCCGATACCAGACGCCTTCATGGCGGTGATTTCCCCGTCGGCCCCCATGCGCCCGAAAGTCAGGAGCACGCCCGTCAGGATACCCATCGGTAAAGCGTAAGGGAGCACCGTCGGAAACAGGAGGAGGATCAGCTCGCAGGCCTCCCAAGGAGTGACCTGTCTGGATGAGACCGCACCGAGCACCATCTTGATGACGTTGCCCGCCAGAAGCACGAAGACAAAGGCTCCGGTGGCAAGGGCGCTGGCAATGGCGCACTCGCGCAGGATGTGTCGGTCGAGCAGGCGCACGCGGCCTTAGTTGTCGCCGGCGGCCGCAAGCTTTCGCACGGAAAGACGCTGACTCTCCCCGTAGGCCTGAAGGCTATTGTCCATCGCCCCCGACCGACTCCACAAATAAGGGAAATGACCGAACCGGAGCGAGAGCTGGTGAGCGACGGCCTCAGGAGGATGGCCCGCCTCAAGCAAGAATAGCGCACAGGCTAACCCGCTCCGATCGGAACCCGAACCGCAATGGATCAGCACCGGCTTCGGGGCGTCACGCAGCATCTGCGCCAGCTCGGTCATCTGCTCGACGGTCAGCTCACGATAGGCGCTCATACGGTAGTTGAGGAAACCCACGCCGAGTTCCTTCGCGGCACGATATTGGGCGTCATACCAGTCCCGGCCGACGTTCTCGCCGCGCAGGTTGATCACGGTCCGCAAGCCAGTCTGCTTAGCGAGGCTGACAAATTCCCCCGCCGGAAGCTGGGCCGAACGATAGAGCAATCCAGGCACGACCTCATGCTGGTTATGATTGGAGTGTAAGAAGCCGTAGAAAGAGAGGGGCACCCCGACGACCGCGAGCAAGGTCCAGCCGCAGATTCGAAGGAGACGCCAACCGAGGGCGAATGGCTTTGGAGTCGTCACTCACCCATCATAAGAGCCTATCAATGCGTTCAGGGCCGCTTCTGGTGACAAGCAGGCGACAAATACGGAGTATCCATCATCGCATAAAGAAAAAGCCTTAGGAAAACACCTCAGAGGTTGTCCTTTGACGGTGACCCCGCGGCCGGGAGGCTTTCCCCATGCCTTTCCGCCTCCTTCGTTCTCGCTCCGAACGCCCTGCCGACGTCGCTCCTTACTCCCGCTTGCTTTGCGTCAAGGTGAAGTCGGGCAAGACGTTCATCCTCAGCACCGAACTCTGGCACCTGCTCCCCCAGGGCGACGAAGTGGTCTCGATCCTCAGCGCCAACAGCCGTCCGATCTTCGCCGCAATGGAGCCAGTGAAGCACGTACAGCTCGCGCCGGCAAGATAGCCAACCCCAGGCAGGGTCGGCCATGGGTAGGGACGTGATTGCCACCACGTCCGTGGGCGACGAATATCGGATGGTCGGAAGACATGCCCGGCTCGACGCACATTCCGATGCGAACGGCGGCCATAGCAATGGCCGCCCTACCTTAAGGCAAGAGGCTTCAACGCATCGACCGCCGCCTTTAACTCTCTCGTCCGCACCTTCACATCGCCGGCGGGATCCATCGGGGCGCCAACGATAATCGTGACGCCTTGGCGATAGAACGGCCAGAGACAGAAGAGGAGGATGTTCTGCACCGTGATGGAGAACGGTGTCACCCAGCGGCCAGGATAACTCCCGTAATGGAAGTAGACGGGGACCATTGGCACGCCCGCCTGCTGCGCGATACGCACGGCACCGGTCTTGAATGGCAACTCCGCCTCGCCGAGCGCCTCGACTAGACCCGTCGGGCAGATCGCCACGGTCTGACCCTGCTTGAGCAGCGCGACCGCGTCGTCGATCGATACCTGCACAAAGCCCCAGCGCAGGGCGAACTTCTTCAGGAA
>CAMCWL010000039.1 GCA_945882655.1 Opitutus sp. GAS368
GGCGCGGGCACGGCTGCCCGGGGTCAGGGCGCAGTCATAGGAGCCTAGGCGCATCGTGCCGCCCTTGGTCACCACGCTCTTCTGCGATTCCATGAGGTGGATGACGGGGTGCTTGGTCTCGGGGGCGAACTCCGTCGAATGGGCGTCCTTGAGGCCGAGGACGTGGCGGGCGTATTCGATGACGGTGATCTGCATACCGAGGCAGAGGCCGTAGTAGGGGACCTTGCGTTCGCGCGCGAACTTCGCGGCGATGATCTTGCCTTCGATGCCGCGGTTGCCGAAGCCGCCTGGGACGAGGATGCCGTCCAGGCCTTCGAGTTGCGCGGTGCCCTTGGTCTCGAGGTCCTCGGCGTCAATGCGCACGACCTCGACGGCGGTCTCGTTGGCGATGCCGCCGTGGGTGATGGATTCGTAGACGGACTTGTACGCGTCCTGGAGCTCGATGTATTTACCGACAACGCCGACGCGCACGCGGTGCTTCGGCTCGAGGAGGCGACGGACGATCTCGCGCCACGGCGTGATGTCGATCGGCTGGCACTGCAGGCCGAGACGCTTGACGACGACTTCATCGATGCGCTGCTCGGCGAGCTGCATCGGGAGTTCGTAGATGGAGTGCTCCACGTCGCGGCATTCAAACACGGCGTCGAGGCCGACGTTGCAATACAACGAGAGCTTCTGACGGTTTTCCTCGCCGATGGGGCGGTCGGTGCGGCAGACGAGTAGGTCGGGCTGGATGCCGATTTCACGCAGTTTTGCGACAGATTGCTGCGAGGGCTTGGTCTTAAGTTCGCCCGCGGCCTTGATGAAGGGCACCAGCGTGCAATGCAGGAAAGCCACGTTCTCGCGGCCGGCGTCGTGCTGGAACTGGCGGAGTGCCTCGAGGAAAGGCAGGCCTTCGATGTCGCCGGTGGTGCCGCCGATTTCAGTGATGAGCACATCGACGCCTTCGCCGCCCTTGAGGATGCGTTCCTTGATCTCGTTGGTGACGTGCGGGATGACCTGCACGGTCTTGCCGAGGTAGTCGCCGCGGCGTTCCTTCTGGATGACGGTCTCGTAGACCTGGCCGGAGCTCAGGCTGTTGAGGCGGGAGAGTTCGCCCGACGTGAAGCGTTCGTAGTGGCCGAGGTCGAGGTCCGTCTCGGCGCCATCGTTAAGCACGTAGACTTCACCGTGCTGGTAGGGGCTCATGGTGCCCGGATCGACGTTGAGGTACGGATCGAATTTCTGGATACGCACCTTGAGCCCGCGGCATTCCAGGAGCGCGCCGAGGGCGGCGGCGGTGAGGCCTTTGCCCAGGGAGGAGATGACGCCGCCGGTGACAAAAATATACTTCATGGAAAAGGGTCGGGTGGGCTGGGGGCGGATAAAAACGAAAAGACCGGCTGGTCCTGTGACGGAGAGCCGGTCTGGACTTTCGAATTGCATGGCCGAAAAAAACCATGGCAAGCGGTTTTTCGGGCCGGGCCGCCCTAGCCGATCGGGTCCCCGTCCGGCCGGGCCCCGGGTGCCCCTTGGGGGCCTATGAGGGTTTTTCACACCCCGGGGCTTTCCCGCTAATACCTCCCCTTTAGCCCGCCTCCGTGGTGGGAACAGGGGCGACTCCCTATTTGATGGCTTTTGCATCCCGTCCCAAGCTCCGCCATGTCCGCAAACTCCTGTTGCTCCAGTTGCCGTCCCTCTTCCATCGGGAAGAAGGTCGTCATGGCCCTCACCGGCCTCGTCCTCGCCGGGTTCGTGCTCGGTCACATGACGGGCAACCTGCTGATGTTCAAGGGCCCGGAGGCCATCAATGCCTACGCCGCCTGGTTGCATGCGAATAAGGGTCTCCTTTGGGGCGCCCGCACGGTCCTGATTATCAGCACTTTCGCCCATATTTGGGTCGGCATCCAGTTGGCCCTCGAAAACCGCGCCGCCCGCGACGGTGGTCCGGCGGCCGACGCCACTCGCCGCGCGACGATCGCCAGCCGCACGATGCCTTACTCAGGCGTGGTCATCTTGGGCTTCGCCATCTTCCACCTGCTACACTTCACCTTTAAGGCGGTCGCCCTCGGCGACGTCTCCTTCGGCGACGACGTCTATAAGATGGTGATCGCGGGCTTCTCCAGCAAGCCGGTCGCCTATTTCTACATCATCAGCATGCTCCTGCTCTGCCTGCACCTCAGCCACGGCGTCAGCAGCGTCTTCCAGACCCTCGGCTTGCGCAATGAGCGCTGGCGCTCCCGCCTCGACGTTCTCGCCCTGGCTTATGCCTGGATCATCGCCCTCGGCTTCATCTCCATCCCTCTCGCCGTGCTCACCGGCTGCCTGAAGTAAGCCCCCATGAAAGAAGCAAGCGCCCCACCCATGAATCTCGACTCGAAGATCCCCGCCGGCCCGCTGGCCGACAAGTGGAATAACCATAAGGCAAAGCTCCGCCTGGTGAACCCGGCTAACCGCCGCAAATACCACGTCATCGTGGTCGGCTCCGGCCTCGCCGGTTCCGCCGCCGCCGCCTCGTTCGCCGAGATGGGCTACGAAGTCTCCTGCTTCTGCTACCAGGATAGCCCGCGCCGCGCCCACTCGATCGCCGCGCAGGGTGGCATCAATGCCGCGAAGAACTACCAGAACGACGGCGACAGCGTCCGCCGCCTCTTCCAGGACACAATCAAAGGCGGCGATTACCGCGCCCGCGAAGCCAACGTTTATCGCCTCGCCCAGGTCTCGACGAACATCATCGACCAGTGCGTCGCGCAAGGCGTGCCTTTCGCCCGTGAATACGGAGGCCTCCTCGCCAATCGTTCCTTCGGCGGTGCTCAGGTTTCGCGTACCTTCTATGCTCGTGGTCAGACCGGTCAGCAGCTCCTCATCGGCGCTTACTCCGCGCTCTCCCGTCAGATCGGCCTCGGCGCGGTGAAGATGTACACGCGCCATGAGATGCTCGATCTCGTCCTCGTCGAGGGCAAGGCCAAGGGCATCGTCACCCGCGACCTCGTCACGGGCGCCATCGAATCATGGTCCTCCGACGTCGTCGTGGTCTGTACCGGCGGCTACGGCAATGTCTTCTATCTCTCGACCAACGCCCAGGGCTGCAATGTCACCGCGACGTTCCGCGCCCACCGCCGCGGTGCCGGCTTCGCCAATCCCTGCTACACGCAGATCCACCCGACCTGCATCCCGGTGCACGGCGAAGACCAGTCGAAGCTCACCCTGATGTCCGAGTCGCTCCGTAATGACGGCCGCGTCTGGGTGCCGAAGAACAAGGCCGATTGCACCAAGCCCGCCTCCGAGATCCCCGAGGACGCGCGCGATTATTTCCTCGAACGTAAGTACCCGAGCTACGGCAACCTCGCCCCGCGCGATATCGCCTCCCGCGCTGCGAAGGAAGTCTGCGACGAAGGTCGCGGCGTCGGCCAGGTGGTCGACGGCAAGCGTCTCGGCGTCTACCTCGACTTCTCTGCCGCAATCAATCGCCTCGGCGAATCCGAGGTCCGCGCCCGCTACGGTAACCTGTTCGATATGTATCAGAACATCACCGGCGAGAACGCTTACAAGCAGCCGATGCGTATCTTCCCTGCCGTGCACTACACGATGGGCGGCCTCTGGGTGGATTATAACCTGCAGTCCAATATCCCCGGCCTGTTCGTCGGCGGCGAAGCCAACTTCTCCGACCACGGAGCCAACCGCCTCGGTGCTTCCGCGCTCATGCAGGGCCTCGCCGATGGTTATTTCGTGCTCCCTTACACGGTCACCGATTACCTCGCCGGCGAGAAGTCTGGTAGCCGTCCGTCGAACGATGCGCCGGAATTCAAAGCCGTCGTCAAGGACGTCAACGACCGCGTCGCGAAGCTCCTCTCCATCAACGGCACGAAGTCTCCGCGCTATTACCACAAGGCCCTCGGCAAGATCACCTGGGAGCAGTGCGGCATGGCCCGCGACAAGGCCGGCCTCGAAGGCGCGATCCGCGATCTCCAAGCGCTCCGCAAGGACTTCTGGGAGAACGTGAAGGTCGTCGGCTCTGGCGACGCCCTCGCCCCCGAACTCGAACGTGCCGGCCGCGTGGCCGACTTCCTCGATTTCGGCATCATGATGTGCCTCGACGCGCTCACCCGCGAAGAGTCCTGCGGTGGCCACTTCCGCACCGAATTCCAAGACGCCGGTGAAGCCAAGCGCGACGACGCGCACTACGCCCACGCCGCCGTCTGGCAATGGACTGGTGAAGGCCAGCTGCCCGCTCGTCACGTCGAGCCCCTCGTTTACGAGGAGACCCAACTCTCCACCCGCTCTTACAAGTAATCACCATGGTCCAGGACAACGGAAAAGAACAAACCCTCGCGCTCAAGCTGCGCGTCTGGCGTCAGCGCCGCGGCCAGCCCGGCGCCTTCGAGGAGCACTCCCTCGCCGCCGTGCCGACCTCGGCCTCCTTCCTCGAGATGATGGACATGCTCAACGAGCAGCT
The DNA here is from genome assembly GCA_945882655.1 of Opitutus sp. GAS368. Classification (GTDB taxonomy): domain Bacteria; phylum Verrucomicrobiota; class Verrucomicrobiia; order Opitutales; family UBA953; genus UBA953. The sequence goes on from CAMCWL010000039.1 coordinate 4,436, forward strand.
CATCAAGGCGGGCAAGGACACCTTCGCTTTCGACCATGATTGCCGTGAGGGCATCTGCGGCATGTGCTCGATGACGATCAACGGCATGCCCCACGGCCCGATTCCCGGCGTGACGACCTGCCAGTTACACATGCGCAACTTCCGCGATGGCGAGACGATCACCGTCGAGCCATGGCGCGCCCGCGCCTTCCCGGTGCTCAAGGACCTCGCCGTCGATCGCTCCGGCTTCGATAAGGTCATCCAGTCCGGCGGCTTCATCACCGTCCGCACCGGTTCCGCCCCGGAGGCCAATAACATCCCCGTGCCTAAGCCCATCGCGGACGAGGCCATGGACGCCGCGGAATGCATCGGTTGCGGTGCCTGCGTCGCTTCCTGCAAGAACGGATCCGCGATGCTCTTCGTCGGCGCCAAGATCAACCACCTCAACATCCTGCCCCAAGGCCAGGCCGAACGCGATCGCCGCACGCTCTCGATGGTGAAGACCATGGACGAAGCCGGTTTTGGTAACTGCACCAACTACGGTGAGTGCCAGGCGCATTGCCCGAAGAGCATCACGCTCGACGTCATCGCCAAGCTCAACCGCGACTATCTCCGCGCCCGCGTGAAGGAGTTCTTCTCCTCCACCGGTAAGCCTTCCAAGGGCGGAGACTGAGCGCGAGCGGAGCTCGCGAGGGGCAGGGACTGGGCTAGGGCCAGTAAAGTAAGAGGGCGCCGTCAGGCGCCCTTATTGTTGGGGGCCGCCGCAGGGTGGCCCAAGGTAGGGGCAGGACTACGTCATGCACTCCTCGTCAAAGGGCGCGGCGTAGCCACGCCCCTACCTTCCGTTCACCATTCGGCCAACGGCTGCATCGGGTAGGGCGGCGATTGCCATCGCCGCCGTTCGAAGCCGGAGACGTGGAGTCGTCCGATCTTAGCCAGATGCGGGCAATTCCTGTGTTCGATCGCGAACGGACGCGACGCAGTCGCGCCCCTACCTCCTCACTCCGCCTCGACGACGCTCTGTTCGCCGACGCAGGTAAGCAACACGCGGTTGTTGCCGTTGGCGGCCTGGAGGGCGCGCATGAATTCACCGACGCCAGCTCCATCCTTCAGCGTGACCTCGTAGCGCAGCTCGGTCATCAGGCCAGCCTGCACCGTCTCGACGGACTTGAGCGACTGCTGCGCCAGGTGCTGCGCGAACGGTCCAGCGAAGGCCTGATCGTAGTCGACGTCGGTGCCCACGCGAATCCGCAGGAGGTGCGAGCCTTTGAACGAGGAGAAGAGGTTCGCCCGGGAGAGGGCGAAGATGATCGCGCACACGAGCGGTACGGTGACTGCGGCGAGCTCATACTGGCGGGCGCCGACGGCGAGACCAGTGCCCATGGCGAGGAAGATGAAACCGATGTCGCGCGACTGGCCGACGTTGCGGCGGAAGCGGATAATCGAGAAAGCCGCAAACATACCGAAAGCCGCCGCTAGGTTACCCACGACGACGAGGATCACGAGCGTGACGACGGTGCCGAGGATGAGCAGGGTGTGGACGTAATCCTGCGAGTAGCGCGTACCCCGATAGGTCTGCTTATACGTCCAGGCAACGAGGAGGTTGAGCGCAAAGCTGAACAGGATCGCGAAGAGGATCTCCTTTACGCCGGGCTTGTCGGCGTGGTCGGTGACCAGGCGGGTCATCGCATCGGCGTCGGCCGGCGCGGAGTTGGCGGCGAGGAAAGATTGGGGCAGGAGGTACATTAGGCGGAAAGGGCGGGGGTGGCGCCGTATTGGCGAACACTCTCGGAGTATTTACTGAAGGGGCGAGGAAAGATTCTGTGGCCCGAGAGGAAGCTCGCAAAATCGTACGGGGCCGCGGTCGCGCCTTTGACTTCCATCAGGCACTGGCCGGCATGGAGGACGGGCAGCGTACAGCCGTCGTCTTCGGTTCGCGGCGTCAGGTCGTCGAAGCGGCAGCGGATGCCTTGGTCGAAGGTGAGCCGGAGTTGCTCATGCCCGGCTTCATCCGCCAGCCGGTAGGCGTGGCGGTCATAGCGGATGACGCACGCCGGCTGGAAGCCTTCCGCGGAGATGAGCTGACGGGCCTCGGCGAGGATGCGCGCGTCCGCGGGTGCAGTTTCCAGCGCTTCCGCTCCGTTCGTAAAAGCGATGGCTTGTTCGAGCGGCAGCTGGACGCGCCGCTTGGCACCTGCGCCACCGTCGCGATGCTTGATCTCGAGGAACGTAGCCGCCGGGCTTGCGCCATCTTTTGTTCCGTAGAGGCGGAGACGTAGTTTGCGCCGGGAGGGTACGCCCCGCCAAGTATCCCAGTAGCATCTCCGGTCGGCGGAGTCGCAATAGAGGCTTACGACCGGATAGTGTCCGGTCGGTCCGCCGAGCATGTCAGGCAGGACGCGTCCGGGGAAGTGGGCGAGCAGGGCGTCACGCTCCGCGAGCGAAAGGATATATTTCAGTTCGAAGCGGGCCGCGATCTCCATGGTCAGGGGATGCGCGTGAGCGTCAGTGAATTGCGATCAAACCACGCTTGGCCGGATTGCGCGCGTAGCTCGAGGACGAGCACCGGATCCGCTTCGGCGACGGAGAATTCGACGGAGACCGTGCGCCAGCTACTGGTACCCGTGAGCGCAGGCACGCCGTTGAGGCCAGAGATGCGGAGGCGCGCGCCTTTATCCTGCTCATCCTTGCCCGCGATGACGCCGGCAGTCTTGACCATACCGGTCAGGCGATAGCGGCCGGGGCCAGTCGCGAGCTGTAGTCGGAAGTCGCCGCCTTTCTTTAGGCCGGCCTTCACGTAGAAACAATTGCGCCCCTCGAAGTCGCGTTCTTCCGCCTCCTTCTCGTCGGCGTTGCGCTCCCAAGCGTATTTCCCGAGCGTCGCCTTGCCGCCGATAGAGCGGAGCTGCGCGGAGTCCTCGAGTTGGATGCGGATGGCCTGGATGCGGTTTTTCACCCTACTGGCGGCCTCTTTACCTCGCTCGTCGAAGCGCTTCGCTTCTTGGGCGTCGATCGGGGTGAGCTTGGCCTTGGAGTTGGCGGCCAGTTCTAAAATCCGCTTCGGCCAGTCGTACGCTTGGAAGTTCTTCTCGTAGACGGCGAAGAACTGGGTCCGGTAACGTTCACGCATCGTACGGTCCCAGAGTAAGGCGTTAGGCACGAGCGCCCCGGGCTGACGAAAGACATACCAGCGGTCATCGCCGAAGACCTGGTCCATGCCGTGAAGCATGAAGTGGAACTTGCCGGACGAGGGATCCTCGTAGAACCGATAGTTATTACGGTTGAAGGAATAGCCGTCCCAGTGGCAGAGGATCTGCTCGAGGGCGAGGTGTCGGAAGTAGGCGTCGACATCCAGGATACGCTCCATGCGGGCCAGGCGTAATGCCGGGCTTGCCTCCTTCGTGGCGCCGATCAGCTCCGTCAGGCGGACCTTATCGTCCGGGTCACCTTGATCGACCTCGATCGGGCCATCGATCTCGTTGCAGAAGGCGCCGTCGTAAAGGTGGCCCTTGGTGTCCTTGAAGAAATAGGAGAGGAACTCGGTGTTGAAGCCTTCCTTGAGCACGTAGGTGCCGAGGCGCTTGCCGTTGAGGACGACAAAGGCGTGCGTGCAGCGCGATGCCGGGACGCCAGCGCGGCGGGCCATCTCGCCCGCGGCCATCTCGAGCAGCATCGTGCCGTCCTGCGCGCAGTTGTTCAGCTGGAACTTGGTCAGGCCGCGATACTCCTGACCCTTCTTCGTCTTCGCGGTGCGGAGTGAGAAACCGGGACGGTCTTCGGTAATCTGGCGGAAGCTGCCGGCGGAGCCCTTGAGCTTGATGGAGCACTTCTCGAGTTTAACGCCACCGGGCTCGTTGATCGTCAGCGTGACGTAGTCCCGCGGATTCTTCGCAAGCTTATCGATATTCTCCTGGGAGATGGTCAGCTCCAGTTTTGGGATGAAGCCGGCGAAGAGGGCGTCCGGCGAGGTGTTGACGGCTGGTGGCTTGGGTGCGATCAGCGGCGGCAGCGTCTGGGCAGAAAGAATCATCGCTCCGCCGACGAGAAGCGCAGCATGACGGAAGAATGGGCGGAGGTTTTCCAAAGTCGGTGGGGTGGCGAAAAGATGTCAGTGCTAAAGGCGAGAGGCAATAAGGATGAGGATAGGGTAAATATGAGAGTATCGAGTATGGAGTATCGAGTATCGGGGTAGCACCGCGTGCTGCCCTAAGTGCAAAAGTGCAAATCGGCCTACGGCCTGTGCAAAGGTGCAAAAGTGGGAGACAAGTTTCGGGTGGCAGGTGGCAGCCCCAGGTGGCAGGTGGCGGGACGGGTAGGGATGCGATGACATCGCATCCGCTTGCATCGGGTAGGGCCGACCATCCTTGGTCGGCCGTGCGGTCGAGCAGGGATGCTCGACCCTACCTTAATGCAGAGACGCAAAGGGAAACCGGAGACCGGAGGATTGGCTGGGGAGATTCATTTTCAGGTGACGGGTGACGGCCCCCTGGGCATCGGCCATTCTGGTGTCGGCGTTTCGGCCATCGGCTATCGGCTTCAGGTTCCTGCGGCCGACGCCTGAAATTCAAGTTACTGCTTCGCAGCCTGCCAGCCTGCCAGCAGATCCCCACCGCGCATCGCGCGGCCCTACCCAAACAGCGCCGCCACACTCTCACTTAATCCGCCGGGTCGCGAACGCCGCAGCCAGGCGCCCTCATATTCTTTCTTAAGGCGTGCCTGTTCTTCGGCAGCGATGGCTTGGCCGGCGGCGCGGCGTAGTCCAGCCCCAGCGAGACGGGCGCCCAGCGACAGCTCTTCGCGGATGGTCACATCAGCGATTTTAGCCACGAGCGCTTCGGCTTCGGTGAGGTGCGCTTGCGAGGCGGCAATCTCCGCCGCTGAGACGCCGTCTGTAAACTTCGCGAGGGCGTCGGGTTTGGCGGTCAGGAAATCCCAGGTGAGGCTCTTGTTGCGGTTCGCCTTAGCAATCTGGCCATCGAGCGTGCCGAGCTGCGTGAGCGCGGCGGCGACGATCTGGCCTTCCGCCGCGGAGAGGTTGCCGAGGATGGCGCAGCCGGCCGCGAAGTCGGTCTTGGCGTTAGCCGCGAAGCCCCAAGCCTGCGCGAGTCCAGCCGCCATGGGCAGCCAGGCGGTCGGCCACGGCTGATGATGGCCGTTGTCGCCCCACGTGGTGAGTAGGATGCCGCGCGCTTCATGGCGCACGGCTGCCCCGACAGCTTCGGCTTGGTTGGTCAGTGCGTTATCGAGGCGGCCGGTGAAGCTCTGCCAGGCGCTCGTGCCCGGGGCGACGAGGTAGTCGCGACCGAGTTCGCGGAGGCGTCCGCATTGTTCCTTGAAGGGATGGCCGGCGTCGTAACCCCACACGACCGGCACGGCGTCGGCCGGGGCGTCCTGCGCAAGCGCGAGGTCCTCGAGGAGGATGTCGCCCCAGAACTGCACGGTGCGGCCACGCTCGCGACCGAGGGCGCACAGCTTCTTAAGATGATCGAGATACACCCGGTGCTTCCCGCGTTCGGCGACGGCCTGCTTGCTGAAGCCTTGGCCGAGTTCCCAAGGCTCGTCGCCGCCGATGTTCACCTGGCGGCTGCGGAAGTTCGGCAGGTAGTCATCGAGGAGTCCCGCCACGAAATCGAGCGAACCTTGGTCGGGTCGCAGGGTGCCGGGGAATTCCTTGAACTGTCCGGTCAGCGGATGGATCCAGCCTTCGGGGCATTCGGCCATCGCGCGATAGCGCGGATGTCGCAGCCAGCGCTCCATGTGGCCGAAAGTATTGAGGTTCGGGACGAGTTCGATGCCGAGCGCGGCGCAGGCGTCGTCGAGCTTGCGGATTTCCGCCGACGTCAAGGGGGAGGCGTCCTTCCACGCGTCTTCATGGCCCCGGAAGGCGAAGGTGTGTTCGATGTAGAGCTGGAGCTGGTTGACACGCAGGCGACCCAGCGCGCGGATGAGGGCGAGGAGCTCGGCCTGCGTGGGCACGCGCGTTCGCGAGACATCGAGCATGAAGCCGCGCACGGGTAGGTCCGGTGAATCGGTGATCTCGAGGTGCGGTAGCTCGTCCGGGTATTGCTCGGCGATCTGGCGGAGCGTCTGGGCGCCGTAGAGCACGCCATGCGCGTCGCCGGCGTTGAGGCGCACGCCGCTCGCGAGGATTTCGATATGGTAGCCTTCGGCGCCGCGTTCCGGCTTATGGACGATCCGGCAGGCGTCATCCGTGGTTCGGGTCAGGGCCGCCCGGGCTTCATCCATGTTCGTCGGCAGGCTCTTTATAAAGAGGGCCGTCGGGTGGGGTAGGGCGGGCACCGGCAGCCAGCCCCCGCGGAGGGTCAGTTCCCTCGGACGGGGGAAGAACTTGAGCGCCGGGAGGGCCATGCCCCGAGGGTTAGCCCCCGCGGGCCGACGGGCAAGACGCTAAGATGGGTCCAAACTACGCTTCCCGCTTGGAATAAGTGCCGGTCCGCCTACATCTTATGCCCTTACCCCGCACACCCATGGTACGCTCATCCCTTGGACTCTTCCTCTTCGCCGCGGCCGCCCAGGCCGTGCCGGAAGGGTTCGTCATCCGCGAGTTCCTCGGCAACGCCCAGGTGCCCGAGATCTACCCGACCGCCGTGTCGGCCGCCGCCAACGGCGACGTCTACGTCTCCTCGGACAAGAACGGCTCGCTCGGCCACGTCCCGGGCATGGGCCGCATCCTGATCGCCCGCGACACCAAGGGCGCCGGCGTCGCCGACCAGGTCATCGAATACACGAAGGTCGAGAGCCCCCGCGGTGGTCACTTCGTCGGCGGCGTCTTCTACCTCGTCCACCCGCCCTTCCTCTCCAAGTTCCAGGACAAGAACGGGGACGGTAAGGCCGACTATAACACCGAGCGCACGCTCCTCGTCGACGGCCTCGGCGGCGGCATCGAGCACCCGCGCGGCGCCGACCACACCACCAACGGCGCCCGCATGGGCATCGACGGCTGGCTCTATATCGCCGTCGGCGACTTCGGCGCCGGCCTCCTGCGCGACAACGACGGCGCGATCGGCCTCGGCGACAAGAAGCGCGTGACGCTCTATGGCGGCGGCGTCATGCGTGTCCGCCCTGACGGCACCGAGCTCGAGAACTACACCGTGATGACCCGCAACATCTGCGACGTCGCCATCTCCCCGACCCTCGACCTCTTCTCCCGCGATAACACCAACGACGGCAAGGGCTGGAATACCCGCTTCCACCACTTCACCTCGCTGGCCGACGCTGGTTACCCGCGCCTATATAAGAACTTCGCCGACGAAATCGCCCATCCCCTCGCCGATTACGGCGGTGGTTCCGGCACCGGCGGCCTCTATCTGAGCGAGCCTGGCTTCCCTGGCGACTTCGGTGAATCCCTCTTCACTTGCGACTGGACGACCAACGCGGTGTATCGCCATCCGATCAAGCGCTTCGAAGCCACCTTCGTCGCCCAGACTGAGACCTTCGAGAAGGTCTCCAAGGCCACCGACTTCGATGTCGACGGCAACTCCCGCCTCTTCCTCACCGACTGGCGTGGCGGTGGTTTCAGCTACCTCGGTAACAATAAGCCGAAGACCAAGAAGGTGATGAAGGACGGCAAGGAAGTCGAAGAACCCATCTACTATCCGAACGGCACGGTCCAGATCATCACCGCCAAGGACGTGAAGCCCAACGTCTACATCGATGTCACGAAGCTTTCCGACGCCGACCTCGTGAAGCAGCTCTCCTCGAAGTCCGCCGTCCAGCGCCTCGAGACCCAGCGCCAGATCATCGAGCGCAACAAGTCCGAGCTCGCCGAGCCCGTCCTCGCCATCGCGCAGTCTGGCTCGGAGCATCTCTACGCCCGTGTCGCCGCGATCTTCACCTACAAGCAGCTCCTCGGTGCCAAGGCTAACGCCGCACTCGTCGCGCTCGCCAAGGATGCCGGCGTCCGCGAGTTCGCCCTGCGCGCGCTTGCTGACCGCACCACGCAGCTTGAAGGCGTGCCCGTCCAGCTCTTCGTCGACGCCCTGAACGACGCCGACCCGCGCGTCCGTCTCCAGGCTGTCATCGGCCTCCAGCGCCTCGGCGCGAAGGACGCCGCTCCGGCCATGCTCGCCGCCGCCGCCAAGTGGCCGGCCGACGAGTCTAAGCTCGGCGAAGGCGAACACTACCGCCTCCCGCACACCGTCATCGCCGCACTCCAGCGTCTCGGCAACGCCAAGGCCTGCCTCGCCGCGCTCGCCGATCCGGCCCAGCGCAACATCGCCTTCCGCGCCATCCAAGGCATCCACTCCGACGAAGCTGTCGATGGCCTCCTCGCGCTCAGCTTGAGTGGTGACGATGCCGTGCGCTTCGGCGCGGTCTCTGCGCTCGCCCGTCTCTACCATGTCGAGAAGCCTTGGAATTATAAGGATTGGTGGAGCACTCGCCCCGACGATCGCGGCCCCTACTTCGGACCCGACGCCTGGGCCGCCACGGCACGCATTCACAAGGGCATTGAAGCCGCCTACGCCAAGCTGCCGGGTAACCTGCGTATGGCTTCGCTCGAGATCCTCGCCAAGAACCGCATCGCGATCACCGACCTGAAGCTCGAAGGCCTTGACCCGCTCCGTCTCGCCATGGCCACGCAGACCCTACGTCCGGCCGACCAGGCCCTGCTCGTCGACGCCGCTCTCCAGGCCAGCCGTAAATGGGAAGAGCGCCTCGATTGCTACCGGGCCTTACTCAAGGTCGAAGGCGACGCTGGCCTCGAGCCCCGCGTGAAGATTCTCGCCGGCTGGTCCCAGGACAAACAGGCGCCCGCCTCCGCGACGCAGGCCATCAGCGATTTCATCTACGAAGCCGAACGCGGCAACCAGGTGAATAAGCTCCGCTCGATGGCCAATAAGGCTGACGACGCTTCCTCGACAATCCTCTGGAAGGCCTTGCTCAATGTGCTCAGCAGCCCGCTCACCAAGGAGCAGCAGAAGAAGGCCGTCCGCGGTCACGTCGACAAGAACCCGCGCGACATCGGTTTCTTCCACGCCATCACCGACCTCGGCCTGACGGGTTTCGATAAGCAGCTGCAGGAAGGCATGAAGGGCGATAACGTCATCCAGATCAAGGCCGCCCAGGAAGCGCTCGCCGCCGGCAAGCTCGCCGCCGCCAGCAAGGGCAAGAAGATTGCCCAGCTTGACGCCAAGGTCGTCGCGAACGCCGCCCTCAAAGGCCGCGGCAACGTGAAGAATGGCCAGCGACTGTTCACGCAGCAGGGTTGCGTCGCCTGTCACGCCATCGACCTCGCCGCCGAACAGAAGGGCCCGTACCTCGGCGCCTCCGGCGCGAAGTTCCCGCGCGAGTACCTGATCGATTCCATCCTCGATCCGAACAAGGTCGTCGCCCAAGGCTTCCAGACCGTCGTATTCACGATGAAGAATGGCCCTGACCAGATGGGCTTCGTCACCGCTGAGGCTGATGGTGTCATCACGCTCCGCAATATCGCCGGTCAGGTCTTCAAGTTGAAGCGCGACGACGTGAAGTCCGAGAAGCATCTCCCGCAGTCCATGATGCCCGCCGGCCTCGCCGCTGGCCTCACCGTCGAGGAGTTCACCGCGTTGATCGAGTATATGGTCACCCTTAAGTCGATTGGGGGCTAACGCGGGCAGAGCCCGCGAGGGTCACGTGGGCAAGGGGACACGGTGACACGGGGAAGTGAAGAGGGCGCCTCCGGGCGCCCTTTTTGTTTTCATCTCTTAACCGCCAACCGCTACCACCTGATGTGGGTAGGGCGGCGATTGCCATCGCCGCCGTTCGAGACCGCAGGCAATGAATGGTCGGGTCTTAGCCGGATGCGATGACGTCGCCTATCCGTCAGCGAACGGACGTGATGGCAATCACGTCCCTACCTCAAGACACCCCAGCCAATTACCCTGTCTCCGGTTTCCCCTTGAGACGTTTGGTCTCTGGTCCTCCGGGCCTCCGAGCCTCTGGGCCTCTCGCGTGCTCCCTAACCGCTAACCGCCAACCGCTTCCACCTTTAGGGGCCGGCGTTTTGTAGGCCCCTATGACATATCCTCCTATCTGGATACTTGGATACTAACTTGCCATCTGGCCAGTTACCCTTTTGTTTCCCTGACCTTATGGCATCCCACGCCTCCTACATCTTCTCGTCCGAATCCGTCGGCGAGGGCCACCCCGATAAGGTTGCCGACAGCATCTCGGACTCCGTCCTCGATGCGTGCTTCGCGCAGGACCGTTTCTCCCGCGTCGCTTGCGAGACCCTGGTCAAGAGCGACCACGTCGTCATCGCCGGTGAACTCACCACGAAGGCGAAGGTCAATTTCGAGGAAGTCGTCCGCGC
>CAMCWL010000040.1 GCA_945882655.1 Opitutus sp. GAS368
ACCTCGCCGACGTTCCAGTCGAGTTCGGCGAGCACGTCGCCGTAGATGCCACGCGAGCTCTTGCCCTTGAAGCGTTCCGACGCGAAGAGCGGCGTGTGCGGGAAAGTGTGCGGCATGTACAGGAAGAACGGCTTGTCCTTGTTCGCGCCGATGAACTTAGTGGCCTCTTCGGCGTAACGCTTCGATAGCTGGGTCTGATCGGTGCGCGGCTCGAGGAGTTCGCGGCCGCGGTAGAGGGCGGCGTTCCACCATTCCGGATCCTGGGTGACGAGCGCGTTGGCGCGCGGTGGCTTCGGCTTATCGGACGGGTTCATGTCGTTCGAATGCATCAGTCCAAAGTGAAAATCGAACCCGTGGGCGAGCGGGTGGTGCTGAGGCTGGTTATTGGCCCAGACGCCGAGGTGCCACTTACCGATGATGCCCGTCGCGTAGCCAGTGTCCTTGAGCGTCTGCGCCAGCGTGACTTCGGAAGCGGGCAGGCCGCCGGTGGAAATCGCACGCAGGACGCGGAACTGGTTGTGGGCCATGCCAGAGCGGATGGGGTAACGACCCGTCAAGAGGGCGGCGCGACTCGGGGTGCAGACTTCGGCGGCGGAATAGAACTGGGTGAAGCGCAGGCCTTCGGCCGCCATCTTGTCGAGATGCGGCGTCTTAATCGTTGGGTGACCGTAGCAACCTAAGTCGCCGTAGCCAAGGTCGTCGGCGAGGATGACGACGATGTTCGGTTTGCCAGCGGCGGACAGGCCGAGGGAAAGGCTCGAAAGCAGGGCCAGTAGCAGGGGTCGCATGGGGATGAGAAAGACGACAGGCCTTGCCTTGGCAAAGGCGTTTTCAGGGCGGGCAGGGGATACGGCTTGAAAGGACCGAACAATCAAGGGATTTAAGAGTCATACCCCCATGCGATCCGCCGTCTATTTGTCTGCGCTTACCCTCGTGGCTGCCTACGCCGCCGACGAGAAGCCCTATGAGCCCGACTTCACCCCGCAGCCTCCCGTCAAGGCGCTGTCCCCTGAAGATGAGCTGAAGACCATCGAACTGCCCGAGGGCTATCGTCTCGAGCTTGTGCTTAGCGAGCGCGACGGCCTGCGCGAGCCGGCGAACCTGACCTTCGATGGCAACGGTCGCATGTACATCGCCGAGCTGCGCACGTACATGCAGGACATCGACGGCAAAAATGAGCACGACCCGATCGGCGTCGTCTCGCGCCACGAGAGCACCAAAGGCGATGGCAAGTTCGACAAGCACGTCCTCTTCCGCGATAAGATGGTCCTGCCCCGCATGGTCCTGCCGCTCGACGACCGCGTGCTCATCAACGAGACCGACACCCTCGACATCTTCGTCTACCGCGACACCAATGGCGACGGCATCGCCGACACCAAGGAGCCCTGGTTCGTGGGCGGACCCAAGAATGGTAACCTCGAGCACCAGCAGAGCGGCCTGATCTGGACGATGGATAACTGGATGTACCAGACCTATAACGCCTATCGTCTGCGCTGGAACGGCGCCAAGGAACCCCTCAAGGAAAGCATCCCCAGCGGCGGTGGCCAGTGGGGCCTCGCGCAGGATGACCAAGGCAAGATCTGGTGGTCTAATGCCGGTGGCGAGAAGGGCCTCTGGCATTTCCAGACTCCGATCCTTTACGGAGCCTACGATATCAAGACGCAGTTCCCCGAAGACTTCATGCAGGTCTGGCCCAAGATCGGCCTCGCCGACCACCAGGGCGGCGCGGGGCGCACGCGTCTGGACAAGACTTTGAATCACTTCACCGCCGCGTGCGGCCAGGAAGTCGTGCGTGGCGATCGCCTGCCGGCCGACCTCCGGGGCGACGTCCTCATCTCCGAGCCCGTCGGCCGACTCATCCGTCGCGCCAAGGTCACGAATGACGACGGCATTACTCGCATCAGCAATCCCTACGCCAAGTCGGAGTTCATCCGCTCCAGCGACCCGAACTTCCGCATCGTGAACATGGTGAACGGCCCGGATGGCTGCCTCTACCTCGTGGATATGTACCGTGGCATCATCCAGGAGGGCAACTGGGTCAAGGAAGGTAGCTACCTCCGCAAGGTCGTCCAGCAGTATGGCTTGGATAAGGTCTACGGCTACGGCCGCGTCTGGCGCCTCGTGCACAAGGACTTCAAGCCCGGCCCTCAGCCGCGCATGCTCGACGAGACTCCAGCCCAGCTGGTCGCGCATCTTTCACACCCTAACGGCTGGTGGCGCGATACCGCCCAGAAGCTCCTCGTGCTCAAGGGCGATAAGTCGGTTGTTCCTGCGCTCACCGAGCTAGCGCTCGGCGGCAAGGAGTCCCTCGGACGCATCCATGCGCTCTGGACCCTCGAAGGCATCCGTGCGCTCGACGCCAAGATCGTGCGTGCGTTCCTCGCGGATAAGAACCCTGACCTCCGTCGTCAGGGCCTCCGTGCCGGCGAATCCCTCGTCCGCGCTGGCGACAAGTCGCTTATCGAAGATTTTGCCAAGCTCGGCGCCGACCAGGATCCCAATGTCGCCCTGCAGACCATCATGACCGCCAAGATCCTTGGCTCGAATGACGTCAAAGCCTGGCCCGACTTCGCCAAGTTCCAGCAGAAGGTCCTGCTCACGTCCGCCTCCAAGGGCGTGAAGGAGCTCGGCGCGATGGTCCTTACTGGCACCGACCAGATCGGTGGCCGTGAGTATACCGGCGAAGAGAACAAGTTACTCGTGAAGGGCCAGACCATCTATCGTGAGCTGTGCTTCGCTTGCCACGGTTATGACGGCAAGGGCATGGCCGTCGACGGCCCGAAGCCTGGCATGACCATCGCGCCTCCTTTTGGTAATTCCATCACGTTGAGCGGTCACCGTGATGGTGTCGTACGTGTGCTCCTCAACGGCATGGCCGGTCCTATCGGCGGCAAGACCTATGATGCCCAGATGGTGCCCATGGCTATGAACGACGACGAGTGGATCGCCGCCGTCTCGTCCTACGTTCGTAATTCCTTCGGTAACAAAGGCGCCTTGATCTTCCCCAAGGATGTCGCCCGCATCCGCGAAGAAGTGAAGGGCGTGATCGCCCCATGGACCCAGGAGTCGCTGCAGGCCTCGCTGCCTCCGATCATCAAGGCCGCCAAGGAATGGAAGGTCACCGCCAGCGACAGCGCCGAGACGGCCCAGAACGGCTGCGACGCTGATGGCAAGACCCGCTGGGAGACCAAGGACATCCAGAAGAAGGGCATGTGGTATCAGGTCGAACTCCCGACCTTGCAGAAGGTCGCCGGCGTCCGTCTGGACAATTCGGGCCGCCCGAGCGCGTTCCCCAAGAACTTCAAGGTCGAGGGCTCCGTCGACGGCAAGAAGTGGTTCCCGCTCGGGACCAGTCACGGCCTCTACAAACTCTCTGAAGCCTACTTCGGCGCCAAGCCGACCAAGTTCGTGAAGGTCACTCTGACCGATGCCACCAAGGGGCAGCCTTGGGCGATCCAGGAGCTGCAGCTCATCGCACAGAAATAAGCCCACGGCTTTCTGCGTTCGACAGGGCGGCTCCGGCCGCCCTGTCTTGTTTTACGACCATGGATCCTCAGCAGCGTGACCTCTTCAAGCAGGCCGTGTTTCGGGGTGAATCGCTCCCTGCTGACTGGCCGACGGATTTTGCAGTCATCACCGCCTGTGATCCGGAGGGCAGGGCAGCGTCGCTGGCCGATAACGTTGCGGCTGATGCCAGGCTGGAGGCTGAGCTCCGGGCCGCGGGGTTTCGTCTGCATCGGATCACCGGGGGTTCGGCGGATGGCCTTCATCTTGAGCCTGGTTGGGGCGTGCCGATCGGGCTCCCTGGGGCGGTCGAGTTTGGGCGGCGCTACCGCCAGCTGGCTATCTTCGCTGTCAGGGCAGGGCGGTTGGCGTTGGTAGATTGCGAGGACGGCTCGGCCGAGGACCTTGGGCGGGACTTCCGGGCGTTCTGACCATTTTCGGATTGGAACACCTCGGGATTTCGGGACTCTAAGTGTTATCCCCTTACACCCCATGAAGAGCCTAATGTCCCTCCTCGCCGTCCTGGCCGCCGTTGTCGGCGTCCACGCCGCCGACGCCCCCGGTCTGGTCAACGGTCACCCGCCCGATATCCGCACGCTCAAGCCCGGCGATGCCGCCCCGGATTTCGATCTGCTCGGCACCGACGGCAAGAAGCACAAGCTCGCCGAATATACCGGCGGCGAAGCGCTCGTCGTACTCTTCACGTCTAACCACTGCCCAACCTCGCACAGCATCGAGCGCCGCCTCCAGAAGTTCTACGAAGAATACAAGGGCAAGGGCGTGAAGCTCCTCGCGATCAACCCCAACCACCCGGACGGCCTCAGCAAAGACGAACTCGGTTACGGTGAGTTCGGCGACTCCTATGCCGAGATGAAGCCTTACGCCGAGAAGAACAAGTGGACCTTTGACTACCTTTACGACGGCGACACCCAGTCTGTCGCCCGCGCCTACGGTTGCCTCGCGACTCCTCACGTCTTCGTCTTCGATAAGAATCTCAAGCTCCGCTACCAGGGCCGCTTCGACGACTCCCGCTTCTATGACGACAGCACCGTGAAGTCCAAGGATTGCCAGAACGCCGTGGACGCCATCCTCGCCGGTAAGAAAGTCGAACTCGAACTCACCAAGCCCATGGGCTGCTCCACCAAGTGGCGCGAGAAGAAGGCCCTGCACGACGTCAAGCACGACACCTGGGCCAAGACCCCAGTCACCGTCGAGTTGATCGACAAGGCCGGCATCGCCAACCTGCGTGCCAACACCTCCAACAAGTACCGCATGATCAATGTCTGGGCCACCTGGTGCCCGCCTTGCGTCAAGGAGTTCCCTGACCTCGTCGAGATCTCCCGTAAGTTCGACATGCGCGACTTCGAGCTCGTCACCATCACCCTGGATGACCCCAAGGACAAGGCCAAGGCCGAGGCGTTCCTCTTCAAGCAGGCCGCTGGCCTCAGCAAGAAGGTCGAGAATACCCTCAAGAAGGAAGGCCGCACCACCAATAGCTACCTCTTCACCGGCAGCGGTGATGATCTCGCGGCCGTCCTCGACAAGGAGATGCCGGGCCCCATCCCGCACACCATCGTCGTGGCCCCTGGCGGCGAGATCATCTACCGTCACACCGGCATCATCGATCGCGCCGCGACCGAGAACGCCATCCTCGACAAGATGAATCGCTTCTACTCGCCTGGTGCCGTGAAGGCCTCGGCGAAGAAGTAATTCGCTTCCCCTAAAAGAAAGCCCCGGACGCAGCGATGCGGACCGGGGCTTTTTATTGGATAATCGGCAGACTCAGATCGCGATCGCGAACGTCTGATCCAGCGGGTTGAGCCAGACCTTCACGCGCGGCATCCAAGAGGGACCGATGATCGCGTCGATATCAAGGGCACGGAGGAACGGGCCCATCGGTACCGGCGAGATGCCGCCACCGAGCACGCACGGGGCTTCGCCGACGGTTTCGAGCAGGTCATGGCCGGCGAGCGTGAAGGGTAGCACGTAAGACTGCGGGATATGCAGATCACCGAACATCGGGCTGAAATCCTTGAAGCCGGTCAGGGCCTTCGCGCCCGTCACGAACTTGCGGTCGGTCACGTAGCCATACTGCGCTCCCGTGTCCCAGAGCACGCGGGCCGGGTGGCCGTTGAGCGTGACATGGAAGAGCGGGATGTCGGACATCGGAGCGAGTTCGTAGGCCTGAGCCTTGAAGCCAGCCGGCATCTCATCGCCGGCCGTCAGCGTGCGGTGGGCGACGTCGAAGAGCAGGGTGGTCTGGGCGAGTAGGTCCATACCCAGCAACGCGTCGACCTGGGCGCCGATCTCGGCGGACAGCTTGTCGAACGTGAAGCCCATGTAGCCGCCCTTGTTCACGCCGTGGTTCTGGTTCTGCCAGGTCAGGCGGCCGGAAGTCGAGGAACTGAAGGGGGCGCCCGTGTCGATCAGGGCGCGACCTTCGGGGAGGTCGATGAACAGGTGACGGTTGAGGAGATACAGCTTGTAGGTGCAGACCATGGAGGAAATGTGGGTTTTACGGGCCATAGGCGTTAATTGCTCACAGTTACAGATGGTAACAGTCTAGTGTCAAGCGTGTGGGCGTTCTTTGGTTAGGGTCGGGACCGCGTCACGACATAGGCGGCCTAGGACAGCACGTGGTGCTGTCCCTACCTCGTTTGCCCTCAAGGCATAAAGAAGCCCCGGATCGGGTGATCCGGGGCCTCTGGAAGGCGGCTGGAGGGCTGTTTAGGCCTTCTTCACCTTAACCCACTGCTTCGTCTTGGCGGACTCCAGGATGGCGTCGCAGACGTACTGGGTGCCGAGCGCGTGACGGAAGTCCGGGTAGGCCTTCTCGGCCTTTGGATCGTCGAGGCTCTTGAGGAACTCGGCGAGGGCGTGGGTGAAGGAGTGCTCGTAGCCGAGGCAGAGACCCGGGACCCACCAGTTGCCGGCGTACGGGTGGTCGCTGTCCGACGTGTGGATGCTCGACCAACCGCGACGGTCGCCGGGGACGGCGTGGTCGAAGTAGTTGAGGCGATTGAGGTCATGAAGGTCCCACTGGAGGGACTTCTTCTCGCCGTTGATCTCGAACGTGTAGAGCGCCTTGTGGCCGCGAGCGTAGCGGGTGGATTCGAACTGCGCGATCGAGCCGTTCTCGAAGCGACAGAGGAAGATCGCGGCGTCGTCGATGGTGACGGCCTGCTTCTTGCCCGTGGCGGTGTGGACGCGTTCCTTGATGAACGTCTCGGTCATCGCGGAGACTTCGGTGATGTCACCGTTGATCCAGCGGGCCGTGTCGATGCAGTGTGCGAGCAAGTCGCCCGTCACGCCGGAACCGGCGGCAGCAGCGTCGAGGCGCCATAGACCGGCGCCACCCTGGGGCAGCTCGGTGGAGATCGTCCAATCCTGGAGGAAGTTGGCGCGGTAGTGGAACACGCGGCCCAGCTCGCCGGCGGCCACGATGTTCTTCGCGAGCGTCACGGCGGGGAGGAAACGGTAGTTATACCAGACCAGGTTCGGGAGGCCGGACTTCTCGACCGCGGCGACCATCTGCTCGCCCTGGGCGCCGTTGAGGGCGAGGGGCTTTTCGCAGAGGATCATCTTGCCGTTCTTGATGCACTCCAAGGCGATCTCGGCGTGCGAGTCGTTCGGAGTGCAGATGTCGATGGCGTCGATGTCGGTGCGCGTGACCATCTTGCGCCAATCCGTTTCGTAGGAGGCGTAGCCCCACTTCTCGGCGAAGTCCTTGACCTTGGCTTCGTCGCGGCCGCAGACGGCCTGGCGGACGATGTGGTGGCCGGCGGTCAGCTTGTCCTTCGGGAAGAAGTGACCGACCTGCGAGTAGGCGTTGGAGTGGGTGCGGCCCATGAAGCCGTAACCGATGAGACCGATGCGAATGGCTTTAGACATATGTTTAGGAGTAAGCGGTTGGCGGAGTGCGGTTAGGTCAAATCCTCAGAGGGCCTTCTTCACCTTGACCATGGCGGACAGAATCGTGTTCCAGGTCTTCGGGTTCTCGAGCGTGGCGTTCGGGAACATGCAGCCATCCCAGCAGATGTGCTTCATGCCGCGATCGGCGGCGCCTTCGAGCCAGACCTTGGAGCAGGCGGCGATGTCGAGCTTGCCGTTGGCATCATCGGCCTGGCAATGGCGACCGGTCTTCTCGTGGGAGCCCGTGCCGTGGACGGTGCCGTCGTTCTGGGCCACGTGGAAGTCGAGGGTCCAGGGGCGGAGCTTGCCGACCATCTCGCGGTAGGCGGGCCAGAACTGTTCCGAGGTGTAGCCTTCCTGGAGGAGGGCGGCTTCGGGTTCGTTGTAACCCATCAGGTAGAGGTAGGTGTGGGCGAGGTCGGCTTGGAAGCCGAAGGTCTTCGGCATGCCGACGCCTTCGAGGGTGTCGAGCATCGCCTTCCAAGAGTGCATGCCAGCCCAGCAGATTTCGCCTTCCGCGGCGATGCGTTCGCCATGTCCTTCGGCGATCTTCGCGGCCTTCTTGAAGGTGTCGACGATGCGGGCCGTGTTAGCCTTCGGGTTCTCGCGCCACTTCTGCACGCCGAACTCGGCGGAGTCCACGCGGATGATGCCGTACTGGCGGACGCCATGCTGGTTGAGGAGCTTGGCGACGCGGCAGGCCTTCTCGATCGCGAGCAGGAACTTCTGCTGCTGTTCGTCGGTACCCATGGCGGAATCACCCACCGTGCCACCCCAGACCGGAGCGACGAGCGAGCCCACCTTCAGGCCCTTGGAGGCGATGAGGTCCGCCATCTTCTTGAGGTTGTCCTCGGAGATATCGGGGTCGGTGTGCGGGTGGAACAGGAACAGGTCGACGCCGTCGAACTTGTGGCCGTCGACGTTGGCGGCGACGGTCATGTCGAGCATCTGCTCGAGAGCGATCGGAGGGTGATCGGTGTTGGGCTCCTTGCCGACGAGGCCGGGCCACATCGCGTTGTGCAGTTTCATGTGATTAGGGGTAGGGGTAGGGATAGGGGTGGTCGTGTAAGCGAAGGCTTACTTCTTCTTGGCCTTCTTGTAGGCGCCCATGGCGGGTGCGTCTGGGTTCACTTCCGGTCCGAAGTAGCGCAGGCAGACGAGCGGCTCGGTCGTGGAGGTGTTGCGGAAGGTCACGCCCTTCTTGGCGCCGGCTTCGGTGCAGAAGTATTCGTCTTCGGTGAGTTCGTTGAAGCGGATGAGCTTCGGGCTGTTGAGGACCTGGCCGTTGATCGAGCCAGAGCCCTGGACGCAGATGAGGCCGTAGGCGCCCTTGTCCGTGATGGTGCACTCGGCGCCCGGTTCGACGGTCAGTTCCTTCGCAGTGAAGTACTGGAACTTGTCGACCTTGCCGTAAACAATCCACTTGTCGGAGTAGCCCTTGCCCTGGACGGAAACGACTGGTTCGAGGTAGTGGTTATCCTTGAAGTTCGGGTCGACGTTCTTGTCCCAGTCCAGCTGGTCCACGATGAAGTCGACGTCCTTGTGCTTGGACTTCGGCATGTCCTTGACGAGAAGGGCCCACGGTACTTCGCGGCCTTCGACGAGGTTCTGGTACATGCCGAACACGTCGGAACCCCACTGCGGTTCATAGGTGCAGAGCGAGCCAGGAGCGTGGAGGATGCAAGGGTCGATGAGCCAGCCGGTGCCAGGCTCGAGCTTGTAGGCCTTGGAGAGGGCGAGGATCTTGTTGTCACCTTTGTCCCAGTTGGCGATGCACTCGCGGACCTGAGCCTTGGTCGTACCGGGCTCGAAGCCCATGAACGTGTAAGGGAAATTATTGCCGACGTTGTTGTGCTGGGGCGGGAAGTAGTAGGATTCCGGCTTGCCTTCGAGGCCGAGCAGCTTGGCCTGCTTGGCGTTCTGGTGCATGTGGTGCGGGATCGGACCCATGTTGTCGAAGAACTTGGAGTAGACGGGCCACTTCTTGTACTTGCTCCAGATCTTGGAACCGATGAGCGCGGAGCCGCATTCCCTGACGGCCTGCTTGAGGGTGAAGCGGGTGTTGCCGATGACGACGTAGGACAGGCCTTCGTCGGCGGTGCGGTTGTCGTTGGCGGCTTCGGTCGTGGAAGCGAACCAGCGCTCGTCGATACCACCGCGGCTCAGGCCGAAGGCGTAGAGGTCATCCGGGTGCAGCTTGAGGCGCTTGCCGGGCTGGAGGAAGGAGCGCGGGACCCAGCACGGAGCCAGGCGAAGCAGGCCGCCGGTCTTGGCGAGTTCCTTTTCCACGAGAGAGGCGACGCCGCTCTGCTTGGTGGAGAGATCTTGGACAATCTTAGGGGAGGACATGGTAGGAGGAAAGGAGGGTCGGGGAGGTCGGATTTAGGCGACTCCTTGGGCAGGGACAAGAATTGAGTAAGCCGACTTACGACTTCAAAAACTGCCAATTAATGGGGCAGGTAACGGCCTGGCCGTTTTCGCCCGTAATCCGGACGGCGTCAGGGCCCGCGGGGACGATGCTCCGGACTTGGCCGAAGTCGGCGGATACCGCGGCGGCGGCCTGAATCAGGGGCAGGCGGACGCGCTCGTCCTTGCGGAAAAGTCGGCTGGTCGGGATGCCCTTGGCGGCCAGGCGATCCTCGCGGGCGACGTCGACGCCGTCGCAGAAATGGGAACAGACTTCCTCAAGGCCGAGGCGGCCGAGGTGGCGCTTTTCCCAGGGGTGGCCGGGGCGGCCGCCGTTGGAGAGCCAGAAGAGGGTCGAGGGAAAGTCGGCGACATTCTTAAGCGAGAACCAGACGTAGCCCGGGAAGGTGACGGCGGTCCAGGCGAAGGGTTGCGCTTCCGTGGCGGGGGCGTTGACGAGCATGATCAGGTCGTCGTTGCCAGCGCGGGCGGGGTAGTGCGTGAGGTCGGTATTCGAGCCGTCCTTCATCGGGACGGACTTCAGCGTTGTGAATTCCGCGAACGGCTTGAGTGCACCGGATTCACCCGAAGCGGGATTGGAGAACTCGCCGGCGTAGACGGAGCCAAAGCGGAAGGGGCTCGTCGCGATGCGGGCCGCGCCGGCAGGAACGTGTGATAGGTCGAGTACCGGGTGATTGCCGTAGTTCCAGCGGCCTTCGAGGTTCTCGATGAGGTGTTCCCAATAGATCGCATGGTGCCCCGGGGTGAGCGTGAAGTTCTTCGCCACCGTGGCGCCGGTGTCGGTGCCGGTCTGCGTGAGCTTGAGCGAGGTCGCGGAAGATGAGACCAATTGCCAAGGCGCATTGGCCGTGTCGCCGTGGGGCGGGCCTTTTTCCTGTCCTCCGAAGGGCAGGCACATGAAGTCGCCGCGCAGGTAGGTGAGCAGGTTCGGCAGCGACTGGTCGATCTGCGTGGGCGTCCAGGGCGAGAGCGAGAACGGGGAGGCTTTGAGGCCTGGGAGATTGAACGTGACCGGGGCGAGGTGGCCGGCGGTCTGGGTGACGGCCAGTTCAACCTCGGCGGTACGCAGGGTATGGCTGGGGGCTCCGTGAATGGTTTCCATGGGGATGCGTCATTTCCTGCAAGAGCCGCCGGACTGTCAACGCCTCGGGTGCTCTCCGCTTGCTAACCTGGGCTGGCCCCGCTTGGTTTCCGTCATGCCGCAGCCTTTGCCCGTCCTTTACACCAAACCCGGTTGCCCCTGGTGCACCCAGGCTTTGGAATACTTCGCCACCCAGGGCGTGCAACTCGATGTCCGCGACGTGGTTGCCGACATGCATCAGATGCGCCAGCTGGTTGCCATTACTGGCCAGTCCAAGTGCCCGTCGTTCCGCTATGGGGACTTCATCGTGGCCGACTTCGGGGTGGATGAGTTCATCAACAAGGCCCGCAAGCACCCGGCTGTCTGCGCCGAACTGGGGCTGAAAGTCTAATCTCAGACAGAATCAGTCGGGGCTGACATTAGTCTTGGACGCCTAGGGTAATACCCCTAGTAGTACTCTCATGAGGTTCACCCCAACCTTGGCCCTACTGCTATGTGCACCCTTGTTTGGCGCGCGTCCTAACGTCGTGTATATCATGTGCGACGACATGGGTTGGGCTGACCCAGGTTGCTACGGTTCGAAGCAGAACGTGACGCCCAACATCGATCGCCTCGCTAAGGAAGGCCTTCGCTTCTCCAGTTTCTACGCCACGCAGGCCGTGTGCACGTCGTCCCGCACCGCGTTGATGACGGGTTGCTATCCCAACCGTCTCGGGCTCGGCGGCACCGCCCTCGGTCCGCAGTCGAAAACGGGACTCAGCAACGACGAACAGACACTCGGCACCTTGTTGCGTGATGTTGGCTATCGTACCAGCGTGGTGGGTAAGTGGCATCTGGGCGACGCGCCGAAATTTCTCCCGACCAAGCATGGCTTCGACGATTCGATGATCCTGCCGTATTCGAACGACATGTGGCCATTAGGCTACGCAGTCGGCGACGAAAGCCGTCGGAAGATGTATCCTGATTTGCCGCGCTATGTGAATGACCATCCGATGGGCTTTATCCGCGATTGGGTGAGTATGGATAAGTTGACCTCCATGCAGGGCCTGCGCGCGGTGAACTTCATCCGCGAGAGCGCAGGCAAGGATAAGCCGTTCTTCCTCTACCTCGCGACCTCGATGCCGCACACCCCGCTCGGAGCTTCGTCTGATTTCAAGGGTAAGGGAGTGACTCCGTATGCCGATACTATGGCTGATATCGATCGCACGGTCGGTGCCGTGTTGAAGGCTCTTGCCGACAAGGGTGTCGATAAGAACACGATCGTTGTCTTTACCAGCGACAACGGCCCGTGGTTGAACTTCGGCCGTCATGCCGGTTCTGCCGGCCCGTTTCGTGAAGGCAAGGGTACGACTTTCGAAGGCGGCGTCCGCGTGCCGTTCATCGTCCGCTGGCCAGGCGTTGTGAAGCCCGATACCCGCACGGATGCGCTCGCCGCTAATATCGATGTCGTCCCGACAATCGTCGAAGCCTGCGCCGCTTATAAGCCGAAGCACGAGATCGACGGCTTATCTTTCCTTCCGTTGCTCAAGGGCGAGAAGACCACGGCTCGTGAAGTCTTCAGCTATTACTACGGCGATCGTCTTGAAGCCGTGCGCAAGGGTAAGTGGAAGCTCCATCTCCCTCATGCGTATCGCAGTTACGTCGATATGATTCCCGCCGCCAGGGACGGCCTGCCGGCCACGACGCACCAACGTCAGATTGGCCTTTCGTTATATAATCTCGACGCCGATGAGGGTGAGAAGAACGACGTCTCTGCCGCCCATCCTGAGGTCGTGAAGGAACTGCAGGAACTCGCCGCTGCGGAACGCAAGAAGCTCGACGCCGGTAAACGCCCAGTCGGTCGCCTTTGATCAGACGAGGTCGGCGATGCCGGCGACGCGCCAGGCCATCACGCCGAAGCCGATGATCGCGACCACAAGGCAGAGGCTGCGGCGTACCTTAGTCTCCGATACGCCCGTGCGGAGGATGGTCCAGAGCAACGCGGCAGACATCAGGATGACCGCTATCTGGGCAAGTTCGACGCCGATATTGAAGCCGACAAGGATACGGACGATGCTCCCGTTATCCCAATCCTTCAAGCGATCAGAGACCGCCGCGGCGAAGCCGAGGCCGTGGACCAAGCCGAAGACGGCCGGGACGATGAGCATCTGACGGTTGGTGGCGGTACCGCGATACGCCATCAGTCCGCCGAGCCCGATGGTGAGCGCAATGAAGGGTTCGATCCATGCACCGGGGTTACCGACCCAGCCGAGTGCGACTGCACTGAGCGTGATGCTGTGGCCGAGGGTGAATACGAGGGAGCGACCGAGTGCCTGGCGGAGCGAGGCGGCGCCGAGAAACATCGCCAACATGAAGAGGCAATGATCCCAGCCGTCGGGTAGCACGTGGCCGAAGCCGTCGGCCAGGAGTGCGTAGCTTGTCTGATTATCGGCGGGAGTAGGGCCGTCGCCAATCTGGAATTCCCCCGGCTCGTTCTTCGAGACCGCCATGACCGTCTGGAATTCCATGCCCTTGCGGAGGTTCGTGAAGACGGTGCCCAAGGCGTCGGGGAAACGGAGTACGAGTTTCTGCGTGCCGGCGGGTACCGCTGCCGTGAGCTTCGCATTCATCATCACCGGGTAGCGATCGGCTTCACCTTGGCGGCCGGACTGCGCGAGAATCTGTTCAGCCGTCGGGAATATTTCGATCTTCCACCCCACGGGTTTGCCGTCGGCTTCGAGGCGGAGGCCGGCGAGGAAATGTTGACGGCCTGGTTCGATGGACGAGGCCAGGCGCCCGGGCGTGAACATCAGCACATCGAGGTCCTTGATCGGCGCGTCCTTGGGCAGCTGGCCTAGGAGGAAAGAGGGCACGTCAAATTTTACCGTCAGTGCGAAGACGTTCTTCTCGTCGAT
>CAMCWL010000041.1 GCA_945882655.1 Opitutus sp. GAS368
CATGATCTTGCCCGTCTCGGTGACGTAGCGAGTCAGGGCCTCGGGTTCGGTGAAATCGAAGTCGAGGGGGTTGCGGGAGCGCTTGAGCTTACCTTCGGTGGTCATGGGAGGTTTGGAAGTAAGAGGAGCAGGGCCGAGGGCAAGGAGAACTGGGGGGCGCCAAAGGCGCCAGAGACAGGGCCAGGGCTAGGGACAGGGGCAGAATAGACATAAATAACCATAATTTGCCTCTTTTCTAAAAACTCTAGCCCTAGCCCCAGCCCTGTCCCTAGCCCTTTTTAGGCCCTTTGGACCGCGATCAGGAACTCTTTGTTACCATCCCGGCCTTCGATCGGAGAGGGAATCACGCCGAGGACCTGGGCGCCGGGAAGCGACTGAATGGAAGCGGTCAGGCCATCGACCACGCGGGCATGGATGACTGGGTCCTTGATGATCCCCTGCGCCTTGTCTGCCTCGGCCCGCGTCGCCTCGAACTGCGGCTTGATGAGCGCGATCAGATGCCCGCCCTTCCCTGTCCGCTCCCAGGCGGCCGGCAGAACCAACCTCAAAGAGATGAACGAGAGGTCCATGACCACGATGCCATAGGTCCGGTGCGGCAGCTCGACGGTGTTGATCTCGCGCGCGTTGAACTTCTCGAGGTTCTTAATGCGCGGATCGGTGCGCAGTTTGGAATGGAGCTGGGCCGTGCCGACGTCGACGCAGGTCATACTGACGACGCCGCGCTGGAGTAGACAGTCCGTGAAACCACCGGTCGACGCGCCGACGTCGAGACCGTGGAGGCCTTCGACGGAAATCTTGAAATGGTCGAGCGCCCCTTCGAGCTTCTCGCCACCGCGCGAGACGAAGCGCGGAGGCTGATCGACGATCAGCACGGTGTCTTCCGGAAAAGACTGCGAAGGCTTATTGACGACGGCGTCAGGGCCGGAGCGGACCTTGCCAGCAAGAATGAGCGCTTGGGCGACCGAGCGGGACGGAGCGAGCGAAAGCTTCAGCAGCAATTCGTCCGCACGCATCCTGCCGGGCTTCGCGGCCATCGGTCAGTCGAGAAAACCCGTAAGGGGCGAGGTCGGTTCGGCCTTGTCGGAACCGATACCCAGGCCGGCCTCACGGGCGGCGCGTCCGGCTTCGACCGCGAGGCGGAAGGCGCGGGCCATTGCGATAGGATCGCCCGAGGAGGCGATGGCGGTGTTCACCAAGACGGCATCCGCGCCCATCTCGAGGGCTTCAGCGGCGTGCGAAGGCGCGCCCAGGCCAGCGTCGACGATGACGGGCACGCGGGCCTGTTCGATGATGATGCGCAGGAAGTCACGGGAGAGCAGGCCGCGGTTCGACCCGATCGGTGCGCCCAGCGGCATGACCGCAGCGGCGCCGACTTCTTCGAGGCGCTTAGCGAGGACGGGGTCGGCGTGGATATAGGGCAGCACCGTGAAACCCTTCTTCACCAATTCGCGACAGGCCTCGAGGGTCTCAATCGGATCGGGCATCAGATACTTCGGGTCCGGGTGGATCTCGAGCTTCAGCCAGGAAGTGCCGAGGGCTTCGCGGGCGAGTTCGGCAGCGAAGATCGCCTCCTTGGCCGTACGCACGCCAGACGTGTTCGGCAGGATGAGATGCTTCTTCGGATCCAGCGCGGACAGGATACCGTCATCCTGGACGCCGAAGCGCACGCGTTTGATCGCCATCGTGACCACCTCGGCACCGCAGGCGTCGAGCACGGCCCGGAGCTGCGCCGCGGAAGCGTACTTGCCCGTGCCCGTGAAGAGGCGCGAGGCGAAGGTGCGGTCGGCGATACGGAGCGAAGACATCGTTGCTTGCACAATCCGAACGGAGGCGGGCTTGTCCAGCCCTCGCATCCAAAACCTAGGCGGACACCGCTTCGACCAACGATTTCGCGGCCGAAACAGGGTCGGTCGCCATGGCGATGGCGCCGCTGACGGCGATGCCATGGGCACCGAGGGAGCGGAGCTCCGTCCAGTCGGCAGCCGTCACGCCGCCGATGGCGTAGCATGGCAACGGTGCAGTGGCGGCGATGAGGGCCGCAAGAGATTCGGCGGTATGGATCGCCGCGAGCTTCTGCTTGCTCGCCGTAGGACGGAAAGGGCCGACGCCAGCGTAGTCGATGCGCACGCCAGCGATGCGGGCGACGTGCGCGGGTTCGTTGAGCGTCACGCCCACGATGGCGAACTCGCCGAGCAGGGCGCGGGCCGCCGCGGGCGAGGCGTCGTCGCCACCGAGGTGGACGCCGTCGGCTTCGGCGCGGAGCGCGACCTGCGGCGAATCATTGACGATGAACGTCGCCCCATAATCGCGGCAGAGTTCGGCAATCGCGGCGGCTTCGGCTACCCAGACATCTTCACGCAGATGCTTCGCGCGGAGCTGGATCCAGCGCACACCGCCTTCGAGGGCCGCGAGAGCCTGCGCTCGATGCGTGAGCGGCGAGGCGTCGAGCGTCAGGAACTGCAGGCGCGGGAACACGGCCTAGTACTTGCGCTTCAACTTACGGGCTTCCTTGCCGTACCAAGCGCGCTCGAGGTCGAGGAACGCACGGACGGGGTCGGGCTGCTTCCAGACCGAACCAATGAAGGCGATACCGTCGAAGCCCATCTCGCGGGCCTGCCCGGCGTTCTTCGGGGTGATGCCGCCGAGAGCGTGGACCGGGGCGCCACCTTCAGCCTTCCAGCGCTGGAGGATGACCTCGTACTCGCGAAGCGTGCGGCGCGGGCGATGATCCTTCTTGGAGACAGACTCGAAGATCGGCGTGAGGAAGACGTAGCCGCAGGCCTTGTCGGTCGAGCGGAGCTCCTCGTAGTCATGGCACTTGGCGCTGACCGGAGCATGCTTGGGCCAACGGCGAGGGATACGTTCGCCCGGGTGCATCTGGAAACCGCCGAGCTTGTTCGCTTCGACCAGCTCTGGCTCTTCACCGAGGACGATGCGGGGCCAGAAGGTCTCGGGAATCGCCCGCAGGAACTGCTCGTAGTGGCGACGATCCCAATCCTTGCGGACCTGGACGTGGAGGCGACCGAGGCCGGCATCGAAGAGGCGGCGGACCTGTTTAGTATCCCAGCTGCCGTCGTTGGGGGTGAAGAGCACGAGATTCTCCGGGGCCGGGGCTTCCGGCTCGCTGACGAAGAGTCCTTTGATGAATTTGAACATGAGAGGGGGTTCAGCCGCCTTGGGCGGCGCGGATGACGAGGATACGGGCGCCCTCGGCGAGGGTGTGGGCGGACCAACGGGAACGCGGGACGACCTGTTCGTCGACCGCGGCGGCGACGGCCGGCTCCTGGGCGACACCCAGCTCGGCGAGCAGGTCCGCCAGCGACCGGGCGGCGGTCTCCTTAGGCTCATCGTTGACGGTCACGCGCATGTGGGAGCGACCCTGTCCCGCGGGGGGCGGGCTGGCAAGCGGAGGTTTGGGGTTGCGAGGGCGGGCGAGCGGTCTTGGCTTAACCCCATGAAAACCCTCCGCCTGTGCCTGCTCTCCGCGATGGCCATCGTGGCCGCGCTCACCCTTTCCTCCTGCAATAACAAAGAACAAATGAAAGAATCCCCCGCTGCCGGCACCCCTCGTGCCATCATCCACACCAACTACGGCGACATGACCGTCGAGTTTTGGCCCGACGTTGCCCCGCGCACCGTGGACAACTTCCTCAAGCTCTCCCGCGAGAAGTTCTACGATGGCTCCGCGTTCCACCGCGTGATCAAAGGCTTCATGATTCAGGGTGGCTGCCCGAACTCCAAGGTCGGCGCCCGTGGCACGCCCGGCACCGGTGGCCCTGGCTACCAGATCAAGGCCGAGTTCAACAACCGTCCCCACGTGAAAGGCGTCCTCTCCATGGCCCGCTCGAGCAACCCGGACAGCGCCGGCAGCCAGTTCTTCATCTGCCATGGCGTGGCTTCTTCTCTTAATAATCAATATACGGCCTTCGGCCAGCTCGTCTCCGGCGAGGAAGTCCTCAACAAAATCGCCAATGTCCGCTGCGTCGGCATGGAAGGCTCGACCCCGACCGAACGTGTGGAAATCACTAGCGTTGAACTGGTTGAGGCTAAGTAATCGTTCCCTCTTTACAGTCCTTCCCAGCCGCCTAGCCTAACGTTTCCCCATGAAAACCCTTAGCACCCTAGCCCTCCTCACCGCCGCCACCGCCGCCCAGGCTTACACCCTGGACGTCAACGTCGGTCAAGCCCGCCACTCCGGTACCTACGACGACGTCAGCGTCATCGGCCTCGGCGTTGGTTCCCAGCTCAACAATGAGTTCCACCTCGGCCTGAACGTCAGCCGCAAGAGCATCTTTGACCCGGTCGTAGCCCTCGTCGACGCCAAGGCCACCAGCGCCACCCTCGACCTGACCTACAGCCTGTCCCCCATGGGCGGCATCCGTCCGTTCGTCGGCGCCGGCGTCGGAGCTGTCCGCTTCAAGGGCGACAGCATCTTCACCAAGAACGCCTTGGCCACGAAGTTCTTCGTCGGCCTCGCCTTCCCGATCACCCAGAACGTTGAGTTCTCCGTGTCCGCCCAGAACTCCAAGTTCCACGGCGTCCAGGAACTTGAGAACGGCCCGAAGGCCACCGTCACGAGCTGGGACGGCATCGCCGCCCTTCGCTTCAACTTCTAATCGGAGTTAAGGCCCAAACAAAAGCCGCCCAACCGGGCGGCTTTTTTATTGGCCGGATTTCAGCCGAGCTCAGGGAGTAAGTAGGCCCTGCTCCTTCATCCACACCCCGAGCAGGTCGGTCCACTGCTTCGCGGCCACGCAGCGCTCGGAGGCGCCCCAGCCATGCCCGCCCTTGGCCCAGACGTGGACTTCGGTGGAGCCGCCCATCGACTTGAGCGTCTTCGCAAAGGCCATCGAGCCTTCGGCAGGATAAGGATCGTCCGCACTGTGCGCGAAGAACGCCGGCACGGGCTTCGTTCCCTTGGGTGGGATTACGCCATCCGGGCCATCGCGTAAGGTGCTGTCCGGCTTGTCCTTCTCAAAGAGATAGGCCGGGTAGACCATCACCGCGAAATCCGGGCGAGCGGCATCGGCTTCGGCCGGAGAATAGGCCACGCGGGCAGCGAGATTACCACCAGCAGAGAAACCGAGGATGCCAACCTTGGTCGGGTCCGCGTTCCATTCCTTGGCACGCTCGCGGACGAGCTGAATCGTACGACGGGCGTCCATCACCGGGACGATCCAAGGCTTATCCTTGTCACGACGCGGCACGCGATAACGCAGTACCACGGCGGCGCTACCAAACGCGTTGAGGCGGCGGGCGACTTCCGCGCCTTCATGCTCTTCCGCAAGGATACCGTAACCGCCGCCGGGGCAGACGATAACAATTGGGGCGCCGGGCTTGGCGGCGGGATAAACGACGAATTCCGGAATGAACACATCACCGCGGTGCGTCTGCTTGTTGAGCGTCCCGCGCGGATCCTGGCCCGGCTTGAGCGTGAGCGTCTCGGCTGGCGGGGCGCCCTCCCAGACGGCGAGCGGAGCGAGGGGGGCGGCGGTGCAAACCGCGAACGCCAAGAGCAGGGGGGTCAGGAGACGGGTCTTCATAGGTAAGATTATTCGTGGCGGAGAGCTTCGATCGGATCGAGGCTGGCGGCGCGGAGCGCCGGGTAGACGCCCGCCACAAGGCCGATGACGACCGAGAAGGCGAGCCCTTGGGCCATGATCACCCAGTCGAGCGTGGCGACCGCCCCCGTGGGCAAGGCCTGCATCAGGATATAGTTCATGAGTGCCACGATACCCATCGAGACCGCGAGGCCGATGAGGCCGCCAACAACTGAGATCACCGCCGCCTCGGAGAGGAACTGCAGGAAGAGGTCGGAGCCGCGCGCCCCCACGGCCTTGCGGACGCCGATCTCACGGATGCGTTCGTTGATGGAGGCGAGCATCACGTTCATGATGCCGATACCGCCGACGAAGAGGGAGATGCCGGCCACGCCGCCGAGCGAAAGCTTGAAGGCCGCCTCCGTCTTCCGGAAATCCTCGAGGGTCTGTTCGTTGGTCGAAATCGCGAAATCGCGGAGACCCTTGTGGGCGGCTAGCATCGTGCGCTCGGTCTGCTCGACCGCGTCGCGCAGGCGATCGGCGTCGCCGATGCGCAAGCCGAGGCCGCTTAGCCGGTCGTTGCCGATGAACTTGGCCTGCGCCGTCGAGACGGGAATCAGCGCACCGCTATTGCGCCAGCGCCAAGAACCACCGGAGCTACGGGAATTGGCCGAGCGAATCTGCATGCCCGTACCCTCGATGTTATTGAGCACGCCGATGACCGTGAAGCGGCGGCCACGGATCTTGATCACCTTGCCGACCGGATCTTCGTTCGGGCCGAAGAGCTCGGGGACGACGGCGGAGCCCAGCACGATGACATCGTTCATGTTGAGCACATCCAGGTCGCTCACGAAACGTCCATAGCCTGGATCAACCCAACGCTTGGCGACGGGCAGGTAGTCGGCCGTCACGCCGGTGACATAGGTGTTCGTCTGGCGGCCCTCGATGATCAGGCGCTCGTAGCCGACGCGGGCCTCGGGCGAGATGTTATCGACCAGCGGAACGGTCTTACGGATGCGCTCGACGTCCCGCATGGTGATGCCTTCGGAAAGCTCAGCCAGATGCTCCTGTTCCTTGGGCAATTGCTCGCGCGAGACCGTGATCTTCTCGATGCCACCCATGGCGTCGACGAACTGCCGGAAGTTGCCGACCATCCCTTGGACGACGGTGACCATCGCGACGAGCGAGGCCACGCCGAGGATGATGCCCGACATCGAGAGGAGCGAACGGACCTTATTGGCCTGAAGTTCGCGGAGGCCATTGAGGATGGCGGGGCGGATGCGGACGAAGAGCTTCATCGGACGCGGTCCTCATGGACGAGGCCGGCGCGCATGGAGATGACGCGGTGCGCGCGCTCGGCGACGGAAAGGTCGTGGGTGACCAGCACGACGGTGATGCCCTCCTTGATGAGCGATCCAAGGAGATCGAGGATACGGTCGACGTTCTTCACGTCGAGGTTGCCCGTCGGCTCGTCAGCAAAGATGATCGATGGCGACCCCACGATGGCCCGGGCAATGGCCACGCGCTGGCGCTCGCCGCCGGAGAGCTGACTCGGGCGATGGTCGAGACGATGCGACATCCCGACGCGCTCCAATGCGACGGCGGCCGCCGCGGCATTGGCGACCGGGTCGGAGTTCTCGCGATACAGCAATGGCAAGGCCACGTTCTCGAGAACCGTGAGGCGGGGAAGCAGATTGAAAGACTGGAAGACGAAGCCGACGCGGTTGGAGCGATACCAGGTGCGGAGGTCGGGCTCGAGCTTGGCGACCTCCTGGCCATCGAACACGATGCTGCCTTCGCTCGGCGTATCCATGAAGCCCAGGATATGCATCAGGGTCGACTTACCGGAACCTGACGGCCCGAGGATGGCGACGAACTCGCCTTTCTGGAAATCGAGGTCGACGCCCGCGAGCGCATGGACGGTCTCGTCGCCCATGACGTAGGCCTTACGCAAACCGCGGATGGCGATGAGCGCAGGCATCTCAGCGGACGATCGCGGGACGGATGAGGCTGACGATATCCCCCGGGGCAACGCCTTCCTTGATTTGGGACCAACCGGCATCACTAAGCCCCACCTTCACCTTATGCGCGTCCCATTCACCGTCGGCATTACGGACGTAGACCAGGCGATCGGCGCCGTCGATGAAGACCGCGGACACCGGCACGGCGGTGCAGCCCTTGACGCTGTCGACGGTCACCGTGACATTCGCGCTGATACCCGGCCGGACGCCGTCGCCCGCCAGAAAGGAGACCTGCGTTGGGAAGACGCGCAGGTCGGGAACCTTCAGGTCAGCCGTGCCGAACGGGGTCATGAAGTTGATCTTACCTTCCTTACGTAGACTAGGAATGGAGTCGAAGGTCACCTGCGCGTCCTTGCCGATTTCGACGCGTGTGGCGGCGAACTCGTTGAGGTTGACGTCAACCCGGAGGACCGAGGTGTCGGAAATCGTCATGATGAGCGTGCCACTATTAATCGACTGGGCGCCGATGACGATCTGGCCCTCCAGGATGGTGCAGTCAGAAACCTGGCCATCATGCGGGGCGCGGATAACCGTCTTACGGACGTTCTCGGAAGCCTTATCTAGGCGGGATTGGGCAATCTCGCTCTGGAGCTTCGCGACCTCGTAGGCGGTCTTGGCGTCGAGCATCTCGCGCTCGGAGACAAAGCCCTTAGCCCGGAGGGCCTCGGAGCGGCGCAGGTCACGGGTAATTTTTTCCAAAGTGAACTTCTGCAACTGCAAGGTGCGACCCGCTTCATCCGCATCAGCCTTGGCGAGCACTGGGTCAAGTTCCGCGAGGACCTGATCCTTCTTCACCATGTCGCCCGTCTGGACGTAGAGTTTCTGGAGCTTGCCGCTGACTTCCGCGCGGATGTTGCTGTAGACGACGGCGCGGACGAAGCCCGCGGCCTCGATTGTCTCGCGGATATCGCGCTTCTCGGCCTTGGCTTCAAAGGCAGGAGAGAGCGGCTGACGACCGACGCCTTTCTTGGCGGGCAAGAAGGCGAAAATTAATCCGCCGATGACGGCAAGAATGATGACGGGCTTGAGAAACTTCATGGGGTGACGGTCAGAGGGGGGAGTGGGTCTTCGGAGCCGAGGCCGGCACCAATCTTCTGCTCGACGGCGTCCATCGTGAAGCCGTGGCGAGCCAGGATAGACCCGTCGAGGCGGGCGACCTTTGCGGAGGCCGCGCGAGCGTCGAGGTGGGACTGCACCCAATTAAGTTGGGCGGAATCAAGGGCGGCCTGCGCTTGGAGCACGCGAAGGACGTCGGACTGTCCCGCGTCAAAACGCGCACGTTCGCCTTCATAGGACTTGCGCTGAAGTTCGAGGGAAGACGTGGCGGCGTCGACGCGCGCGCGAGTGGCCTCGAGTTCGCGCCAAGAGGCGCGCGCGGTGAAGACGAGGTTCTGGCGGACGTCGGCGAGTCGGAGTTCGGCTTGGCGGCGGGCGCGATAGGCGGAGCGGAGGTTCGCCTCGGCTTCGCGGAAACCCAGCGGGAAACTCAGCCTCAGTTGAGCGTAGTTACTCCAGCCAGACCGCGTGCGATATTGGTCGAAGCCAGCCGAAACGCCGGCGCCACTGTCTCCGGAGCGCGTGCTGCCGACGGAGAGGTCAAGGCTCGGGTGATTGTTCTGCTCGGCCTGCGCAACAGCGGCGTCTGCCTGCGAGATACTGGATAGCTGGATGGCCGTGCCGAAGTCGAAGTCGGCGACCGTGCGGATCCACGGGGCGAAAGCCTGCGGAGCCGAGACGGCAGTGGTGGGCATCTCTTCGACCACCAGCGCCTGCTCGACCGCGACGGCATCGCCTTGTCCGAGGAGACGGCGCAGACTCATCTCGGCGCCGTCGAGCGACTGGCGCGCGTTGAGGACCGAGACACGCTGGCTCGAGACGTCGGCTTCAGCCTGCAGTTCCTCGAGGACCGTCGCATCGCCGAGGGAGCGCTTGGCGCGGATTTGCGCGAGCAAGGATTCTGCCGAGCGTAAGCTGGTCTCGCGCAGGGAGACCAGAGCACGGGCGCCAGCGAGGGACCAGTAGGCCACTTCGGTGTCGCGGATCAAGTCGAGCGAAGCGGCGCGCAGCGCTAGGCGGCTGCGGGTAGCCGTCTGGCGGGCGGTGATGAGGGCGCTGAGGTTCACCGCACGCCAGCCGCCGGCGAGGAGTGGCTGCGAGTAGTCGACATTCGTGCCGAGGTCGAAATTGGAGGCCGTGCCGAGGTTACCTGATTCGGTCCAGGAACGGGTCAGTCCGGCGCCGACCGAAAGCGTGCCACCCCAAGAGAACTTCTGGCTCAGGGCGAAATCGGAATCATGCGAGCGGAAGGCAGGGTCGCCGGCGGAGATCGTGGAATAGCTTCGGAGCCCGCTCAGTCGGTTGGTCCAGGCGAAGGTCGGATCGAAGACCGACTCCGAAATCTCGACCGAGTCGAGCGTGCGGAGGGCGTCGAGGCGGGTGACCGTGAGGCCGAGATTATGCAGAAGCGTCCGGTCGATTGCCTTGCCCAGCGTCAGCGGTCCGGCCGGGGCGGCCGTCGTCGTCGGCGCAGGCGTGCCAGCCTCGGCTCCCAGAAGGGAGGCCGCGGCCAGGAATGCCAAGGTCAGGACGAGACGCATGAGTTAAGTTAAGTACCTCATAGAGGGGGGTTTGTTCCCTGTGCAAAACAAAGCGGCGCACCTTTTGGTGCGCCGCGCGGAAAGGACTGGAAACAGCCCTTACTTGGCCTTCGAGATCTCGACGAGTTCGACCTCGAATTCGAGGACCGACTTGCCGGGGATTTGGGGCGGCCTGCCCTGGTCGCCGTAGGCGATGGCCGACGGGCAATAGAGGACGATCTTACCACCGACACCGATGAGCTGGACGCCTTCGGTCCAAGCCGAGATGACCCCGCTCAAGGGGAACTCGCTCGGCTCATTGTTACGGGTCTTGGTCGAATCGAAGACATTACCGTCGATGGTCTTACCTTCATAGCGGCACTTCACGGTCGATTCCTTGGTCGGCTTAACGTCGGAACCAGGAGCGAGGATCTTGTAGCGAAGACCGGAAGCGGTCTTCGTCACCGACTTATCGGCGTCGATCTTGGCCAGGAAATCCTCGTTCTGCTTGCCCCACTTGCCGGCCTTGGCGCTGACGCGTTCCTCGATCATTGCGTTCAGACCTTCTCCAAGTTCGTCCGGGTTGAACTTCGGCTTTTCGCCCCGCAATACCTGACGCACGCCAGCGAGGAAGAGTTCGACCTCCTCATCGGTGAGCTCGAGTTGCGAGTTCACTTGGGGCATGGGGGATTGGCTGGCGATGGAGAAGCCAAGCATAGTCCAGGCTTGTTTGATTTGATCAGGGGTGAGCGGTTTCACGATTTTTGCGGGGGGAGGAGTGGGGATCGCGGCGGCGGCGGATTTCGGCGCATCGGCGGCGTGGAGAGATGCGACGGCGACGGCCAGCGCGGCGAGGACGGGGTATTTCATGGGGGAGGGGTTAGTAGCCGATTCAGGCCTTTGGGGGAAGCACCTTTGCGTGCTCTTGCAAAGAACTGACCGTAAGGGGGTGTTCGCGCAGGGAGCGGATACCCAAGACCGCGGCGCGGGCGGCGTTCATCGTGGAGGCCATGTACACACCACGCAGCACGGCTTCGGAACGCATCGCGTTCTCATCCTTGCGGGGGAGCATACCGGCGGCGGTATTTACAATCATCTGCAGCTGGCCATTCTTCAGGAGGTCCAGCGCATTAGGGCGGGCACCTTCAGAGATTTTGCCGAGCTTGGTGACCTTGACGCCGGCGGCTTCAATGGCCGCAGCGGTGCCGCTAGTGGAATAGATATTGAAACCGAGGGACGCCAGGTCGCGGGCGACGGCAACGGCGCCATCCTTATCGCGGTCCTTGACCGAGAGGAAGGCACTACCAGCGACCGGCAACGCGGGCTGCGCAGCCATCTGGGCCTTGGCGTAGGCCATGCCGAGATCGTCGTCACAACCCATGACTTCGCCGGTGGATCGCATTTCGGGTGAGAGCGCGACCGGGGCGCCGGGGAAGCGGCTGAACGGGAAGACGGATTCCTTGACGGACCAATAAGGCGGACGGATCTCGCGGGTGAAGCCGAGATCCTTGAGCTTGGCACCGAGCATGCAAAGCGAAGCGAGCTTCGCGAGCGGCACACCAATGGCCTTCGACACGAACGGGATTGTACGCGAGGCGCGCGGGTTGACCTCGAGCATGAAGACGATGCCGTCCTTGATCGCGAACTGGATGTTCATGAGGCCAATCACCTTGAGGCGCTTGGCGAGCGAATGGGTAATGCGACGGACTTCGTCGACGAGGGCCGGCGACAGGGAGTGCGGAGGTAGCACCATACCGGCGTCGCCGGAGTGCACACCCGCGTGCTCAATATGCTCGAGCATGCCGCCAATGACGGTGGTCTCGCCATCGCAGATCGCATCGACGTCGAGCTCGATGGCGTCTTCAAGGAACTTGTCGAGGAGCACCGGCTTCCCGGGAGCGACATCGAAGGCCTCGCGCACGACGGACTTCAGCTCGTCCATGCCGTAGACGATGAACATGCCGCGGCCGCCGAGAACGAAGGACGGACGGAGGAGGACCGGGAAGCCGATCTCTTCGGCGGCTAAGTAGGCTTCTTCGGCCGAGAGGGCGGTCTTGTTGACGGGCTGGCGGATGCCGAGCTCGATGAGGATGTCCTTAAACTGCTGGCGGTCCTCGGCGAGCGCGATGCTGGCGGGCGAGGTGCCGACGACCGTGACGCCGGCGGCTTCCAGGTCCGCGGCGAGGTTGAGCGGGGTCTGGCCACCGAACTGGACGATCGCGCCGATGCACTGCTCGGTGCGGTAGATCTCAAGGATGTCCTCGAGGGTGAGCGGCTCGAAGTAGAGGCGGTCGGAAGTGTCGTAGTCGGTCGAGACCGTCTCGGGATTGGAGTTCACCATGACCGTCTCGTAGCCGGCGGCGCGGAGCGCGTAGGAAGCGTGGACGCAGCAGTAGTCGAACTCGATACCCTGACCGATACGGTTCGGGCCACCGCCGAGAATCATCACCTTCTTCTTGGCGGACGGACGGACCTCGGACTCGTCGCCGTAGGTGGAGTAGAAGTAAGGCGTGAAGGATTCGAACTCCGCGGCGCAGGTGTCGACGAGGCGGAAGACCGTCTTGATGCCGGCAGCGTTGCGCTGCGAGTAGACCGCGGCGGGCGCGATGCCGGTCGCATGGGCGATCTGGCGGTCGGCGAAGCCAGCTTCCTTGGCCTGGCGAAGGAGGTCGATGCCGACGGACTTGCCGGCGGCCTTGAGGGCGAGCTCGATGTCGACGATGCCGCGCAGCTGGCGCAGGAACCACGGGTCGATCTTGGAGAGGTCGAAGATCTCCTTCTCAGTCAGGCCGGCGAGCATCGCGTAGCGGACAAAGAAAGGACGCTCCGGATTCGGGCGGGCGAGGCGCGCGCGAATCTCCGTGAGGTCGGTGAAGGCAGCGTCGCCGAACTTACCGCCGCAGCCGAAGCCCCAGGCGCCGATTTCGAGGGAGCGGAGCGCCTTCTGGAAGGATTCCTTAAACGTGCGACCGATCGCCATCGCCTCGCCGACGGACTTCATCGCGGAGGTGAGGGTCGTATCGGCGCCGACGAATTTCTCGAACGTGAAGCGAGGGATCTTCGTGACGACGTAGTCGATGGTCGGCTCGAAGCAGGCCGGCGTGGACTTGGTGATGTCGTTCTGCAGCTCGTCGAGCGAGTAGCCCACGGCGAGCTTGGCGGCGATCTTCGCGATCGGGAAGCCCGTGGCCTTGGAGGCGAGGGCGGACGAACGCGACACGCGCGGGTTCATCTCGATGACGATCATGCGGCCGTTGGCCGGGTTGACGGAGAACTGGATGTTCGAACCACCGGTCTCGACGCCGACGGCGCGGATGACGGCAAACGAGGCGTCGCGCATCAGCTGGTATTCCTTGTCGGTCAGCGTGAGGGCGGGGGCGACGGTGATGGAGTCGCCCGTGTGGACGCCCATCGGGTCGAAATTCTCGATCGAGCAGATGATAACGCACTGGTCCTTATGGTCGCGCATCACTTCCATCTCGTATTCCTTCCAGCCTAAGAGGCATTCCTCGATGAGGACCTCATGGACGGGCGAGGCGTCGAGGCCGGCCTGGGCCATGCGCTCGAATTCTTCCTTGTTGTA
>CAMCWL010000042.1 GCA_945882655.1 Opitutus sp. GAS368
CCCGGCTTGGGCAAGGGCGGGGGGAGGGGCTGGCGGGGCAGGTCGGCCTTCGTCTGAATCGTCGCACGTTGGCGACCACGCAGGGCTTGCGCCGCCTCCAGTACCGAGGGGTTGATGCTTTTTTCCAAGGAACTGAGGTAGACCCAGTGTGTCGCGCGGGTCACCGCCACGAAGAGCATCCGACGGACGGAGGAATGACGGGCGCGGATGGCCGATTTGGTCAGGCCGGGCATCAGGACCGAATCAAACGTCAGACCCTTGGCGCTATGGTAGGTCAGGACGGCCGGACGACCTGAGCTGAAATCGAGAACAGGGCGACGCCCTTGCGTGTCGGTCTGCGTCTGCTGGTCGGCCATGATGCCTTGGGCGCGGAGGAAGTCGGCGAAAAGACCCACCTGGGCGAAAGTCGGGAAAAGGATCGCCACGCGCTCGTTACGCAGGAGCCGCTCGCGAAGGATCTCCACGAGCCGGCGACGTTCGTCGGCTTCGTCCGCGGCCAGGTAGAGGAGGGGCGTCTGCCGTTCGGTCTGGAGCGTCGCCACGTTGAGCCGGAAGGCCGCGCGCTCATCTTCGTCGGCTATGAACTCGCAGGCCAGGTCGACGACGTAGGGGCAGGCACGGTAGGTCGCGCGGAGGTCTTGCTCGCGGCGGCCGGGGCCGAGCGCCCGGAGGAGTTCACGGGCCTCCGGTTCATGGTAAAGGGATTGCTTGAGGTCGTAGGCGACCGTCACGTGGCGGGCGGACAGCCGCAGGATCGCGAAGCAGTCTTCATCGAGATCCTGACCTTCGTCCACCAGCGCGGCGTCGAGCGACGGAGGGACGGCGCGCGACCGCAGGTAGGCCAGGAGCTGCTGGCGGATGCGGGTGAAGTCCGGATGTCCTTGAGCGGTCGTCGGTGGCGGTCCGATCAGCTCTACGTGGCGAAGCCGGCACCAGTGGTCGAAGGTCAGCACCTGTTCGGCCGGCAATTTAAGTTCGTCCGTCGCCGAGCGGATGAAGTCGCGGAGGACGTTCGTGTAGACCAAGGTCGCGACGCGCTCAGGTCGCCCCGTGGCCAGGCCTAGGCGACGCGCGCGATGCAGGAGCACCACGGTCTTGCCCGAGCCCGGGCCGCCGCGCAGGACGAGCGGTCTGTCCGTCGGGGCTTCCACGCAGGCCGTCTGCGCCGGCGTCAGGCGATCGGGCGGAGGCAGCCAGGTCATCGCGGATCGGATTCGAGTCGCGGCAGATGACCATCGTCCTCGTCGGGGCGCAGCGGGCCGGCTTTACGACGAGTCTCTTCCTCGGCGGCGAGCCGGCGGTGGACCGGGTCGGCGGACATCGTCGCAGCGGTCTGATACCAGGAGAAAGTCGTCTCGTCGAAAGAGGCCAGGTCGGAGCCGAAGCGGTTGAATGCGTCGAGGAGCGCCTCGGTGGCTTCGTCGTTGCGGCTTTGGGCCCGGAGGCAACGCGCGAGGAGCACCATGCCGATCGCGCTGGGCTCCTCGGCTTCGAAGCGGCGGCACATCTCTTCGGCTTCTTCCCAGCGTCCCTTGCGCGAGTAAAGATTCGCCAGATTGAGCAGCGCCATCGAACTGCCGGCCAGGACCGCGTCGAGGAAGCACTTCTCCTGGCGGTAGGCGTCGCCTTTGCGGCCGTAGACGTTGGCCAAATGGACCAAGGCGCTCTGCCGATACTCCGGCTGCTGACGGATCAGGCGTTTCAGCAACGCCGCGGACTTGTCGTGCATGCCCACCTTGCTGTGCAGCAAGGCCAGTTCCAGCATGCGGGCCGGGACGGTCTCCGGCGGGTATTCGCCGGAACGGACGGCACGCTCGATGCGCAGGATCATCTCGCGGTCTTTGCCAGGATTGACGACGTTGTGGAGCGGCGACTCGATCTTGCCGGCGAAAGTCTCGCCACCTTCGGCGGGGGTCACTCCGAACGTGAAGTGTTGGTTTGCGTCGAGGTCGAAGGACAGCGTCAGCGGCATGCCGGCGTCGACTGGCTGAGTGACACCGGTGAAGACCGGCCGTGCCTCGACGCCCGTGCCGGCCCAGAAGGTGATCCGGATCGGACCGCCCGGGGCCACGATGCGATGGGTGCCGGAAGGACGGAAATCGCTGGCGAACGGCAGCGCTTGTCCGCGGGGGACGATCTCATGCAAGCCGCGATCGGTCTGCAGGCTGAGCGAATCGCTGGAAACCGGCGTGAGCAGGCTGCGGCCGTAAAGGTGCAGCAGCAGCGCGTGGTAGGCAGCCCCGCGGGCCACGGCCACCTGCATGTCGAGGGCCGAGTCGAAACGGTGGACCAGGAATTCCCCGAAGGATTCCTTCAGGGCTTGGATAACCAGCGGATTGAGGGAACTGCCGCCGACCGCGAGCAGGAAGCCGATCTGGGAAGGGCGGAGCTTCGCGCGTTCGAGCGCGTCGGTGATCGGCGCGAAGACCGAACAGCTGAGCGTATACTCGTCTTCGTCGGCCTGCAGGCTTTCGGCGTCGAGGAAAGGCGTCATCAGCTCCGCGAAGCGTAGGCCGTCGAGCGCCGGCGAAGAAAGCTTCAGCTGAGAGCCGTCGGCGAGGCGGAGGGTCTGCACGCCCGGGTAGGTCTTGACCGTATCCGCGAGGGTTTCGGTGAGGTCGGCGCCGTGAGCCTGACGATGGCAGAGCAGTTCGCAGAGGCCGACCTTCAATTGTTCGGCCGTGGCCAGCAGCTGGGGTTCGAGCTGTTCCTTGCGGACCTCGTATTCCCAGTCTTCGGCCGGAATGCGGTTCTGGCGGGCCAGCTCGGGGATGAGCACCTGATGCACGATGGCGCGGTCGATGTCGGCGCCGCCGAGGCGGTGGTAACGCGATACCGCGCGCGGGCTCACGCTCAGCGTGCCATCCGGCAGACGACGGAGGGTGAAGATCGCCACATCGCAGGTTCCGCCGCCGAAATCGACGATCATCGTCTCCGTCTCGTCGGCGACGCCGTCGAGGATCGCCGGTCCTTGGCGGGCGAGGAAGTCGAGGAACGCCGCGAGCGGTTCGTCGAGCAGGTCGCCATGGCCGAGGCGCAGGCCCGCCAGGTCGGCGGCCAGCAGCGTGTCCTCACGTTGGGAGATCTGGAAGGAGGCCGGCACCGTGACCACCGTGCGGGCGACCGGTCCGGGTGTCTGGTCGCGGAGGAATCGCAGGACCTGTCCGGAGACCTCGGCCGGGCTGCGGCAGCCGGCCTTGGCCTGCGGGTAAGTGCGGCCGATACCCATCTCGTTCTTCGCCTCGGCGAGGTAGGTCACGAAAGGACGGAGCCCTAGTTCGACCGATCGGGAGAGGCAGCGGCGGGCGCCTTCGCCGACCAGCTGGCGGTCGGCCAGCTGGCTGACGACGGAAGGTACCAAGACCGAGGTGAAATCGCCGCTCAGCGTCGGCTGGGCTACTTCCAGGCAGGTGGCCGGAGCGATGACCTCGGGGGCTTCCGGCGACCAGCAGATCTCGGCCACCGTGGAATTGGTCGTCCCGAGGTCGATGCCCAGCACCCGGCAGGCCTTGAGGCGGGGGCGGAGCTTAGCCCCCGGGGGACGCAGGTAGGGTAGGGGGTTCATCGCGGTTCGGTCATGGAGGATTCCATGGTCGCCGACATGGGGGAAGCCTTTATCTTTGTATTAGATGAAACCACGCGTCAGCCCCTGGGGTTTAATCCGTAGAAACCCCTCCATGACTCTCTTTCCCCGCCTGGTCTTGGTCAGCTGCTTCATCTGGGCCCCCTTGGTCGAGGCCGCGGATAAGAAGACCTCGAAGAAGGCCCCTGAGCCGGTCATCAAGGCCGCTCCGGTCGCGACCCGTCCGGTCGCCGCCATCGCTGAGCGCGCCGCCGTCTGGCATACCTGGACGGACAAGGACGGCCGCAAGGTCGACGCCCAGTTCTGCGGTCTCTCCGGGGATTTCATCACCATCCAGACCCGCGATGGGCGCACCTACCATTTCAAGACAGACATTCTCATCCCGGAGGACGTCGCCTTCGCCAAGCAGTGTCTGGATCGTAGCCGCACGAACAGCTTCAGCCGGGAGATCATCGCCTCGGCCGCCGTGGACGTCGACCGACTCGTCGCCGCGGTGCTGACGGCGAACCAGCAGACTCCGAACGCCCCCGCGACCGACGAGGAGTTCCTGCGCCGGATCTACCTCGACGCCACCGGCCGGATTCCGACCGCCAAAGAAGCCGACGCCTTCCTCGCGAGCACGGCGCCGGACAAGCGTGCCAAGCTCATCGACGACTTGGTCTTCTCGCCTGGTTATTCCATGCAGATGTTCAACTGGATGGCCGACCTCCTGCGCGTGAAGGACACGTTCGGCAAGGGCATCCCCGCGTTCACCTTCGAGGATTGGCTGAAGGCGCGGCTCGCGGCGAACACCCCATGGGACAAGATGGTCGCTGAGATGGTCACCGCAGACGGTCGCCTCTGCGATAACGGGGCGACGGGTTTCATGCTCTTCGACGCCGAAATGCCGTTGGACGGGGTTTCGAACCTGATGACCACGTTCCTCGGCACGAACATGGCGTGCGCCCAGTGTCATGACCATCCGTTGGCCGAGTGGACGCAGAAGGACTTCTATCAGATGGCTGCCTTCTTCGGGGCGACCGACGGCAAGGACGAAGGCGTCCTGCGCGAAGTCAACCGACTCGCCAAGGCCGACAGCGCCGTCAACAAAGCGGCCGTCCGGAAGATCGCCGAAATGAACGCCTTCCGTCTCGACGACGGCGCCAAGCAATCGCTGACCTTGCCCAAGGATTATAAATACAAGGACGGCAAGCCGGGCGATCCGGTCGCGCCGTCGCTGATCGCCTGGTCCAAGTCCGACAAGTCTCTGCCGGCCTATAACGTCAGCACCAAGAACCCGGCCCAGCTCCGCGACGAGTTCGCCCGCTGGCTGACCAGTCCGCAGAATCCGCGCTTCGCGACCAACATCGCCAACCGCATCTGGAAGAAAGCCTTCGGCCTCGGCGTGATCGAGCCCGTCAATGACATCGACGACCTCGCGCAGGCCAGCAGCCCGGAACTCCTCGCGCACCTCACCTTCGTCATGAAGGCCGCGAAGTTCGACCTTCGCGAAGTCCAGCGCGTGATCTATAACTCGAAGACCTATCAGGCCGCAGCCAGCCCCACGCCCGACCTCGGCAAAGCCAAGTATCTCTTCAATGGCCCGATCGTCCGTCGCCTGAGCGCCGAGCAGGCCTGGGACAGCCTCGTCGTCACCGCGGTCGGCACCTATGCGGACAACGTCCTCCTGCGTCGCGGCGACGACATCAAGGTCATGGCCCTGCCTCCGGGCAAGGTGACCATGGCGGAGGTGCGTAATGCTATCGACCGGACCAAGAAGGCATTCGCTGGTTCCGGTAAGGCCGGCGGCAAGAAAGCCTCCGGTGGTTCTACCATGGGTCTGGCCAATGGTTACGAAGGGGCCAAGCCCGTCAGCCGGTTCTCGCTGCTCCTGGCTCGGGCCAGCGAGCTCCCGCAGCCTTCGGCCGAGACTCACTTCTTGCGTCTGTGGGGGCAGGGCGATCGCCTGCTCGCAGACTCGGCGACCAATGACGGCAGTGTGCCGCAGGTGCTGCAGATGATGAACGGCTCGGTCGGTCGCCTGGTGTCGGATCCGCGTGCGGAGGCCGTCATGGCGGCCGAAGCCGCGAAGACCCCGGAAGCCCAGGTCCATTCGCTCTATCTCTCTTTCCTCGCCCGTCGCCCGACGCCGACCGAGCTCACCGCCGCGACCCGCTCGCTAGCCGACGGACTTGCGGTCACCGATCTGGCCTGGGTTTTGGCCAACACCCGCGAATTCCTTTTCATCCGATGAACCTCCCCATCTCCGCCGACCTGCTCCGTAATCCTGAGGACCGCCGCCGCTTCCTCGAGAAGTGCGCCAAGGTCGCCTTCGGCCTGAGCGTCCTGCCGGCCTTCGCCCGACTAGCCTCGGCCGCCGAGCAGAGGAGCGCCGTGAAGGCGCCGAACGCCGCTCTCGCGGGCTTCGGCAAGGCCAAGCACGTGATCTTCCTGCAGCTCAACGGCGGCATGTCGCACATCGACACCTTCGATCCCAAGACCGGACCGGGCAAGGGCCCCGGCGATAGCGTCTCCGCCAAGGGCGACATGCAGC
The DNA here is from genome assembly GCA_945882655.1 of Opitutus sp. GAS368. Lineage (GTDB taxonomy): Bacteria > Verrucomicrobiota > Verrucomicrobiia > Opitutales > UBA953 > UBA953. The sequence goes on from CAMCWL010000042.1 coordinate 6,117, forward strand.
TGACGTCTTACCTGCCCGAGACCGCCAAGGTCAGCGACAAGATCACCGTCATCCGTTCCATGACCGCCAAGGTCGGCGTACATGCCTCCGCGGCCTACCTCATGCGCACCGGCTTCGAACAGCGCGGCAGCGTGCAGCACCCGACCCTCGGCGCCTGGGCGCAGCACTTCCTTGGTTCCAGTCACAAGACCCTGCCTTCCTCCGTGGCCGTCAACCGTTCTTCCAATCATGGCAACGGTTGGTTCCCCGCGGCCTATTCGCCGCTCCCGATCCTCAATCCCGATGACGGCTTGCTGGACACGAAGAGTCCGGTCGGCGAAGCCGTCGTGGGCAAGCGTGCCGCCTTGCTGGCGCAGCTCGATGCCGGCTTCGGAGGCAAGGCCGCCGACGAGAACGTCAAGGCCTACAACGAGTTCTACGAGACCACCTTCCAGCTCATGAAGAGCACGGACCTGAAGGCCTTCGATCTTTCCGCCGAGCCGGCCGCCACGCGGGCGCGTTATGGCAAGAGCAAGTTCGGCCAAGGCTGCCTGCTGGCCCGACGCCTCGTCGAGAACGGCGTGCGCTTCGTCGAAGTCGCCCATGGCGGCTGGGACATGCATGCCACCTTGGACGATCGCATGGAGGATGTCGGCGGCGATTTCGACCGCGTCTTCGCCACGCTCATCCAGGACCTCGAAGCCAAGGGCCTGCTCGAATCCACGCTCGTCGTGGTCGCGACGGAGTTCGGCCGCAAGCCGACCTTCGAAGGCGGCGGCCGTGGTCACCATCCGCTCGTCTTCTCGACCGTCCTTGCCGGTGGCGGCGTCCGTCGTGGCTACGTCCATGGCGCCAGCGACGCCAAGGGTTATGCCCCCGCGGCGGACGGCGTCTCGCCGGGCAGCCTGCATGCGACGATCGCCCATGCCGCCGGATTGCCCGTGCAGACCGAGATCATGACGCCCGCCGGCCGTCCGATGGAAATCGGCAATCGCGCGAAGCCTCAGCTCGGGGTCTTCAGCTAAGGCTTAGCCCAGGAGCATCGCCACGTCGTCCGGCCTTTCGAGGTGGACGGCGTGGCCGGCTCCTTCGATCACGCTATGGCGAGCCTTCGGAAGGTGGGCGCCCATCTCGCGGGCGAGGCGGGTGAATTTCTCGTCGTGCTCTCCGGTGACCAGGTCGACCGGGCAGCGGAGTTCTTTGAGGCGGAGCCAGAGGGAGGGCAGGGTGCCGGTGCCGACGTTGTCGAGACTGAGCGCCAGGCCCTCGGGGTCATTACGATGACGACGCTCCAAGATCGGGCTTAGCCGCTCCGTCGGCAGCTTGAGCAGCGGCTGGAAGAAGGTCTGGTTGTGCCAGTACTTGAAGAATGCATCCAGTCCGCGGGTGCGGATGAAGTCGGCGAGCGTGGCGTCAGCAAGACGGCGTTCCTCGCGCTCGGCCGACGTGGCGAGTCCGGGACTTGCTCCGATCAGGATGAGACGGGCGACTCTTTCCGGATGCGCGAGGGCCCAGTGGAGCGCGAGACGGCCGCCGAGCGAATAGCCGAGGAGCGTGATCTGCGGGGCTGAGGCGGCCTGGGAGATGATATCTAGGTGGGCAGGCAGGGAATAGGAGGGGATGTCTCTCAGCAGGCTTTTAGACCCATGTCCGGGCAGATCAGGGGCCGAAAGGCTCGTGCCCGGGGGTAGGCTGGCGCGTAGGGGGTCGAAATCTGCCCCTTGGCCGGTGAACCCATGGAGGGCGACGATCGGGTTCATAGGGGAGGCGGCAGGTTGACCGGGAGGGCCATGGCGAGGTTGTAGGTCAGGGCTGCCCCGGGGGACAGAATAAATAGGGAACAAGCGTCTTATTTTAGGGTAGAAGTATCACCCCCGACTATGCCTGGCATCCGCGTTAAACCATGGAACCGTGTGGACGGCCCTATCTATAGCCTCGCCACCACGGCGAACGGGAAGGGTAACCTGAATATCTGTAGTTACGTCACCCCGATCTCGATGAAGCCCAAGCGCTTCATCATCGGCGTGTACAAGGACACCAAGACCTTGGCCAATCTGGAGATCAATCCCATCGGCCTGCTCAACTACATGGCGAAGGATCAGGCCAATCACATTAAGCTGCTCGGGAAGAAGTCCGGCAATTCAACGGACAAAATTTCCCAGCTGGGCGACCAAATCGAACACGTCGGTGAAGGTCTGTTCATGCTCAAAGGCGCCATCGCGACGCTGCGCTTGAAATTCATGGAGCGGCTCGATTGCGGCGATCACTGGGCCTGGCTCGCACACGTCGAGTCGTATGAGAATCTCCGCGAAGCGCCTCCGCTGACGTTGGACGAGTTGAAGAAGTTGAAGCTTATTCTGGCCTGAAGGCCAGAATAGGGCCAGGGCCAGGGCCAGGGCTAGGGATGATAGGGATGCAAAGAAGAGGGCTAGGTATCATTAAGATCCTAGCCCTAGCTCTGGCCCTAGCCCTGCGGAGCGATAGCTACGCTTACTTCTTCTTCGAAGCTTTCTTCGACTTCAGCTCTTCGCGGTGCGGGATCAGGTAAGTGCGGCCGCGGATGAGGCGTTCGTAGAGGTCGACCATCGCCACGCCTTCGCGGGGACGGACCGAGTCGGCCTTCGTCGCGCGATCGACCTGACGCTTGAGCATGCGGCAGAGGTCTTCGGCGTTATACTGGATCATGCCGAGGATGCGTTCGACGGAGTAGCCCGGGATGCTTTCTTCGATGTAGAAGCCGTCGGCTTCGTCGTCCTCGAGGAAGACGTGGGCTTCGTTGACGCGGCCGAAGAGGTTATGCAGGTCACCCATGATGTCCTGGTAGGCGCCGACCATGAAGGCGCCGACGTAGTAAGGCTGGCCTTCCTTGAGCGGGTGGAGGGCGAGCGTCTTGCGGACGTCTTCGAGGTCGATGAAGTCGTCGACCTTGCCGTCGGAGTCGCACGTGATGTCGACGAGCGTCGCCTGGACCGTCGGGCGTTCGTTGAGGCGATGGATCGGGGCGATCGGGAAGAGTTGATCGAGGGCCCAGTGGTCGAGCAGGGACTGGAAGACCGAGAAGTTGCAGACGTACTGTTCGGCCAGCATCGAGTCGAGGCGGGCGAGTTCATCTGGGACGTCGGAGGAGTCCTTGAGGTCATCGCGGATCTGGCGGCAGATGTCCCAGAAGAGACGGTCGGCGGCGGCGCGTTCTTCGAGGCGGAGGTTGCCGAGGCTGAAACGGGCGTGGGCTTCTTCGCGCTTTTCTTTGGCGTCGTGGTAGCGTTCGAGCGGATCGAATTTTCGCTTATTCTTACGGATGGCTTCGAGTTCTTTGACCAGCTGGTGGGTCTTACCCTTGGAGGTGTCGACCTTACCGTCGTCGCGGGTGATGCGGTCGACTGCTTCGAAGATCAGGATCGAGTGCGGGGCGACCAGGGCGCGGCCGGATTCCGAGACGATGTCCGGTAGCTCCACCTTGCTCTCTTCGCAGATCTGTTTGACGTTGGCGACGACGTCGCGGGCGTAGCCTTCCATGCTGTAATTCATGGAGGATTCGTAGGCCGAGCGGCTGCCATCGTAGTCGATGCCCAGGCCGCCACCGACGTCGAGGAGTCCCATCGGGAAGCCCATGCGTTTCAGCTCGCAGTAGAAGCGGGTGGCTTCGACCACAGCCTTCTTGATCGTGCCGATATTCGGGACTTGGGAGCCGATGTGGAAGTGGACGAGGCGAAGGGAGTCCTTCATCTTCGCCTTGGTGAGGCGACCGGCGACCTCGACGATCTCGGAGGCCGTCAGGCCAAACTTCGCGTTCTCGCCGGTGCTGTCGGCCCACTTGCCTTCGCCAGCGGTGGTGAGCTTGACGCGGAGGCCGATCTGAGGCTGCACGCCCATGCGGCGGGCGATGCGGATGATGGCGTCGATTTCGGAGAGCTGTTCGACGACGATGATGGTCTGCTTGCCGAGGCGGCGACCCATGAGGGCGAGCTCGATGTATTCCTCGTCCTTGTAGCCGTTGCAGATCAAGAGGGCCTTACGGTTCTCTAGGAGGGCAAGTGCAATGATGAGCTCGGGCTTCGAGCCGGCTTCGAGGCCGAAATCGTATTCCTCACCCGCGTCGAGGATTTCCTCGACCACTTCGCGGAGCTGGTTGACCTTGATTGGGAAGACGCCGCGGTAACGACCGTCATAGTCCTCTTCTTTGATCGCGTTGCGGAAGGCTTCGTTGATCTGCGTCACACGGTTGCGGAGCAGGTCTTGGACGCGGATGGTCAGCGGGGGCTTCAGCCCGGAGGCTTCGACTTCCTTGACGATGTCGGTGATGCGGATCTTCCGGTGGTCGCCTTTCGGGTGCACGCAGAGGTGACCTTGCGGGTCCACGGAGAAGTTGTTACCTCCCCATCGTTTGAAGCCGTAATATTCTTCGGCGTCTTTGGTAGTCCAGGGCTGCGGTTTGCTCACGTCGGTAGGGAGGTGGACTTTTTATCGTGCGGGGGGAAGCGCAAGGGGAAATCTCGCCTCCGCGGGCGGCTTACGGCTCGACCCGGCGGCGGCTTACGATTGTCTGGCGGCATGTCCGCCGAACCAGTCATCCGAGCGACGATCGCGTTACGGAAGGCCCTGGAAGGCCGTTCCTTTCCCGCGCCGGCGGACTTTGTCTATCAGCCGTTGGACTATGCTTGGGCTTCGCATGAGGCCTACCTGCGTCGCTTCGCGGCTTCCGGCCCGAAGAAGGTCCTCTTCCTGGGCATGAACCCCGGCCCTTTCGGCATGGCCCAGACTGGCGTCCCGTTCGGCGAGATCGCCGCCGTCCGCGACTGGATGGGTCTCGAGATGCCGGTTGGTCGACCCGACAAGGAGCACCCTGGTAAGAAGGTGACCGGGTTTGCCTGCCATCGTTCCGAGGTGAGCGGTCGCCGTCTCTGGGGGCTATTTCAGGAGCGCTTCGGCAAGGCCGAGGCCTTCTTCGCCGATCACCTCGTTCACAATTACTGCCCGTTGCTCTTCCTCGAGAACACCAAGCAAGGTCGCAACGTCATCCCGGAGGAACTGCCGAACGAGATCATGGCGCCCGTGAACAAGGAGTGCGACAAGCTCTTACGGGTCATCGTCGAGACCCTCGGCGTCAGCACCGTGGTCGGCGTGGGAGGTTATGCCGAGACGCGGGCTCGCGAGGCTTTGGATGGATTGCTGGTCAAGTATGCGAAGGTCCCGCATCCGAGTCCCGCGAACCCCGTGGCAAACCGCGGCTGGTCGGCGGCGGCGACGAAGGCCTTGGTCGAACAAGGAGTCTGGTCCTGATGGGGCTCATCGAGGAGATTCTCGTCCGCCCGAAGCTCCGTCAGAAGCTCTGGGCCTGGTGGTATCCGTTCTTCACGCGACGTGTCCGGGCCCAAGGCATCGACTTCTTGAATTACGCCTTCGAAGCCGAGGACGCCACGGCTCTGCCATTGTCCGCCGCTGACGAACCGAACCGTCCCAATATCCAGCTCTATGAGCACGTCCGCGGAGACATCGCCTTGACCGGCTTGCGCGTCCTCGAGGTCAGCTGCGGACATGGCGGCGGAGCGTCCTATTTCGCCCGGACCTATCGGCCGGCCGAGTATGTGGGTTTGGATCTCAATCCCGAAGGCATCCGTCATTGCCAGACGCGGCATCAGGTCGAAGGCCTGCGTTTCCAGGTCGGCGATGCCCAGCAGTTGCCGTTCGCCGATGCCAGCTTCGATATCGTCCTCAACGTCGAGGCGTCGCATTGCTATCCGGATTTCCCGGGCTTCCTTGACGAAGTCGCCCGCGTGCTCAAGCCGGGCGGAAGGTTCGGGCATGCCGACCTGCGTTATCAGAGCGGCGTGGATGAGTGGGTCGTCGCCTTGGCGAAGCATCCCCGCCTGCGGCTGGACGAGATGCGCCTCATTAATCCTGAGGTGATCCGGGGCATGGAACTCAATACCCCTCGTTACGAGGCCATGGTCAGGCAGGCTTTACCCTGCTTGCTGCATAGACTCGCGCTCGATTTCGCGGGGGTGAAAGGCTCGCGCCTCCATCGTGACGCCGTGAGCGGCGAGATGAGCTACCGCTCGTTTAGTCTGACCAAAAAGCAGGGTTGAAGGGTTGCCTTAGGGTGGAGAGGGCGCCACTCTGCGTGCCCCCCATGAGATTACTTGCCGGACTTTTGTTTTGCGCCGTGACGTCGCTAGCCGCCGACCGACCTAACATCCTATTCATCCTCACGGACGACCAAGGCTACGGCGATGTGAGCGCCCACGGTAACCCGATTCTCAAGACTCCGAACCTGGACAAACTCCGCGGGGAGAGCGTGCGCTTCACCGATTTCCAGGTCTCGCCGACCTGCGCCCCGACGCGCAGCGCGTTACTGACCGGACGGCATGAGTTCAAGAACGGCGTCACGCATACCATCCTGGAGCGTGAACGGATGGCTTTGGACGCCGCCACGCTGACCGAGCAGCTGCAGAAGGCCGGTTATCGCACCGGCATCTTTGGCAAGTGGCACCTCGGCGACGAAGCCGAGTATCAGCCGAACAAGCGCGGCTTTGACGAAGTCTTCATCCATGGCGCCGGTGGCATCGGCCAGAGTTATCCCGGTAGCTGCGGTGACGTCCCGGGGAATTCGTATTACGGACCTACTATCCTGCATAATGGTAAGTTCGTGAAGACTTCCGGCTATTGCACCGATGAGTTCTTCGCGCAGGCGACCCGCTGGATCGAAGGCGAAGCCGCGGCCAAGCGACCCTTCTACGCCTACATCGCGACCAATGCCCCGCACGGACCTTATCACGCCCGCCCCGAGGATGCGGCGCTTTATGAGGGCAAGGGACTCGGTAAAGACACCGAGAACTTCTTTGGCATGCTGCACAACATCGATCAGAACGTCGGTAAGATCCTGGCGAAGCTCGAGGCGCTCGGAATCGCGAAGGACACCTTGATCGTGTTCATGAACGACAACGGCGGCACCGCCGGCGTGAAGGTCTTCAACGCCGGGATGCGGTCGTCCAAGGGGTCGCCTTACATGGGCGGTATCCGGGCGATCTCTTTCTGGCGTCTACCCGGACGCTTCCAGCCCATGGACGTCAAAGCCTTGTCCGCGCATGTGGACTTCGCGCCGACGATTCTCGAACTCACCGGTACCGCGGCCTCCGCCACCATGAAGTCCCAGCTCGAAGGCCGAAGCCTGATGCCCTTGCTGACGGCTAAGCCGGGGCAGGACATCGC
>CAMCWL010000043.1 GCA_945882655.1 Opitutus sp. GAS368
GGTAGGGCGGCCATTGCCATGGCCGCCGTTCGCAGTGTTGCGTGCCATGAGGCGGGCAAGATTACCGACCGTCTAATGTCTTTCCGCCCACGGACGTGATGGCAATCACGTCCCTACCTTAACCAATTAAGCCAAGCCCTGTCCCTAGCCCTGGCCCTGCCCCTGTGGAGCTAAGACGGGCTTCGCCCGCCTCAACTCCACTTGAGTTTACTCCGCAGGACGTCGAAATGGGTGAGCGATTTCGGGCGCAGGAGGGCGAGTTGGACCTTGGCGGTGCGGATGACGAGGGGGAGTCGGCTCTGGGCCTCAAGGGTCTCGCGGCCGTCGACCGAGAGGCCGAGCAGGGCGCTGTCCTCGCTGCGGATCTCGAGTTCGGTCTCGCCGTCGAAGATGACGGAGCGGTTCGAGAGCGTGTGCGCGCAGATCGGGGTCAGGACAATCACCGAGGCGGCGGGGTCGACGAGCGGTCCGCCAGCAGCGAGGTTGTAGGCGGAGGTGCCGGTGGGAGAGGCGAGGATGAGTCCGTCGGCACGGTATTCGTTCACGCGGGCGCCATCGGCGAGCACGGAGAAACGACCCATGCGGAAGACGTCGCGGGTCTTGATGACGAGGTCGTTCAGGGCCAAGGCGAAGCTGCCGTCGGCGAAGCGGATCTCGAGGAGCGCGCGCTTCTCGACGCGGAAGTCGCCGGAAAGAATGGACTGGAGCGAGGCGCCGACGTCTTCGCTCGGGTAAGCGGCGAGGAAGCCGAGCTTACCGCGATTGATGCCGAAGAGCGGCACGCCTTCGAGTGCGGCGGCTTCGGCCACGCCGAGGAAGGTGCCGTCGCCACCGACGACTCCGCACGCGTCGGCACCCTGGAGGGTGGCACGACTGATGGGCCAGCCGTCGGCGACCGTGAGGATCACGCCGGCTTTCTGGGCGGCGTCCTGGACTGCGCGCACGATATCATCCACACCGGGCTTGGTGCGGTTGACGACGAGCGTGAGGCGGCGGATGGCCATGAATGACGACTAGGCGTCCCTCAGGGAAGGGCAAGGACAAGCCGGGGCTTCCGGTCTATAAAACCCTTATTTCGTGGCCTTTTGAGGCGGCGGCGTGAGGAAAGCCATCCGGAATGACATCGGTCGGACGAGGGAAGATGAGTGCTGGCGAGCTTCGCCAGAGTGAAGCTAAGGCCGACTCGCGGACAGGGAAAGTGAAGTGGGCCTAATCAGCCGTCTCCTCGCCCTTTCAGCAGCTTATAGGGTGTATCGAGCAACAACTTGATGAGAACCAGTAGCCCTGTGATGAGGGCGGGACTGTGGACGACTTGAGCATCCATCTCCTTAGGGTCGAAGTCCTCGTCAACGTATTGGAGGGTAGCGACGGGCGCCAACTGGATCTTTAGCCAGCGACGGAAGGAGCCAACCCTCTTCAGGGTGGGCAGGCTACCCATGAGGAGCGCGAGCTGGTCGCAGTAGGGAATCATCTCCACCGGGTGGATGGTCTCGGTATTGAGCTTGGGGAACTTAAGGAGTAATTTCGCACGGCTAGCTGCGTGGATGGCGGCAAGATTTGCTGGCCGTTGGAAGCGGCCATCGAGGATTCCGGTGACCAGCTTCGCTTGCATTTCGCTCATCGTCGGGATGTTGCCGATAATCGGTCGCGCGAAGCCAACGAGGAACAGGTCGTCGTGGCGCGCGTGGAGGCTGCCGAGGTGGAAGTCGCTGACGAGAATTTCGCCGCCAGATAATTCGGACAGGCCGGAGCGAAAGCCGATCATCGGGCAGATCAGGTCAGGCGCGAGTTCGAGCGTCGTCGTCTGGTCGAAGTCGTGGAAGCGGTGGTGGCTCTCATCGCAGGGCGGTCCGATAATCTCGATGCGGCCCGCTGCGACGTCGTCGAGGAAGCCATCGCTCTTCGTGTGAAACACGTTGAAAAGGTCATCCTTGGCTCGGGCGGTGAGTTTAGCGTCCCAGTGACTACGCTTGGCGAGAAAGGCGGCGTCGGGCGTGGGGCCTGTCGTGGGTGAACCGAAGAACTTTTCAAATTTCTGCTGATGCCGAATCCGGGCCTCGACGAATTTTTGCCCGATTACGTTGCGTAGGTCGGGGTGGATGGAAAGCAGCAGGCGGTTGCGGAGAAAGTCGGATGGGACGCCGCGGATAGGGTGATAGCGAGGGCTGACGCGGACACCGGTCTTGAGTGAGAGAAAGACGCGGTTGCCGAGGTGCGGAGCGGAGAGTCGGTGGGCAAAGTCGGCGGCCGATTCACCGCCGCCGTAGACGACGATGGTCTTTTTCGAGGGCAAAGGACTATCTGGCGTGAGATGGGGGATGCCGGTTTCGAGGGCTTTTACTTTGTCGACTAGGCCCGTGCAGATGACCAGCCGGTCGAAGACCTCCTCGCGCACGGTGCCGTCGTCAATCCATAGTCGCCAGCCCTGCGGGTCCTTCGCGATTCGACGGATGGCTGTACCGAGGCGGATGTGCGGGGTCAGGCGATGGGTTGCGACAAAGTCCAACAGGTAGCGGCCGAACTCATCGTTGAGGAAAAAGTCGCCCTTGGTCTGACGTTGCGCGGGATCAAAGCGGGAGTCCCATTTTCGATGGCAGGCAAATTGCGTGGTGTACTTCGTCGAGGTCGAGACGAAGTTCGGATAGGGGTTCCCCCAGCAACCAACCGTGGAGCTCCCTTTTTCAAAGCAAACAATCTCCCATTCAGGAAGGCGTTCTCGGGCCAGCTTTAAGGTCACCAAGCCGCTGCAGCCGGCCCCGATGATAGCGAGGCGCTTGGCGGTCACGGGTGAATTGCGGTGAGACTGACCAAGACGAAATTGAATTGGCCGGACTCTGGGATGAACAGCATCACCTTGTCGCCGTGGGCCGGCGGGTGTTTGCGGGTATACTCATCCAGCATGATGAAGATGCTGGCGGAGCCGGCGTTGCCCGCGCTTTCAAGGTTTGTCCAGTGAGGCACGGTGGCGCCCCCCGACATTTCGTTTAAGATGTCGAGCAGGTAGGCTTTGAAAAAGTACGATGACAAGTGGGGCAGGACTATCTGGTATTCAGCCAGGGATTCGCCGTGACGCGCGAGCGCTCCGCGGACGAGTTGATCCACGCTGGGCTTCATGTGCTTGGCGAGGATGGCGACGTCTTGGCTGAGGAGTAGGCTGCGGCTTTCCAGGCTCATGCAAAGCGGTGCTTCATGGGCAAAGGAACGTGAGTAGGTCCAGTTTAGGCGGTAGGAGATTCGATCGGCGGCGGGCTGGTTGCGGAGGATGACGGCACCGGCACCGTCAGAAAGCATCGACCGCAGGAAGACGGACATGAACCATTTCGAGGAGGTTTCATGGTCTGGGAAGAGGGCCCGATCGTCAGGCGGCCGGATGACCGATGATTTTAAGATATCCGAGGGCTGCTCGACGCCGATACAGAGCGCCTCTTGATGATCGCCTGAGGCGACAGCGCGAAAGGAATTGACCAAGGCCTGGGCGGAGGAGGTGCAGATGCCCGAGTTCGAGTTAATCTCAACGGGACTGGCGACGATGCCGTGACGGGCGAGACGGGCGTGGAGGATGCTGGAAAGGCCAGGTCCGATCATCGGGGTGTTGGTGGATCCGGCCGAAAGATAGGTGAAGGTGCCCGCCTTGTTATCGAGGCACCGACCAGCGGCGAGGGCCGCCATTTCATAGACGTCGTGGGTCGGATGCTGGGCGCGGTCGAGCGCGTAGTGGCGGGACTTGATCCCGTTCATACGCAGGATTTTCCGTCGGACCAAAGCTTCGCCCTCGAGTTCCCCCATGAAGTCCGGGATGGCTTCGTTAGGCACTGCTTCCCCGGGAAGGAAAGATCCGGTTCCCGTAATGTAGCAGTTCACGATGTTAAAATTTCGCCAGCAACGGTAGGCGGCCGCTCGCGGAGCGTCCGGTACGCGTATTCGTCGAAGGCGATATGGTTATGGAGATAGAGGCCGGGGCTGGACAGGAAAACGCTACTGCTGAAGTGCCCGCGGTTGCTTTCGGCCTGAAGGTAGAAATCGAGGTCGGTCAAGACCGCCCGATCGTGGGCGTAGAGATGCTTCATGGCCCAGAGTAGCACCGAGTCAGAGTCGAAGGAATTCAGCGCTTTGACGGTGGTCCGGAGGTCGGCGAAGACGGTGATGGCCATGACAATCATGATGACCACATTAGTAACGCCAATCCACTGCAGGGAGTGTTGCCGGGTGGCCTCCATGGCGCGCTTGCTGAAAAGCATATGGTCTTCGGGCAGGCGGCGGCGAATCCGGTCGAGGTTTGCGAGAAAGGCCTCCTTGTCGAAGCGGTCAACGAGTTCGTAAGAGAGCTCGTCGTGGCCGATGGTCAGATTATTCCGGACCATTTCACTGAGGGTATCCAGGTTGTAGTCGCCATCGATGCCATTGAATTTCCGCCGCTCGCCTTCGACGTGGGATTTCTCTCCGAGTAAATGGCGGTAGAGGAGCGGTTCGATTTGCACGTGGCGGACCATCATTTCAACCGCATCCACGGTGGCGAAGTACTTCATCCCGAAAGCGAGTAGGCCGTCGATGCAGCGCGCCTCGAAGCCGTAGGCGCGACGGTGGAAAAGGAACTTAAGCGGGAACAGGACGGCCTTCAGGAAAAAATAGGATACCTGAAGGACCGGGCGCAGAAAAATGTAGTCCAGTCGTCCCTTCTCCTTTTCAAAGGTCTCGTTGACGTAGTTGGTCAGGAAAGGAAAAGCCTTCATCAGAGAATCTGTCGCCTAGGTGAAACGAGCGTCAGGCGGCAGATGCTCATGAACAAATACTGGACGCCCTTCAGGGAAGAGCAAGGACTAGCGGGGCAGGGTGTGCGGGGAGGCATTATTTCGTGGCCTTTTCTGGCTTTGGCGTGAGGAAGGCCATCCGGTAGGTGAGGCTGACCTCGAAGCGCTTGCCGCCGAGCGATGTCACATTGACCGGGCCGGCGAGGGCGGTGAGCTCGAGCGTCCACTGGCCCTCAGGCAGGTGCTTCTTGGCTTCTTCGAAGTCGGCCTTGATCTGATCGAGCAGTTCATTGCGGTAGTCCTGCGGATTGGTCAGTACGTATTCCGGATTACCGATGACCTGCTTCTCGTTGTCATCTTTCGCCTTCACGAGGTCGGCGGCCTTGGAGCGGAGGACCTCGAGGCCCTTGAGTCCTTTGTCGGCTTCAGTGTGGAGTTCCCAGCGCGCATTGGCGACATAGGTGACGTCACCCTGGTCGGCTTCATCGTCGCCGAAGAGTTTGCTGCCGCTGGCGGGACGCGAGACGTACGACTTCGCTTCGGCGCGCGCGAACTCCGCGGAGATTTCGCGCAGTTCCCAGCCCGGCTGGTCGGCGAAACGCTTCTCGAGTTCCTTGCGGATGGCGTCGACGCGCATGTCGACCGCGGCGCGGTCCTTGCCTTTGATGGTGACGGACAGCGGCAGGGAAAGATGGTCGGCGTCGACCTGCATGCGGACATGCTGCTTGGGGCTGTGGCCAGTGTTGCCGCTTTGCGCGGCGAGCGTCAGGGGGAGCAGGAGGAGAAAGGCGAAGAGGCGCATGGGGAAGGAATAGTGGGCCCGAGAGCCGGAGGCAATGAGAGGTACGCGCGGCGGGGATTGATAATAATGATAGGGGTAAGTGGTAGAGGGCTGAGTCGATGGCAGAGGACGGGGGACTGAATGGAGATTTAGCCGCCACCTGCCACCTGGGGCCGCCACCCGCTACCCGAAGCGAAATCATAAGACACAAAGGGAAACCGGAGACCGGATGATTAGCTGGGGTTTCTTATGTCCGCAGCAAACTTTCCGGTTTCCGGTCTCCCCTTGATTGCCTGTGTTCCCAACCGCTTACCGCTTACCGCCAATACCTGTCTCGGGTAGGGCGGCCATTGCCATGGCCGCCGTTCGCATTAGCGCGTGCCATGACCGGGCAGGATTACGGACCATTCCAATCTCCATCCGTCCACGGACGTGATGGCAATCACGTCCCTACCGGCTGACCGGGGCGGTCAGCCCTCCCCAAGGCCAGTGTTACCTGGCCCTAGCCCCAGCCCTAGCCCCAGCCCTAGCCCTAGCCCTAATGTCTCTTAAGCGACGCTCGCCAAAGCCTCAGCGACCTTGGAGACGTCGGTGCCGCCGCCCATCGCGGCGTCGGGCTTGCCGCCACCCTTGCCGCCCAGCTTGCCGCAGGCGTCGGTGACGATCTTTCCGGCGGCCTTACCCGCCTTGACGGCGTCCGGACCGCAGTTGGCCACGAGGGAGACCTTGTCGCCGTAGATGGCGGCGAGGACGACGACGGCGGTAGGACCGACCTTGCCGGCCACCTTGGCGCCGAGGTCGCGGAGATCGTTGGGCGTCTCGGCGCTGACCTGGGCGATGACGTACTTCAGGCCGGCGCGGTCGCTCGCCTTGGCGGCGAGGGTATCGGCGAGCTGCGAGGATTCCTTGTCGCGGTAGACCTTGAGCTTCTTCTCGAGCGCGGAGCTCTGCTCCATGATCTGCTCGAGGCGCTTGGCGAGATCGGCGATCGGCGTATTGGTCGACGAGGCGAGCGCCTTCAGGAGCTCGGCTTCGGATTTCGCGCGTTCGTAGGAGGCGAGGCCGGCGACGGCTTCGATGCGGCGGACGCCCGCGGCGATGGCGTTTTCGCCGACGATGCGGAAGAGGCCGATCTCGCCCGTGTGGCGGACGTGCGTGCCCGCGCAGAGCTCCATCGACCAACCGTTCAGTGAGGTGGCCTTGCCGCCGACCTGCACGACGCGGACGGAGTCTCCGTACTTGTCGCCGAAGAACTGCATGATGTCAGGGCGGCCCTTGACGGAGGCGTAGGCGACTTCGCTCCACGTCACGGCGTCGTTGGCGAGGATGCGCTCGTTGACGAGCTTCTCGATGTCGGCCAACTGGCCGGGCGTGAGCGCCGCGCCGTTGAAGTCGAAGGTCAGCTTCGTGGGGTCGACCGCGGAGCCCTTCTGAGAGGCTTCCTTGGAGACGACCTCATGGAGCGCCCAGTGGAGGATATGTGTGACCGTGTGGTGGCGCTGGATGGCGTCGCGACGGGCCTGGTCGACGGCGATCTCGATCGTCGCGCCGGTCTCCGGGGCGTCTTCGCCATCGAGGAAGTGGAGCCAGGTCTGGCCGGACTTCTGAGTGTCGGTGACGTGCCACTGGCGGCCGCCGAGGGTGATGATCGCGGCGTCGCCGACCTGGCCACCCATCTCGGCGTAGCAGGGGGACTTATCGAGGATGACGGCGGAGCGGTCCTTGATCTTGGCGATCTGGGCGACCTTGGCCTGCGTGGTGAGGGCGTCGTAACCGACGAAAGTGGTCGGGTGGTCGGAACCGATGTCGGATAGCGTGATGATTTCCTTCTTCTGCGCCGCGCGGGCGCGGTTACGCTGCTCTTCCATCAGCTTCTCGAAACCGGCGCCGTCGACGGTCAGGCCACGTTCGCGGGCCATGAGTTGGGTGAGGTCGAGCGGGAAGCCTTGCTCGTCATAGAGGCGGAAGGCGATGGCGCCCGAGATGGCGCCGCCGGCCTTGAGTTTGCTGGCTTCGTCTTCGAAGAGGGCGATGCCCTTGTCGAGGGTGCGGTTGAAGGATTCTTCTTCGATGCGGATCACGTCGGCGACCACCGTGCGGCGCGTGCGGATTTCTGGGAAGACGTCGCCCATGGTTTCGGCGAGCACGCCGACGAGCTGATGGAAGAAGCCGTTCTTTAGGCCGAGCGTGCGGCCGTAGCGGACCGCACGGCGCAGGATGCGGCGGAGGACGTAGTTACGGTCGGAGTTGCCGGGCTGGATGCCGTCGGCGATCGCAAAGGAGAGCGTACGGATATGGTCGGCGATGACGCGGAAGGCCACGTCGTCCTTCTCCTGCTGCGTGTCGCCGATCGAGCCAGCGGCGGGCAGGGTGGAGCCGTATTTCTTACCGGAGAGTTCCTCGAGGCGACGGAAGAGCGGGGAGAAGACGTCGCTCTCGTAGTTGGAGATCACGCCCGAGAAGTCCTTGAAATTCTTAGTGCACTGCATGATGCCGGCGACGCGTTCAAAGCCCATGCCCGTGTCGACGTGGCGGGCCGGGAGCGGGCTGAAGGTGCCGTCGGGGTTGGCGTTGAACTGGATGAAGACCAGGTTCCAGATTTCCATGCAGCGGGCATCGCTGCCGTTGACGAGCGTACCCTTCGTGTCGCCCTCGGGCGTGAGGTCGACGTGGAGTTCGGTGCAAGGGCCGCAGGGGCCGGTCTCGCCCATCATCCAGAAATTATCTTTCTTATTCCCGTTCACGATGTGGACCTCGGGGTCGAGGCCGGCCGCGCGGAACTTCTCGGCCCAGACGTCCCAGGCTTCCTGGTCGAACTCGGACGGGTCGCCCTTAGACTTGTCGGGCTTGTAGACCGTGGCGTAGAGGCGGTGCTTCGGGAATTTCCAGACTTCGGTGATGAGTTCCCAGGCGTAGTCGATGGCCTCACGCTTGAAGTAGTCGCCGAAGGACCAGTTGCCCAGCATCTCGAAGAACGTGTGGTGGTAGGTATCCAGACCGACGTCCTCGAGGTCGTTATGCTTACCGCCCGCGCGGATGCACTTCTGGGTGTCGGCGGCGCGGCCGGGGGTGTACGGGCACTTCGTTTGGCCGAGGAAGATCGGGACGAACTGGTTCATCCCGGCGTTGGTGAAGAGCAGGTTAGGGGAGTCCGGCATCAGGCTCGACGACTGGACGATCGAGTGCTGCTTCGATTTGAAGAAATCGAGGAAGGATTGGCGGACTTGGGCGGAGGTCATGGACGGAAAAGGGAAGGGGTCTTTTTAAGACCCTGTCGGGGGAAAAGGGAAGGGAAATGAGGGGTGGAAGCGGTTAGCGGTAGGCGGTTGGCGGTTAGGCCTAAATCAGTGATGTGAGATAACGGGCACGGGTGTTGGTTCATGGGATGGGGCAGGGACAGGGGCACGGACAGGTTTCGATGTCTAGGGGCAGACGCCGGAACAGTCGCAGGATGGTTTCATCTACCCCTGCGTCTGAATCTATCCCTAAGTCTTGGAAACTGTCCGTGCCCCTGTCCCTGCCCCATTCATGCATTTCTGCATCCGTTAGGATAGAGCCCCCTCGCAGCTGCGCCGCGTTACTCTCCCGTCGTCATTAGCTCGGTGTGGAGCTGGAAGAGGGCTTGCGCGCTATCGGCGTAGAAAAGGGAGAGGCGTTCGATGAGCTTCGCATCATGCCACGAAACGACGTTGGCCTTGAAGGTCAGGCGGGCTTCGCCGAGGCCGCCGGGGCGGCGATGCGAGAGTTCCTGCGAGAAGTGTAGGGTGGACGGCAACTTCTTCGCGTAGCGCTTCTGGTTCGAGAGGAACGCCGCGATCGCGCCGATCTCGGACTGGCCGTCGAGCGTGAGGCTGATGGTCGCTTCGCCGGGGACGTCGCCTTCGCGCGGCTGGTAGAAGGCGCGGACGAGCGCCTTCGAACCCTTGAGCACCACGCGCGCGTTGAAGTCGTCCCGCGCGGTCAGGCGGTACGGCTGTTCATGCGGCTTGAGGTGGTCGGCGACGGCCTTCCAGAGGGCGGGTCTCATGCCCTGACTCTTGCGGAACTTGGGCCAGAGGCAAGCGGACCGCTCGTCATAAACGGACGAGTTATTGACAGGCACGAAAAAGGGCGTGCCACTCGGCACGCCCTTTGGGGAGGAAATCCGGAGGCTTACTTCTTCTTATTACCCTTCGTCGGCTCGGCCTTGGCGGGCGCACCGAGCGGGTGCTCCTTGAGGATTTCCTCGACCGTGTAGAGGGCGTTGTTCTTACCCTTGATCTCTTCGCGGACCTTCTTGACCTGGGACGTCTTCACGGCCGGGAGGTTGTTACCGAAGGACTGGCGGACGTAGGTGATTACCGCGGCGACTTCCTCGTCGTTAAGGAGCTGGCCGAGGCCGGTCATGACGGGCTGTCCCGAGGCGGGGTCGCCGTAGGTCTTACCGTCGATCGTCTGGGTGCCGTAGAGGCCGTTGAGGACGATCTTGATCACGCGATCAGGGTCGCCTTCGAGCCAGCCGTTGGAGGGGTAGCCCGGGGTGCGACCGAGGGGCGGGTAAGCGCCGCGAGCGGGCTTGCCGGGTTCCTTGGGCATCTCGGCACCACGGCCGTCGGCCTGGTGGCACGTCGAGCAGTGGGCTTCGCGGAAGTAGACTTCCTTGCCCTTGTCGTAGAGGCGCTTGTCGTCCTTGGAGAGCTTCTTGTCGGTCGGGCCGTAGGAGGTTTCCTTGGGGTCAGCGTAGTCGCGGAGGTTCACCTTGCCCTTACCCTCGGGGAGGGACTCGAGCTGCTTCATCGTCTGACGGAGGCAATAGGCAATGTAGTAATCCTTGGCGCCCTTGAGGGAGGCGGCGGCGGCGATGGCCCGATCGGTGTCCTTGCCGCGGAAGAAGCTCAGGCCACGGACGCCTTCGAGTTGGACGCGCAGGTTGGCGTCCTTGACGGCGTTCTCCATGATGGCGAGCGCATCCGGGATGCGGTCACGCTGGTAGATGGCGACGCGGACGGCCTGGGCGCGGGCGCGAGGCTCAGGCGACTTGAGGAGCTGGCCGAGGAGCTCGAGGTTCACGAAGTCATGCCACTGGTGTACCCAGAGGGCTTCGAGGAGGTGGTGGGCGTCTTCGACCTTGGTCGGATTGAACTGCTTGGCCCACTTCTGGGTCGCGGCGATCACCTTGGCGGAGTCGTGCTTATGCAGTTCGATCTTGGCGCGCTGGCGGACGTTGTCCTCGTGCTCGGTGAGGAGCGCGAGGAGGTTCTCGACGGACTCGCCGTCGATCTTCTTCGGCGTGAGCAGGGGGCGGGACGGATAGGTTAGGCGATAGAGGCGGCCGTGCTGGTGGTCGCGGTTCGGGTCGCGCAGGTGGTGCTGGAGGTGTCCGATGAGCATCTGGGACCAGTCCATCACGTAGAGGGAACCATCAGGGGCGACGGCGACGCCGGAGGGGCGGAAGTTACCGGCCTTCTCCTTGTCGGTCTCGATGAGGTTCGGCAGGAGGGTCTCACCCTTGAGGCCGGCGCCTTCTTCGGTGATCTTCGCGCGGAAGATACCCTGGACGGTGATCACGTTCGTGTTGAGGAAGTCGCCCTGCCAGTCGTCAGGGAAGTGGCGGCTGCTCAGGATCGCCGTGCCTGGGCAAGGACGCGAAGGACGGTTCCAGAACTGCTTGAAGCCGGAGTGGGCGCCAGTATCGAGGTGGCTCGAGAAGCCTGGGCCGAAGTAGTTGGCGTTACCGGTGGCGTCGGTGATGATGTCGTTACCCCAGTAGTCAAAGACGCGGCCGTGCGGGTTGGCGAAGCCGTACGGCACGTGGCGGGTCAGCTTATTGGTGTGGGGTTCGAAGCGGTAGATCGCGCCGTTGGTGTTGCGCAGCACGCCGTTGAAGGTCTCGACCTGGGTGCGGTGGAAGACGCCGTCGGAGAGGTACATGGCGCCTCCTGGTTCATAGCAGATGGAGTTCGTCTCGTGGTGCGAGTCAGCGGCATCCATGCCGGTGAGCAGGCGTTCCTTCCAGTCGGCCTTGCCGTCGCCATCGGTATCGCGGACGTACCAGATGTCGGGCGACTGGATCAGGATGACACCGTCCTTGTAGAACTGGAAACCCGTCGGGCAGTTGAGGCCGTCAAGGAAGGTGGTCGACTTGAGGACCTTGCCGGTCTTCGGATCGAGATCGAGGACGATGAGCTTGTCGAAGACCTTGGTCGTCGGCGAGGTCTCGGGGTAGGTCGGCCAGCAGGCGATCCAGAGGCGGCCCTTGGTGTCGAAGTTCATCTGCACCGGGTTGACCAGTTCTGGGATGGTGGTCTCGTCGGCGACGAACTCGACCTTCACGCCTTCGGGCGTGGTGAGGTGCTTGAGCTGATCGACGCCGCTGAGGTAGGGGACGGGTTCCTTGCGATTCGGAGGGACGGGGATCTCGGCCTTGAGATTATCATGCTTCACTTCGATCGGCTTACCCTGGGCGGCGGCCCAGATGCCCTTGTCATGATTGGCGGTCTTGAGGTCGCGATTGGCGAGCTCGGCGCCGAGCACCGTGGCGTTGTCGATGCCTTCGTACTTAATGCGGGAGCGCTGGCCGAAGATATTGAACTGGTCGACCGTGCGGTAGCGGTGGTGCCACTGGGTGCTCTTCTCGTTGACCTCGGCGCGGACCTTTTCGTTCACGGTGCCGGCGGCCTTACCGAAGACGGCTTGGAACTGGGCGGGGCCGAAGGCGGCGTCACCGGCGGCGTTCACGTGGATGCCGTTGAGGGTGAGCGGGGACTTGGCGGCGGCGAAGAGCTTCTGGGAGGCGGCGAAGAGGTCGACGAACTGGACGCTGTTGGCCTTGGCGACTTCAGCCATGGCGGAAGTGTAGAGCGCGAGGTTCTTGTTGTTCTCAGCGGCGAGCTTGGCGTCGAAGTGCGGGGACTTCAGGTCTTCGTGGGCGATCGGAGAGAAGAGGACGACGCGGACCTTGCCCTTGCCGTAATCGGCGGCGAGGGTCTGCTTGAGCCAAGCGGCGAGGTTGGTTTTGAAGGTATCGAGACCAGCCGGGCCAGCGAAGGACTCGTTGAAGCCCCAATAGGCGAAGATCACGTTGGCGTGGAAGTGGGCGCCGGCGTGGTAGGTGACCTCGGTCTTGCCGACCATGGTGGTCAAGGCGCCGGGCTTCATGTTGAGGAAGTAGTCGAGGCCGGCCACTTCGTCCGAGCGGTGGGGCTTTACGCCGACTTCATCACCGGAGAAGCCGAGGTTGCGAACCACGATGTTGTGCTGAGGGAAAGCCTGATGAATCAGCGTCTCGAAATTCCCGTGGTGCTGCTGTCGGTCGGCGAAGCCGCTGCCGACGAAGGCGATGTTGTCACCCTTTTCGAGGGTGAGGTTCTGGGCCGAGACGGAGGTGAATCCGAGGAGGGCCAGGAGGAGGGTGGACAGCTTGCGCATAGGGTTTTGGTTTTGGTAAAAAGAGGAAGGCCATGCGGGGAGGCATGGTCGAGGTGGGGAAGGGAAAACCTGTCGCTCTTTCAACAATCTGCCAAGGGGAATGTTCCT
>CAMCWL010000044.1 GCA_945882655.1 Opitutus sp. GAS368
ATCTCCGAAGTCTTCACCGGTCGCGTCACCCGTTACGAAGCCAATGGCTCCGCCCCCAAGGAACTCGGCCAGGGCCTTAAGGCCGCCGCCGACCACTTCCTCGACGAGAAGGCCGGCGTCCTGATCGTCCCGGACAGCAAGGCCGGCGAGCTGGTCTTCCTCGCCCTTTAAGGCAGGATAGGGCCGGGGCCAGGGTCAGTAATCTGGCCCTGGCGCTGACTGCTCCGCGCGGTTAATCGACAGAAAATAAAGGGCTGCCCGGCGTACAGCGGGCTGGAGTTATCCTATCACCCGCCAAGGATAGGCCACCTCAGCGATGCCCCTGCGTTGCCTCACCTTTCTACCCTTCCTCGCCGCGCTGGCCTTCGGCGCGACGCCGGAGGCGCGCATCGACGAGAAACATCGCGCCTTCCTCAAGGAATACTGCGTCGAGTGCCACAACGCGGATAAGCAGAAAGGAAAGCTCCGTCTCGACGATATCGCCTTGAAGCTTGATACGGTGCAGCTCGCGGACCGTTGGCAGAAGATCCTGAATCAAGTCAACTCGGGGGAGATGCCGCCCGACGACTCCAAGCAGCCGGCTCCGGTCGCGAAGGCCGATTTCCTCGAGATGCTCTCCGGCACGCTCGTCACCGCGCGGAAGACCATCGGCGACGCCCACGGTCAGATCACGATGCGTCGCCTCAACCGACGCGAATACAAGAACACCCTCCGCGACCTGCTCGGCATCGATCTGCCCGTCAATGAACTGCCCGCCGACGGCGGCGCCGGGGCCTTCGATACCGTGGGGGCCTCGCTCTTCATGTCGTCGGACCAGTTCGAACGCTATCTGGCGCTCGGACGTCAGGCGATCGACGAACACTTCATTCGCTTCGCCCCGACGAAGGCCCTGAAGATCCGGACCGAAGCCGAGGCCTACGCGAATCCGCGCATCACCAAGTCCTACGCCGAGCGCGTCGACTGCCATGAACGCTATGTCGCCTGGACCAAGGCGGTCGATGAGGCCGCGGCCCGCCCTGAAAACAGTACCATCATCGCGACCCTTACGGCCGAAAAGAAAGGCAACGCTACCTACCGCTATTACCAGTGGCAGCGCATCCCGGGCGCACCCAGCCCGGAGAAATTCGGCTACCTCGACGCCATCCACGCGGACGAGCAAGGCCGACGCAATTGGGTCCACTCCGCCCCCCAGCAGCGAGCCTACCTGGCCAACCCCGCGACGAAGACGGGCTCCTTTCTCACTTACGCGGACGTCTTCGCCAACCCCTACCAGCCTTTCAACGTCCCCGGGAACTGGCCCGCCGGCCGCTATAACGTCCGCGTCCGGATAGCCGCCACCGCCGACACCCCCAAATCACGGCATTTCGTCGAGTTCGGACCGTTGCAGGGCGCGGTCGCGAGCACGCATGAGGTGACGGGCACGATGGAGCGGCCGCAGCTCCTGGATATCCCGCTGGAAATCACGAGCAAGGGTAGCCGCGGTTTCTTCCTGCGCGAACGAGGCTCCTTCGACTCGAACGAACGCGCCCTGCAGATCTTCGGCGAAGCCCTCCGTCGTAACGGCGTCGGACCGGAATTCGCCCTCTGGATCGACTGGATCGAGATCACCAACGTCGACGGCCAGATGGTCACACACAAGCAAAGGCGCGAAGTCGAACTCCACGCCAACGCGATGGTCGGCGGGACTTATAACGGCTATTTCAAGGGAGGCCACGAGGCCGCGCAGGCGTTCCTCGCCACGGGCAAACCGCAGAAAGGCATCCCCGACGGGCAGGAAGCGAAATTCCGGGTCAAGGTCTTTGAGCAGAACGGCCCGAGCTTCCGGCGCTACCTGGAAGATCCGCTCACGAAGACGGGCGCTTACCTGACGATTCACAATGTCCACAAGGAGGAAGCCATTACGCTCCCGCCTGATCAGCCTTCGGGCTGGCTCAAGACCAAGCACGTGACCCCGACGGTCCCGCCGGGAGAATACCTCCTACGACTCCGCATCGGCGCGACCCCGGACGCCCCGAAGGAACGACGCTACCTGGCCGTCGGCACGCGCCTTTCCGGCGAGGAGGACTTCACGCTCCTCGAGACCCGTGAGGTGACCGGCAGCATCACGGACCCTCAGGTGATGGAATTGCGCGTGAACGTCACGGCGGACAGCCCGCGGACGTTCATCCTCCGCGAGAAGCGTGAGGTCAAATTGGACTTGGAACGCTATGAGGCCGCTCGCAAGCAGACCGGCATGGGTCCGCCTCCGGCGCTCTGGATCGACTGGGTCGAGTGGGAAGGCCCCTTGCCGCCCGAAGGGAAGGCCGCCATGACCAGGCCGATCCTGACCCGCGGCGAAGGCCAGACCGACGAAGATCAGGCGCGTGCCTGCTTCGCCGACTTCGCCCAGCGCGCCTTCCGGGGACGGTCGGCCGAAGCACCGTTCCTCGCGCGGCTCCTGGGAATCTACCGCGCCGGCCGCCAGGGCGGGCTCGACCACGAGCGCGCCCTGCGTGAACCGCTCAGCGTGATCCTCGCCTCCCCCGGCTTCCTCTATCTCTCCGAACCCAACCCCGGGAAAGGATCTCGCCGGCTCGACGACCTCGAACTCGCCTCCCGTCTATCCTACTTCCTCTGGAGCGCCCCTCCCGACGCCGAGCTCCTGCGCCTTGCCGAAAAAAACACCCTGCACGAGCCCGCCATCCTGAGCGCGCAAGTCGACCGCCTCATCGCCGACCCGAAGTCGTCCGCTTTCGTGACCGGATTCACGCACCAGTGGCTCGGCCTGCATCGCCTCGATTTCTTCCAGTTCGACACCAAGCTGCACAAGGATTTCGACGACAGCACCAAGGCCGCCGCCCGCAATGAGGTCTATCAGACCATCGACCATATCCTGCGCCATGGCGACAGCCTCAACCGCCTGCTCAAGAGCGACTACGTGGTGATCAACGGTCTGCTCGCCGATTACTACGGATTGAGCGAGGTGAGCGGTGACGCCTTCCGCAAGGTGACGCTCCCCCAGGATTCGCCTCGCGGCGGACTGCTCGGCATGGCCGCCATCCTGGCCATGGGCAGCAACGGCCGGGACACCAGCCCGGTCGAACGAGGTGCTTGGATCCTGCGCAAGCTGCTGCACGAACCGCCGCCCCCTGCCCCGCCGAACGTACCGCAGCTGAATCGCCTCGAAGACAAGCTCCTCTCCACCCGCGAACGCCTCGCCGCCCACCAGGAGCAACCCCAGTGCGCCCAGTGCCACCGTAAGATCGACCCCATCGGCTTCGGGCTGGAGAATTTCAACGCCACCGGCAAATGGCGGACGACCGAGACCTACGAGAAGAGGGGGGTCGGTCGGAAGACCTGGCCGATCAGCCCGGCCGGCGCCTTTTACAAAGGATCGAGTTTCAAGGACTACTTCGAGCTCCGCGACCAGATCGCCGCCCATCCGCAGAAGTTCGGCCGCGGCTTCACCGAAGCCCTCGTGGAGTATGGCATGGGGCGTCCGTTCGGTTTCCTCGACGAACCGCTCGCCACGACCATCCTCACGGAGGCGCAGACCAAAGACTATCAGATGGCCGCCTTCATCCGGGCGCTCGTCCTCTCCGAAACTTTCCAAACCAAATGAGCCGAACCGACCTCAGCCGCCGTCACTTCCTCCGCGCCGCCGGCACGCTGATCGCCTTGCCCGCGCTGAGTTCGCTCGGCTTCAAGGCCTTCGCCGCCGAGAAGCCCGTCAGCCAGCCGAAGCGGATGGTCTTCCTGGGCTTCGGCTATGGCGTCACCAACGAGACCTGGTTCCCTTCGCTCAAGGACACCGGCGCCGACTACGCCCTGCCCGCCGGGCTCGCCCCGCTGGCCGAGCACAAGAAAGACTTCACGCTCATCCAAGGCCTCTCGAATAAGTTCAGCGATGAGGCCCACTGGGGGAGCACCTTCTGGCTCACGGGGGCCAACCGCTATTCCGAGCCAGGCCAAAGCTTCCACAACGGCATCTCCGCCGACCAAGTCGCCGCCGCCAAGCTCGGCATGAATACGCGTTATGGCTCCATCCGTCTCGACTGCGCGAACGCCGTCGATTCCGGCCACGGCCCCGGCTCGATGGCCTGGGATGCGCGAGGTAAGCCGCTGACCGGACACGAGAACCCGGTCGCCGCCTATCATCGTCTGTTCTCCGACGAGACCATGCCGCTCGCCCAGCGCCAGGCGCTGCTCGCCCAGCAACGCAGCGTGCTCGACGCCGTGCTCGAAGACGCCGCCCGCGTCCGTCGCGGCCTCTCGCGCGCCGACACCGACAAGCTCGACGAATACTTCCAGAGCGTCCGCGATATCGAACTCCGGCTCTCGAAGGACGAACAGTGGCTGGATCGTCCCAAGGCCAAGGCGCCGTTCCCTCCGCCCAAGCCCGGCCTCGCCGGCAAGGACGAGATCAAGGTGATGTATGACCTCATCGTCGCGGCGCTCCAGACCGACAGCACCCGCGTCCTTACCTACCGTCAGCCGGTCAGCTCTCTCCTCGCCAGCCTCAGCCTGAAGGTGGCTTCGCACGACATGAGCCACTACGCCCCCGGCGAACGCATGGAAGCTTCGCAGAAGCGCGACCTCGAGCAAAGCAGGCTGCTGGCCGGCCTCTTCGCCAAGCTCAAGGCCACGAAGGAAGCCGACGGCTCCAGCCTTTTCGACCACACCACGATCGCTTACGGCAGCAACATCCGCACGATCCACTACCTGGATAACTGCCCGACGCTGATCGCCGGCGGCGGCTCCGGCATCCGACTGGGTCAGCATATCGCCCTCCAAGGCAAGAGCACCCCGCTCTGCAACCTCTGGCTCACCCTGCTGCAAGGCAGTGGCGTGAAGGTCGACAGCCACGGCGACAGCAATGGCGTCGTCAAGGAACTCACTCTCTGAACTCACATGAACACCCTAAGACTCCTCCTCCTCACCCTCGCACTGCCCGTCCTCGCGCAAGACGGCTTCACGCCGCTCTTCAACGGCAAGGACCTTTCCGGATGGGACGGCGAACCTGGCCTCTGGAAAGTCGAGGACGGCGTGATCGTCGGCACGAGCGAAGTCGGTAAGCCGAAGACGAACTCGTTCCTGATCTGGAACGGCAAGGCGAAGGACTTCGAGGTCCGCGCCACGGTTAAAGTCGTCGGCGATAACAACTCGGGCGTCCAGTACCGCAGCCGCCGCCTGCCTGAAGTGACGCCTTGGACGATCCTCGGCTACCAGTGCGACGTCCATCCGACTGACGTCCATACGGCGATGACCTACGAAGAACGCGGCCGTGGCATCTTCGGCTACAACGGCGTCGACGTGGTGATGGACCCGACCGGCCAGCGCTGGCAGGTCGGCGAACGCCCGCGCGTGCAGGCCGATATCTCCCAGTATAACGAGTTCACGGTCATCGCCCGCGGCAACCGCCTCGAGCACAAGGTCAACGGCCAGACGACCTCGGTCTTCATCGACCACGACGAGAAGGGCCGTGCCCTCGAAGGACTCATCGCCATCCAGCTCCACGCCGGCAACCCGCATAAGACCTACGTGAAGCAGGTCCTGCTCAAGGTGCTCGAAGACGGCGCAATCCTGCCCTTCGACCAAGCCGCCCTCCCCTCCGGTTCTAAGAAGATCGATAAGCCCAAGGTCGTCAGCGCCCAGGGCAAGAACCCGCCCAAGAAGAAGGCTCCGGCCAAGAAGTAAGGCCATGCGCGCTTTCTTTCTTCTGCTCTCGGCCTGCTTCGCCGCGCAGCTCTGGGCGGCGCGGCCGAACATCCTGCACATCCACGCCGACGACCACCGGGCCGACGGCCTGGGTGCGCTCGGCGCGCCGGGACTCCTCACCCCGAACCTCGATGCCCTTGTCGCCCGCGGCATGACCTTCACGCGCGCCTACACGCAAGGCTCGATGATCGGCGCGGTCTGCACCCCGAGCCGTACGATGATGCTGACTGGTCGTTCCTGGCAGCGCATCCCGGGAGCGAAGTCCGCCCGCCCCGGCGCGAACGACCCGCAGGCTTTCCTCCCCAGCGTGCTGGCGGCGGCCGGCTACCGCACCTGGCACATGGGCAAAGGGGGCAACGCGTTCACCGAGGGACTTCGCGCCTTCCAGACCAGCATCATTGACGATGCCAGGAAAGATGGCGATCCAGTCACCGATCGCGCGCACGCCAGCGCGCGCCTCGCGGACCGCACGATCGGCTTCCTGAAGGAGCATGCCGCCCGCAAGGACGCCGCGCCTTTCTACGCCTACCTCGCCCCGCCCGTCCCGCACGACCCGCGCTCGGCCGAACCCCGCTTCCACGCGATGTATGACCCCGCACGCATCGCGCTCTCGCCGGCCTTCCTACCCCAGCACCCTTGGAACAACGGGGAGATGACTGTCCGCGACGAACGCCTCGCCCCGTGGCCACGTACGGAAAAAGACACCCGGCAACAGACCGCGGATTACTACGCCTGCGTGACCGGACTGGACCACCATGTCGGCCGGATCTTCGCCGCCCTCAGGGAAACCGGCCAATGGGAGAACACCATCATCGTCTTCTCCGGCGACAATGGCCTCTCGCTCGGCGAGCATGGCCTCTTCGGCAAGCAGAACCTCTACGAGTTCGGCGGCATGCACGTGCCGCTCGTCATCGCCGGACCCGGCATCCCTCACGGACGCACCGCCGCGTTCACCTACCTGATGGACCTCTTCCCGACCTTCGTCTCACTGGCCGGCGCCAAATCGCCCGACGGCGTCGATGGCCTCGACCTGACGCCGGTGCTCCGCGGCGAAAAGCCGGCGGTCCGCGACGGGGCATATCTGGCCTACCGTGACTGCATGCGCTCCTTCAGCGACGGACGTTGGAAGCTCATCCGCTACCCGCTCGTCGACCGTACCCAACTCTTCGACCTGGAGAAGGATCCGCGCGAGCTGACCAACCTCGCCGACCAGCCGGAGCACACCGAAACCTTACGTCGCCTCCAAGCACGGCTCGGCGCAGAAATGAAAGCCTACGACGACGCCTTCCCGCTCAGCGTGGCCAACCCCGCTCCGGCGGAGTGGACGCCCCCGAACAAGGAGCGACTGGCCGCCGAAGACGCCAAAGCCAAGGCCGGTCGGAAGAAAAAGACCGCCAACCCAGCCAAGAAGTAAACGCCGAACCATCCCGACCCGATGGGGTCAGACCCTATTAATGGGGTCTGACCCCATTTCCGTCTTTGCCCTCCTCCTCCCTTACCCCGTAATTTGCCCTCACCCCCATGCGTCCCCTGCTCGCCCTGCTCTTCGCCACGCTGACGGCCCTCGCCGCCCCGTCGCGACCCAACGTCGTCCTGATCCTGGCCGATGACCTCGGCTACTCCGACCTCGGCTGCTACGGCAGCGAGATCGCGACCCCGAACCTTGATGGCCTAGCAAAAAACGGCGTGCGCTTCACCCAGTTCTATAACACCGCCCGCTGCTGGCCATCCCGCTCCGCCCTCCTCTCAGGTTACTACGCGCAGCAGATCCACCGCGACGCCCTCCCCGGCATCGGCGGCGGCGGCCAGGGCGTCCGCCAGTCCTGGGCACGTCTCCTCCCGGACTTCCTCAAGCCGGCAGGCTATCGCAGCTACCACAGCGGCAAGTGGCACATCGACGGCCCGGTCCTCGCCGGCGGCTTCGACCGCTCGCTCGATATGCGCAACCAAGGCAACTTCTTTAGCGCCAAAGGCAACTCGATCGATGACGTCCCGGTGAAAGTCCCGGCCGATGAGAAGGGATATTACGCGACCATCGCGACGACCGACCACGCCATCGACTGCCTCAAGGACCACGCAGCCAACCATGCGGACAAGCCCTTCTTCCACTACGTGCCGTTCATCGCCCCGCACTTCCCTCTCCACGCCCTGCCTGAAGACATCGCCAAGTATCGCGACAAGTATCTCGCCGGCTGGGAAGCCCTGCGTACTTCCCGCCATGCCCGCCAGAAAGAACTCGGCCTTACGAACACGACGCTCTCCGCGGTCGAACCCGAAGTCGGTCCGCCCTATGCCTTCCCGGTCGCAATGGAGAAGCTTGGGCCGAACGAAGTGAACCGTCCGCTGCCGTGGGACTCGCTCACCGCCGAACAGCGTCGCTTCCAGGCCACGAAGATGGCCATCCACGCCGCGATGGTCGACCGCATGGATGCGGAGATCGGCCGCATCATCGCCCAGCTCAAGGCCATGGGCGCCTACGAGAACACCCTGATCCTCTTCGCCTCCGACAACGGCGCCAGCGCCGAGATCATGGTGCGCGACGGCGGCCACGACCCGCAGGCCGAGATGGGCAGCGCCGCGACGTACCTCTGCCTCGGGCCCGGCTTCTCAAATGCCGCCAACACCCCGCACCGCCGCCATAAGACCTGGGTGCACGAAGGCGGCATCAGCACGCCCCTCATCGCCCACTGGCCGGCCGGCCTCGCCGCCAAGGGCGAGCTCCGTCGCACCCCGGCCCACGTCGTCGACGTCGTCCCGACCGTGCTCGAACTCGCCGGCGTGACCAAGCCCACCGACTGGAAAGGCCAGGCCATCCCTGCCGCCCCGGGCAAGAGCCTCGTCGCCGCGCTCAAAGCTGACGTCACCATCGATCGCCCGAGCCTCTGGTGGCTGCACGAAGAGAACAAGGCCATCCGCGTCGGCGACTTCAAGCTCGTCGCCGCCAAGGGCGACGCCTGGGCCCTCTACGACCTGAGCACCGATCGGGCCGAGCAGTTCGACCTCTCCGCCAAGATGCCCGAGAAGGCCAAGGAACTAGCCGACCTCTGGCAAAAGCAGACCGACGAGTACGTCGCCCTCGCCAAACTGACCCTCAACGATCAGCCCAAGGGCAAGGCCGGCAAGAACAACGCCAAAAAGAAGGCAAAGTAACTTCTGCCATCTGTCATCTGTCATCTGTCATCTGTCATCTCCCCCTCATGCGCCCCCTCCTCGCCCTCTTGCTGCTAGCCCCGCTGGCCGCGCTCACCGCGGCTGATAAGCCCAAGGCCACCCCGCAAGCGCCGAAGAAACAAGCGCGCCCCACGCCGCCGACGCGCGCGTTCGATGCCCCGGGCGCGCCGGCCTTCGTGAAGCTCGGCGACAAGACTTCGCTCGCTGACGGCAACTACCTCGTCGGCCCGACCTACGTCGCCGCCCCGGAGACCAAGGCCGTCGAAGGTGTGCCGCAGGGCAAGATCCAGCAGTTCCAGATCGATTCCAAGACCACGCAGCGCTTCAACCCCGGCATCGCCCGCGAAGAGTTCGGCATCCCCGATCCGAATAACCCCAAGACCCTCATCGTCAAGACGCACACCATCGACTACAAGCGCACCATCACCGTCTACGTCCCGGCTCAATACGTCCCTGGTACCGCCGCCCCGCTCCTCGTCACGCACGACGGCCCCGGCCTCGGCAAACCGGACCTCAACACCGCGCGCATCCTCGACAACCTCATCGCGCAGAAGCGCATCCCCGCCCTCATCATGGTGCAGATCGCCAACGGCGGCGGCGACGCTCAGGGTCACGAGCGCGGCAAGGAATACGACACGATGTCCGGCCTCTACGCCGAGTATATCCAGCACGAAGTCCTCCCGCTCGTGGAGAAGAACTACGGCGTGAAGTTCACCACCGACCCCGAAGGCCGCGCCACGATGGGCACGAGCTCCGGTGGCTCCGCCGCCCTGATCATGGCATGGTATCACCCGGAATGGTTCCGTCGCGTGCTCACCCTTTCCGGCACGTTCGTGAACCAGCAGTGGCCCTTCGACCCGAAGACCCCGGGCGGGGCCTGGGATTTCCACGACAGCCTCATCCCGCAGAGCGAGCGCAAGCCCATCCGCCTGTACATGGCCGTCGGCGACCGCGACAACTACAACCCCAACGTCATGCGCGACGGCATGCACGACTGGGTCGAGGCCAACCACCGCATGGCCAAGGTCCTCAAGGCCAAGGGCTACCCCTACCAGTATTACTTCTGCCAGGATTCCGGCCACGGCATCGGCAACGCCCGCCCCCAACTCCTGCCCGCCGCCCTCGAGTGGCTCTGGCAGGGCTATCAGGCACGCTGAGGCGACGTCTCGGGATTGCCCAACCGAGGGCATCTGTGATGCTAATGAGACCGCCACCCCTGGCGGTCTCTTGCGTATGGGAGACTCCCCCACCCCCTCCGACCACACCCTCCAGGTGCAGCGACTCTTCGTCCAGCACCAGCAGGTGGTGCTGTATTACGTCCTGACGATCGAACCGAACCTCGGTGACGCCCAGGACATCGTGCAGGAAACCTTCCTGACGGTAAGCCGCAAGGCGCAGACTTACGCGCTCGGCACCAACTTCCCCGCGTGGGCCTGCACGGTCGCCCGCTATCAGGCCCTCCAGTTCCAACGCACCCGCGCCCGTGCAGCGGCGCGCCTCGACGACGACGTCATGGAAATGCTCTACAGCGAAGACGGCCCGGCTCCTGAAATGCTCGGACCGCGCACGGAGGCCCTCAAGGGCTGTCTGGGCAAGCTTGCCCCGATGGCGGGCGACCTCATCCGTCGCCGATACCACCTCGGCCAGATGCCGGAAGCCATCGCCGCCGCCGTCGGCTGGACGCCTAACTCCGTACGCGTCGCGCTCACCCGCGCCCGCCAGACTCTCCGCGCCTGCGTCGATCGCTCGCTCGGCACTTCCGAACTTTCATGAAGCCTGAACGCCTTGACGCCCTCTTCGACGCCTGGTCGGAGTCACGACTGACTCCCGCCGAAGCGACCGAACTCAGCGCCCACCTCCGCGCCGATCCCGAGGCCCGGGCCCGCTTCCGCGAGGCCGCCGCCTTTCACGGCCATCTCCATGCGGCCCTCGACGGCCTCAATCTCGACCAAGCCACCGCCCCGGCCAAGACCTTGGATTTTCCTCAGCGCAGCCGCGCCCTCGGTTTCGTCGCCATGCTCCTCGGCGTCGCCCTGACGGTGGCCTCCTTTGGCTGGGCCCTCGCCTCGCGCTCGGATCGTACCGTGAGCCGCTCCCTGGACATCCAGGACGGCGGCTTCGACGGCGTCGCCGGAAAGATCACCGCCGGATTCCCGGCCAGTGCCTTCACTTGGGGTGGCGACCCGAGCGAAGTCGTCCGCGCAGGTGACCATCCCACGGCGCTACGCTTCCTGGAAGCCGCCGGTGAACAGACCATCCCGAACAGCCCTCGCCAGGCTTGCGACGTCTTCCAGATCGTCGACCTCCGCTCCGTGCGCGACCAGCTGCTGACTTCTGGCGAAGCCTTCGTCGAACTCTCCGTCAGCCTCCGCGACGACCGGCCGGCCGGCTCCGAAACCATCCGCTTCATCTCCAAAGTCTATGTCTTCGAAGGCTCGCCTGCGGATATCATCGGACATTGGCCGCCGATCGCCGACCAGACCCTCGGCAGTGGCGCCCAATTCCACGTCAGCCGCGGCGGTACCGACGGCTCCTGGCGCCCACTGAGCACCCGTTGCGTCGTCCCGCCGACCGCCGGCTTCTTGGTCGTGCAGCTCGGCGTCGGCAGCGCCGGCGCGCCCGGCAGCGCCTCGCCTCAGCTGGGTCGTCAATTCGCCGACGATGTCCGGCTGACCCTGCGCACCCGCCCCAGCAAAGCCGAACTGGCCTCCCGCTGAACCCATCATGACGCTCATCGAACGCATCCTGCCTTCCCTGAAGGCGCTCATCGCCAGTTGGCTCTGCTGCAACCTGGCCTTCTGGGTCGGCGTGATTCCTTGGTGGATCACCTATCGACGTTCGTTCAGTCACGACATGCGAGACTTCGACGTCCTGCTCGTCATCGGCTTCGTCACCGCCTGTTATCTCTCGCTCTGCTGGCTATTCCTCGCGCTCCCCTGCGAACTCTTCCGGACCAAAGGTCTGGGCTCCATGACCCCTCGCCGCGGCGCCCTGATCGGCGTGCTGGCTTCGCTGCCGTTCGTCGTCGCGATCATCACCGCATCGGGATGGCGCGCGACGGAGGAGCTCGCCACCAACCCCGCGGTCACGCTTGAAGCCTTCCTCGGCACCTTGCCGCATGTCATGGGCATGCTGGCGACCGGGTTGAGTTTCGGCTGGCTCCGTCAGAAGTGGTCGCCTTCCGGCCCCGCCGCTTCGGGCAGCGGGCCCGCCGCCGCTAGCCTCCTAGTCTTGGCCTGCTTGTGCGCGCCCTCGGCCCAGGCGGCCGAACCGGCGGCCAACCGACCCAATATCCTCTTCATCGTCGCGGACGATCTGGCCACGCGGCTCGGCTGCTATGGCGACAAGACGGCGATCACGCCGAATCTCGACCGACTCGCCCAAGAAGGCGTCGTCTTCGATCGTGCCTACGCGCAAGGCGTGGTCTGCACCCCCAGCCGTACCTGCTTCATGCTCGGCTTGAACAACCGGCACGCCAACCCGAACCATTTCATCAAGAATCCGGCCACGATGACGATGGGCCGCTGGTTCCGCGAGCATGGCTACCAGACGTGCGCCATCGGCAAGCTCGACCACGACGACCCCAAGGA
>CAMCWL010000045.1 GCA_945882655.1 Opitutus sp. GAS368
GACGGCACCTTCCTCGGCAAGATCTTCGGTGGCAGTGAATTCTTCTTCCTGAACGGCGTCGGCGCCGCACCGAACGGAGACTACGCCTACTGGATCTCGCAGAACGTCTTCTCGATGTTCCAGATGATGTTCGCGATCATCACCCCGGCTCTCATCGTCGGCGCCATCGCCGAACGCATGAAGTTCTCTGCGGTCATGCTCTTCATGTTCGGCTGGATGTTCCTCGTCTACTTCCCGATGGCCCACCATATCTGGGGTATCACCGGTGAGATGAACGGCGTCTGGAACGCTAAGGCCGCAATCAAGGCAATCGACTTCGCTGGCGGCACCGTAGTCCACATGACCTCTGGTTGGTCCGCGCTCCTGCTCTGCATCATCCTCGGCCGCCGCATTGGTTTCGGTAAGAAGGCCATGACGCCCCATAGCATGGTGCTCTGTGCCGTCGGTACCGGCATGCTCTGGGTCGGCTGGTACGGTTTCAACGCTGGCTCGGCCCTCGCCGCAGACGGCGTCGGTGCCCAGGCCTTCATGACCACCACGCTCGCCGCCGGTGTCGCCGCCTTCACTTGGGGCGCCCTCGAATGGATTCTCCGCAAGCACGCCAGCATCCTCGGCCTCTGCTCGGGCGCCGTCGCTGGTCTCGTCGTGATCACCCCGGCAGCGGGCTTCGTCACCGCCAGCTCCGCCGTCCTGATCGGCGTCCTCGCCGGTGTGGTGCCCTTCGTGGCCGTGGTCTACATGAAGTCCAAGCTCGGCTATGACGATGCCCTCGACACCTTCGGCGTCCACGCGGTCGGTGGCACCCTCGGTGCCATCCTGACCGGCATCTACGCCACGGCTGACGTCAACGGCAACCTGAACACGAACCTCAAGGACATCGTCGGCAAGACCCTGCTGACCGAGCAGTTCAAGGCCATCGTCATCACCCTGGTCATCTCCCTGGTCGCCACCGCGATCCTCGCCTACCTCATCAAGGCTGTGATCGGACTCCGCCCGACCGAAGAAGAAGAAGCCCGCGGCCTCGACATCTCGGACCACGGCGAAGAAGGTTACAGCCACAACTCCTAAGCACCCTCAGAGGGAGCCGGCTCGCAGGCCGTCCGATTTCGGACGGCCTGCTTCTTTTTAGGTATATTCTGACAGCGCCGTTTTCACTATATTATTGCCCTATTCTCGATGCTGACAGCAGAATGTCTCTATTCGAAGCCCATGCTAAAGATCTCCGCCCAACTGAACGACGAGGAATTCCTCGGCACCGCCGAAGACCTAGCCGCCTTTGTCTCAGATAAACTCGCCTCCCTGGGGTTCGGCGATCGCCACCGCTCGACCGAGCGCCTGGTGCGCTTCTACGCCTATGAAGGCCTGCTCTCCAAGCCCGAGCGCGCCCCGGACGACCGCCGTAAGGCCAACTTCGGCCCCTTGCAGGTCCGGCAGCTACTCCTCGCCCGTCTCTTGGCCGAACGCGGCTGGGATCTCGACCGTATCCGCACGCTACTCCACGAGAACCGTATCATCGCCCAGCTGAATAAGCTCATCGATGAATTAGCCACGCCCACCGAGGCGGAAAAGCTCTTCTTCCGGACACGAAGCAGCGACGTCGACACGCTTTCCGAGCCCTCCCCTCTTCGCTCTTACAAGCCGGACCGCAGCCTCTCGCCCGTCATCTTCTCATCCCGCGACAGCGATATGCCGGATTCGTCGTCGCCCAAGTTCCGCCGCAAGACCAGCTATTCGACCGTCCAGCAACTCAGACAGATCGCCGACAGCGAAGAAAGTCCCGCCGAAGCCCTCCGCCTAATGATAAAAAAAGAGATGGCGCGCGACGACCTCTCCCCGGCCGCCCGCAATCTCTTCGAACAGCTCCTGGCCTTCAACCCCACCACCCCGGGAGATGAACCTAAGACGGAAAGGTGGACCAAACTTCGCTTGGCCCATTGGTGCGAGGCCCACTTCAATATCGACAGTCGCATCTCGCCCACAAAGGAAGAACTGCAAGGAATCGTGGACAATTTTAGCAAAGCCTTGATGAACAAGTACTTGTAATTATGACAGTAACTTTTGTGTGCTAATGACAGAAAAGTATCTCTGGTGGTGTTGACATTATAAGAAGGGTGGTACAGAGTGGAGGCGATGATTCCTCCCATGAACCCACCCAAGATCGAAATCCTGCCCCTGAAGAAGGGCTTCCTCCGCGCCGCCGCTGATGCGACGCATGTCCTCGTCCGTCTCGTCGCCCCGGCCAAACCGGCGGACGTCACGGAGACCCCTCGCTCGCCCCTCGACCTCGCCCTGGTCATTGACCGCTCGAGCTCGATGTCCGGTCGTCCCATCGCCGCGGCCCTCGAAAGCGCCGTCCGCATCGTCCGCGGACTCCGCGACGATGATCGCGTCACTATCGTCGCGTTCGATGATCACATCGAAGTCGTGCAGTCGCTGATCGCAGTCACCGACCGCGAAGCCCTCGCCCTGCGCATCAACGCTATCGATGCCCGCGGTTCGACGAACCTCTTCGGCGGCTGGGAAGAAGGCGTGAAGCAGCTCGCGCCCTTCACCCGCAAGGATCGTATCGCCCGCGTCATCCTCCTCAGCGACGGCCAGGCAAACCAGGGCCTGCTCAACGAACAGGAGATCTTCGCCCAGGTCGCTAAGGCCGCTGGCGCTGGCATCACGACCTCCACCGTCGGCCTTGGCCACGGCTTCAATGAATCGCTGATGACGGGCATGGCCTCCGCCGGTGAAGGCGTCGCCAACTTCGGCCAGACGGCCGACGACCTCGACGAAGCCTTCGAAGAGCAGTTCGCCATCATCTCCAACTCGTTCCTGCGCCAGGTAAAGGTCAGCGTGCAGGGCGGTAGCGACGTGCAGGTGCGCTTGGTCGGTGAGTTCCTTGAGAACGGCGCTACTCGCAGCCGTAAGCTCGGCACGCTCCCCTGGGACGCCTCGCTCGTCGCGGTGGTCGAACTGAAGATTGGTGCACTCGCCAAGGCCGACGCGCTCGCGGCGGTCAACTTCGAGGCGACCACGAAGGAAGGTGAAGTCGTGAAGTTCGGACCTGCGCTGATCTCGCTCCCGGAAGTAGACCTCGTCGCCTTCTCCGTCCTGCCGGTCGACGCCGACGTCGCCGCGCTGATCGACGAAGCGCTCGTCGCGGAGAAGATCGAGGTCATCGAAGCCCTCACGCGCAGCCACAAGTTCGTCGAAGCTAAGCTGGCCTTCGAAGATCTCCTGAAGCGCCCCAGCCTCTCGGACTGGGCCAAGCAGAAAATCGAATACCTGAAGCGACTCCTCGACGAGGATGCCGTCATGGCGGCAAAGGAGATGCGCTACGGCCGTGGCCGCCTGATGAGCCAGACGAAGATGGCGTCGATGGCCTGCTACAGCATGGAGGTCGATGAAGGCGCAGAGGCCGTGAAGGCCTCCTACCTCCGTCGCAAACGCGCCGACGGCCAGGCCACCAAGCCCAAGCCCCCGCAGGGCGGCACGGCGGGCGGCCAGACCCCGCAGGCCTAACGGGTCCAAACGGCTGATTTCGCCCGGTGGAAGTAATTCCACCGGGCTTTTTGTTGCCCGGTCAAAACCACGAGGCAAGATATGTGCCCGTCCCTATGTCCCGCGTTCTCCGCTTTACCCTCTGGAGCGTCGGCATCCTTGCCGTCGTCCTCGGAGCCTCCCTTTTCTGGGTCGAATCCCAGCTCCGCCCCGAACCACTGGGTGCTCGAATCAAGGGCCTCCTCGCCGACGCCAAAATCAAAGGCGGCATCACCCGCATCGAAGCCTCCCTCGACGGCAAGTTCTCCGCCGAAGGTATCGACCTCACTTTGCCCGATGGTACGAAAATCTCCGCCGCCGCCATCAAGGGCGAAGCGCAGATCATCTCGATCATCAAGGGTACCTACGCCCTCAGCACCCTCGAGATCAAGACCCTCGACCTCGACCTAAGCGAACGCAAGTCAGAGGAGAAGACTCCAGGAACTGGTTCCGGTGCGGCGACCAAGACAACCTTACCGCCCGTCGTGCTCGGCCCCTACGCCGTCTCCGGACGCGTGAAACTCGCGGATGGTACCTTGCTACGCTTCAGCGTCCGCGGCGATGAGTTTGACACCCGCGGCAAGGCCGACTTCCGTGCCGGCATCGCTTGGCCTGGCTTCGCCGTGGGCAAGCAGATGACTGACCCTCGCGGTGAAATCACCTTGAAGGCCAATTTCCGCCGCCCACTCGGCGCCGATGGTATCGGCCTAGACGACCTGATTGCCGACGTCGGCAGCCTGCGACTCGAACTCGCGGCCAAAGATGCGAGTCCCATCGCCGCCGGCTCCGTCGGCTTCGTCCTGGATGCGGCCAGCACCGCTGGCAAGCCGGGCGTCAATTTCACCGGCACACTCAGCGACTCCGCTAACCGTCCTGCCGTGAAGCTCTCTGGCAGTAACCTCGCTGGCCGTACGACCGTCAATGCGCAGCTGGACGTCGACCCCACCCGCTTCGGCATCCTGAGCCAACAGTTGCCCGATGTCCGTCTGACGGGCAACGTCAACGGGGAGCTCGAAGGCTCTCGCTGGCAGGCCAGCGTCGACCTCAAAGCGCTCTGGGCGGACCTGAGTAAGTTCTCGAAGTCGCTCGCGAAGAACAGTCGTTCCGAATGGAAGCTCGTCGCGAATGCGCAAAGCACCGACAGCGGCTTCGCCGTCAACAGCCTCGCGATCACGGGTAACGGCGTGACGATTGCTATCCCGCAGACGCTGACATGGAAAGGCGGACTGCTCCCCGAAAACGCCAACGACGCGACGGTGACCATCGCCGCCAACGACGCCGACCTCATGGCGCTTAACCCGTTCCTCGCCGCCGCGGACGTCATCGCGACGGCCGGCCGCTGGACAGGCGAAGCCTCGATCTCCTTTAAGGATGGCAAGCCCGCCGTCACGAGCATCCGCACGCACAGCCTGCGCGGCGTCACGCTGGAGCGCGGAGGCAAGGCACTCATGCATGAGATCGATGCCGAGCTCCCCATTAAGTCCGAAGATGGCGCCATCTCCCTCTCCCCGTTCAGCGTCGGGTGCGCCGCCGGTAATATCGCCACTGGTTCGCTCACGCTTCGTCCCGGTGCTGATGGTGCTTGGTCCGCCGTCGCCAACGTCAACGTCGGCATCGTCGAGCTCGCCTCCCAGCCAAACTGGGGAGACCTGCCCGTCGACAAACTCAAGGGTATCCGCGTGAGCGCCCAGACCACCGTGAATCGCGCCGCCGGCAAAGCGCCCGTTGTCAGCGCTGCGGAGGCTCGCATCTTCCGCCAAGGCCTGAACCTGCTTTCTCTCAAACTTCGCCAGCCGCTCGCGCTCGACGGCTCCAAGCCCACTGGCGTCCTCGTGGAGGCCGCGGCCCGCGACCTACCGCTCGAATCCCTCTCCGCGGTCGTCCCTGGCCTCAAACTGACTGGCGATCTCAAACGCGCTGACCTTGTCGCTGGCTTCAGTCGCGAAGGGCTCTTCGTCCGCACGGAAGGTGCACCGCTCTCTTTCACGCGCACCAGCGTCACTTGGTCCGGTAAACTGTGGGTCAAGGATTGCGATCTAGCTGCGAGCCTCGACCTCCTGGTCGGCGAGAATTCCACCCTCATCGGCTTCAACCAAGCCGAACTGAAGAATCGTAGCCGCACCCTAGCTTCGGGCGACATCAAGCTTGGACTGGGCGACGCCGGCACCACGCTGAAACTCGAAGGTGATCTCGGTGCGCTCGCCGAGCAACCGTTCGCTGGGCCACTGAACATCGTCACCGGTGGACAATACCGTGCGACCGCCGACCGCACCCAAAGCGGCGAGATCAATGTGGCCCTCCAAGTGAGCGAAGTCGGCCTCAAGCAGAGCGAAGGACGTATCAAGATGGCGGCCATCGCCGGCAAGTATGTGCCCGCCGCCAATGGCCTCAGCGCCGAAGGATCGTTCAAACTGCAGGCAACCCATCTCAGCGGCGGCAAGTTCACGCTCACGCAGAAAATCACCGGAGCCAAGACCGACTGGCAGGCCGTCGTGACCATCGATAACGTCGATGTCGACGACTTCCTCTCACTCCTGCCCAAGACCGAAGAAGACATTTCCACCAACGGCGCACCCCCCCGACCTGACCGCACTCCATTCTGGGCCAACCAAAGCGGCTCGCTCCAGCTGACGATTGGTACGGCGAAGGCCTACGGTATCAGTGCCGAGAAAGTCGTCGTGCGGGCTGAGGCCGACGAAAAGGCCATCCGCCTGACACAGCTCAGCGGTAAGCTCGCCGACGGCAATATCAGCGGCCGTGGCCAACTCGCCTTCCTGCCGGCAATCAGCAACGGCCCCTATTCGCTCTCGGCCACGGTGTCGCTCAATCAGTTTGATTTCGGTAGCGTCGCCCAAGCCTTCCCCGCGGTGAAAGATTTTCTCCAAGGACGCGCGGATGCGACTGCTGGACTCACGAGCGTGTGTGGCACAACCGGTGAACTTATCGGCAAACTTCAGATCGACACCCAGCTCATTTCTAAAGGCGGCCGCATCCGCCCCTTCGGAGATAAGAACAGCAGCATGTCGCTCTCGGCGAACAAGGCCGGAGACATCGGCGAAACGCTGGGCGGCCTCGCGATGCTCGCCGGCGCCCTCACGAAGAATCAGCAGCAAGGCGAGAAGGTCGCCAAAATCGGCGCCGCCATGACCGCCGCCGGCAAGCTGCAGAAAGCCGTCGCCGACTTCCAATACACTTCCGCCACCATCAAGGCCACCCGCCTCGCTTCGGGCACAATCAAGCTCGAGGCGGCCGATATCCGCAACGAGGTGCTACACCTCGCCGCCAAGGGTGGTATCAATGTCGACCCGAAGCTGGGCTTCGCCGACTGGCCAATGGCCTTCACCACGCAGATGCGCGGCGCCGGAGAGTTCGCCCAATACTTCCAAGCACTAGGCTTCGGTACTGGCCCCTCGCCAGCCGATGGCTTTACCGAAGGGCCCGGCGTGAGCGTCGGCGGCTCCCTCAACCAGGTGAAGACCGACCTCGCCGAGAAACTCCAACAGGCGATCGACAACGTCCGCGCAAGCCAGTCCGTCGCGCCTGCCAATCCGGGCACTCAGACCGCCCCTGGCACCCAGGTCGCCCCCGCGCCGGCGACGCCTAGTCCGAAGAAACGGAGTCCCTTCGGCGACCTGCTCAAGGAACTCGGTCGCTGATGACGACAACGAAGGCATGGATGGCGGGCTGCGTCCTGCTGGCAGGCCTCGTCGTCCTGGCCCTTTCCGTCGGCACCCAAGGCTTCGGCTGGGGTGACGGCGGCTCCCTGCTCCTCCTGCGCTCTCCTCGCGTGCTCGCGGCTCTGGCTGCCGGACTCGCCCTTGGCATCGGCGGCGCCGCGCAACAAGGCGTCTTCCGTAATCCCCTCGCCGACCCAGGGCTGACCGGCGTCTTTGGAGGCGCACTCTTCGGCATCGCCGTGCTGCTTGGACTCTTTCCCGAAGCGGCGTGGCAGCGCGCTTGGTTCATCCCCGCCGCCGCGTTCGGTGGTGCGCTCGGCACGTCCGCCTTGCTCACGCTGATTGGTAGCGGTGGCTCCTCCTCCCGGCTACTGCTCACTGGCCTCGGCCTGAACGCCTTCACTTCCGCCGGCACCCTCGTCATTGCCTCACGCAGTGGCGAGTCGCGCGAACTACTGACCAATGGCGCTTACGGTGACTGGCTAGGGATGGCCACGCTCGAACTCATCTGGCTGCCCGTACTGCTGTGCCTACTCGCCGCGCTACTCCTTCTCCCGCTCGCGCGCTCACTGGATCTTCTGTCCTTCGGCGAAGACGCGGCCCGCGGCTTCGGCTGCGAGGTCGGCAGTACCCGGCGCAAGGCTGTGCTCCTGACGGCCCTGGCCGCCGCGGCCGCCACCTGCCTCGTCGGCCAGGTAGCGTTCATTGGGCTCCTGGCGCCTCATCTGGCCCGGGCCATGGTTGGCCCCCGCCATGCGTACGTCTTGCCCCTGTCAGCCCTACTCGGTGCCGGACTGCTGCTGGGCGCTGATACCATCGGGCGTGGCCTTTGGCCGCAGGCTCCGCTGTCCGCCGCGGCAGTGACAGCGATCCTCGGTGCGCCTCTCTTCATCTGGATAGCGAGGGGACGCCATGAGTGACGCCTTGATCCACGCACTCGGACTTGGCGTCGAGATTGCCGGTCGTCGCATTATCGACGGCGTGTCCCTGTCCGCAGCCCGCGGACAGACCGTGGCGATTGTCGGCCCCAATGGTGCCGGCAAGACGACGCTGCTGCGTGCGCTCGCGGGGCTACTTCCCTCCGAAGGAGAATTAGATGTCGGTGGATACGATCCGCGGATCATCGATGCAGCAACCTGCGCCCAAACCCGCGCCTACTGCGCGCAGAAACCCGTTAGCGCTTGGGATTATCGCGTCCGCGACCTCGGCGACATCATCGGCGACCCCGTCGGCTACGCGGATTGGCTGGCGAAGTTGCAACTCAGCGAATTTTCCGGCCGCCGGCTCTCGGAGTTATCCGGTGGCGAACAGAAAGGCGCACACCTCGCGATGGCGTTCGCCGCACTCGCCGAGCCTTTCGGCGGAGCGCTCCTGCTCGATGAGCCCGCGGCCTCCCTTGATCTCGGCCGACAAGAAGCCGTCTCCCAGGCCATCTTCGCCTTCGCTCAAGCCGGCGGTGCCTGCGTCGTCGCGACACATGACCTCTCCTTCGCGAAGCGCTGCGACGTGGTCGTGGTCCTCTCGGAAGGCCGCCTCATCGCCGCCGGTGAACCCGCGTCGACCTTAACTCCGGAAATTATTTCCGGGGTCTGGGGCGCTTCGGCTTCGTCGGTACGCTGATTTCAGAACGCGTCAGCCGGCCGTTGCGGATCGCGGAGAAAAGATACTGCTGCGCCAAACCGGCGGCCTCACCGAAGTGCGCTTTTCCGAACTGTTCCAACTGAGCAGGCTTCCATCCGCGCAGGCCATAGGCATCGGCCAGTGCTTGCACGACCCAGGTATCGACCGGGAAACTTTCTAGGCGGCCGAAGCCGAAAAGCGCGACGCAGGCGGCCACCTTCGGGCCCACGCCGGGCAGCGACTGTAGTTCCGCCAATAAGGCCGGCGTCGGCAAGGCCCCGAACTCCTCGGCCCAGCGCGGGCGAGCAAGTAACTTCTTCGCAGTGCCGCGAAGGTAGGCCGCGCGATAACCCAATGAGCAAGAACGCAGCACCGCATCATCAGCGTGAGCAATTGCCTCCCACGAAGGGAGTGCATGAAAACCGCCACCCAAAGGTTCGCCCAGCCTCGTAGCTAGAGCGGCGACCATAACACGAATCTGCAGGATGCGCTTGTTCGAACTGCAGAGGAAGCCGATCAGCGCCTCATGCGGATCTTGGCGCAGGATACGGAGGCCAGGATAGGCCGAGCGAGCGGACTGGAGCACGACATCGGAGCGCCAAGGGAGCGCCTCGGAGAGCCGGGCCTGCGCACCCTCTGCGTCGAGATAATGTCGGATGGCGCCCTCGGCATGCGTCGCGCCTTTCTGGCCGCGCCACTCCAAGCCCTGCGGACCGGAGCGAACGGCGGCGAGCGTGCGGCCTAAGACGCCGACCCAGCTGCCGTCGGAGGTAAGCGACCAGCGGAAGGCCTGCCCGCCGTCCATCTGCTCGGCGAGCGTGCCAGCGGGAACATCTTCGGCGAGCCGCAACGGCCGCCAAGATGTCCACTCCGCCGAGGCCATCGGGCTTAGCGACGAACGAGGTCCGAAGGCGTGCCCCACAGGAAGCTATGCTTCGAGGCGAGAAACTTACCCTTGGCGTCGACCACGGAGACTCGCCAGGCGATCGGGCGCCACTTGGCTTCGCCAGACTGCTTACCAGTGAGGCCAATCACGTATTCGCCAAACGGGAAGCCTGGCTTCAGGTTGACCGCGAAATCATAACGCTCCGGCGGCGTATTTTCCTTACGCACCACTTCAAGGACGAGTCGGCCATCGACCGGCGGCACGACGTCGAGCTTCACGAAGAAATAGTAGCCCGGACGGGAGTCCTCTTCCGTGCGGAAGACCACGTCGGAGCCATGATGCTCCTTGGCGTAGAACGCCTCCGAGGCGCGGGCCACATCGGCTTCGCTCCGGCGCCGTTCATTGACATAGGCAATACCCGGCACCTCATCCGAGGACGCCACGGGGGTGTCGCAACCCGTGAGGAGCAGCGCAGCGAGCGCGGCCCACGCAGAGGCCTGGCTCACCGCTCGCCTCACTTCTTGGCCTTCTTCTTGCTCGCGGCGGCGCGGGCGACCTTCACGCGATCCTTCTTGCGCTCGAGGTAGGCGCGGCGACGGCGACGCTTGATGACTTTATTGCTCTGTTGGCCCATAGTGGATGCATCCTCCCGCAACCCCTTGGATGGTCAAGGAGAAGGTTTACGGACCTTCCCCGGTGGGCCGGGGTGAGGAAAGAGTCCTTTCTGGCTGCCTGGGTAGGGATCGAACCTACGACCAAGTGATTAACAGTCACCTGCTCTACCGCTGAGCTACCAGGCCGTGCGAAAGGAGTCCAATCAAGGCAAGGTCGGGGCGTCGCTGTCAAACAAATCCTCCGTCCCGCTTCCGAGGTTCTTATCCCTGAAAAGACTCTGCAATCATCCGAAAAGCATGGATTGGCGGGGGTGCGCGACGGCATTAGCCCCACGGCCCCCTAATCTCTGGACACCCTTGTGCAGCCTGTCTTCCTTGTTCCTATTCCTATGCGCTGGACCCGACTTCCTGAAACTCCCAACGCCCCCGGCTTCGGTGGCGCCTTCGTAGGCACCTCCGGCGACCTGTTGCTCTGCGGCGGTGGTTCCAACTACCCCGACAAGCCGGCCTGGGAAGGCGGCGCCAAGGTCTGGCACGACGAGGTCTTCTCCCTCGCCAGCACCCGCTCCAAGAAGTGGGCGAGCCTTGGCAAACTGCCCCGCCCTTGCGGCTACGGCGTCAGTGTCTCGATCCGCCAAGGCCTCCTGATGATCGGTGGCGCGGACTCGCATCGCCATTACGCTGATTGCTACACGCTGTCGGTCGAAGAAGGCGAACTCAAGGTCCGTCCCTTTCCGTTCCTCCCCCGCCCACTCGCCTATGCGACCGGCGCGCTCGTCGGCAGCAAGGTCATCGTTGCGGGCGGCACCGAACGCCCAGACGCCACCGCGGCCTCCTCCAGCGCCTTCGCCATCGACCTCGCCAATCTCAACGCTGGCTGGAAGGAACTGCCTCTCTGCGCCGGATCCGGACGCATGCTCGCCCAGTCCGCGGGCACGAAGGACACGTTCTTCCTGTTCGGCGGCGTTGCGCTCAGCCCCGGAGCCAAGGGCGTCGAACGCGAATACCTTTCCGACTGTCACGCCTTCACCCTCGGCAAGGAATGGCGCCGTCTCTCCGCAATGCCCCGCACAATCGCCGGCGCACCTTCGCCCTGCCCAGTCTTCGAGAACGAGATCCTCGTGCTCGGTGGCGACGACGGCAAGTTGGCCGGCAAGGTTGAAGCTTCTAAGCACCCTGGCTACGCGAAGTCGGTGCTCTCTTACGATAAGTCTACCGACACCTGGACCGAAGCCGAAGAAGGTTCGGCCAACGTCCTCTCGACCGCTTGCACGAAGTGGTCCGGCGGCTATGCGCTGACCAACGGCGAGCTCCGTCCGTTCGTCCGCTCCGCCGAAGGCTGGTTGCTCCGCACGGAATAAGCGTTGGGGCTGGCAGGT
Source organism: Opitutus sp. GAS368 (assembly GCA_945882655.1). Taxonomy (GTDB): domain Bacteria; phylum Verrucomicrobiota; class Verrucomicrobiia; order Opitutales; family UBA953; genus UBA953. The sequence continues at coordinate 11,705 of CAMCWL010000045.1, forward strand.
CGCCGGAAAGGGACTAAAAAGAGTCCACCCCGGCGCATGCTCCGCCTTATCCCATTAATCGGCCTCTTCGTAGCGGCGCTCGCCTGTGCGCAGGCTGCGCCATTGCCGGATCTGCCTGACCCACTTGGACGTGCCGGCATGATGGCGGCCGTCCTGCGCGAAGCGGACGGCAGCGAGGTCATCGTAGCCACGGGCGGCACCAACTTCCCGGACAAGATGCCCTGGCAAGGTGGCCAGCGCAAATACCACAAGGACATCCTCAAACTCGCGCGCAAGGACAGCGTCTGGAGCTGGAGTAAAATCGGCGAGCTCCCCGAAGGGCTTGTCGGCGCGGCATTCTGCGCGACGCCTAAGCGCGACGGACTAGTCATCGCCGGCGGAGCTTCGGCCGAAGGACATCGCGCCGACGTCTGGCTCGTCGGACTGGATGGCAAGGTCACCCGCTTCGCCGAAAGCATGACCCGCCCGCGCGCCTACGCCGGCTTCACCTCGGCGAACGGTCATCTGATTGTCATCGGCGGCATCGCCCGGCCCGAGGACACCGCCGCTATCGCCACACTGACTTCACTCGACCTCGACGACCCCGATAAACCTTGGCGCACGACCGACGCCGACCCGAGCTACGGACGGATCATCCCGCTCGTGGGCTC
>CAMCWL010000046.1 GCA_945882655.1 Opitutus sp. GAS368
GCCTTGCCGACGAACACCTTCGGGTCGAGCGTCTGGGCGAGACTGCGCAGCTTGCTGCGTTCTGCGCCGGTGAGGCGGGGTTGGTCTTCAGAGCCTGATTCCATGCCCGCTATGACGCTCTGGCGGGGCAGGGGAGTCAACGGACTAATCGGCCGCGCCTTGCCGTCCTTGCTCTGTGGGGTATCATGGTGGTACCGATGAGCCCGTCTCCCCAGTCGCCTGCGCTCGTCGTCCTCCCTGAGAACGAGATCGCAGTGCAAGTCCGTCCGTTGGATCCCGTCGTCGTCCACGTGCGCTGCGCTCCGCGTTACTCCCACTCCCTGCGCATCTGGCAGAGCACGTTCCTGCTGGACCGAGATTCCGCCCACACGAGCTCGATGGTCGGCTTCGAGAACATCTCCCTCTATCCGCATTGGATGCCGGTACCCTTCGGTCGTCCCCATCAGTTCACCCTGTTCTTCGAACCGCTGCCGAAGTCGGTCCAGGTCTTCGACCTTCACGAGATCATCCCGGAGCCCCGCGGATGGCATTTTCCCGCAATCCGCCGCAATCAGGAAGACGTCTACTGGCTGGACCTGCCTAACTGACGGAAAACAGGCTTATATTTCCTGTCTAAACGGGTTCACGGACGGGCAGTTCCGTCTTGCTTACCCCCTTTTGGTTCGTCATTTCCATGGGTCATCTTCGTTAGGGAGAGGGGCGGAGCCCTTCTCACGCTGGTCGGTAGGCGAAAGCCTATTCCAGACGGAGAGCCCGGCTAATCGGCGGGGCTTTCGGGAATCTCTCCCAAGTCGGCCATCATCAACCCAAAACTAACCACCACCATGTCCGTCAATAAGTCTGAAGTCATCAAGAAGCACCAGCAGGATGCCAAGGATACCGGCTCCCCTGAAGTCCAGGTCGCTCTCATCTCCGCCCGCGTCACCCACCTGACCGAGCACCTGCGCACCCACCGCAAGGATTTCCACTCCCGTCGCGGCCTGATCATGCTGACGAATCGTCGTCGCAAGCTCCTCGCGTACCTGAAGTCGTCTGACCTGGATCGCTATAACGCGCTCCTGGCCAAGCTCAACCTTCGCAAGTGAACGGCGCCTCCGGGCGCTTCTGTTCACCGAGCGTCCCAGCCTAGGCTGGGACGTCCGCTTTTCACCCACCAACAACAAAAACCCGTCGGGCAATTCCGCCCGACACAACGCACCAAGCAAACACACACATGAAACAAAAACACTCCGTGACCATCGAAGAACTCGGTATCACGATCAACACGGGCTCCATCGCCCGCCTCGCCAATGGCGCGGTCACCATCAGCAAGGGCGAGACCACGCTCTTCGTGTCGGCTACCGCCGCCGAAGACCTGCGCTCCCCCGACCAGGACTTCTTCCCCCTGACTGTCGACTACCGCGAGAAGTTCGCGGCAGCTGGCCGTTTCCCGGGCGGTTACTTCCGTCGCGAAGGTAAGCCTTCCGATAAGGAAATCCTGACCTCGCGTCTCTGCGACCGTCCCCTCCGCCCGCTCTTCCCCGAAGGCTTCCTCAACGAAGTCCAGGTGATCGGCCTCCTCCTCTCGGCTGACCAAATCAACGACTCCGACGTGCTCATGGTGAACGGCGCTTCCGCCGCTCTCCTTTGCTCCGACATTCCTTGGAACGGACCGATCGCCGGTATCCGCCTCGGTCGCGTCGCCGGCCAGTTCGTCGTCAACCCGACCCACGAACAGCAGTATGAGTCCGACCTGGACCTCATCTACGTCGGCAACGAGAGCGACATGATGATGATCGAAGGTTCGGCTGACCAGCTGCCTGAAGCCGATTTCATCGCCGCCCTCGAATACGCCCAGAAGGCCATCCAGCCGATCATCGCCGCCCAGCGCAAGCTCGCCGCGATGTACTCCAAGACCAAGCGCGTCTTCCCGCTCGTGGTCTGCGAACCGAAGGCCCTCGCCATCTGCGAACGCGTGGCCGCCGAAGGCGACCAGCTCAAGAAGGCGATCTTCCTCGCTTCCAAGAAGGAACGTGGTGACGCCGTGAAGGCCGTAGTCGAGAAGTCCAAGGCTGCCTGTAAGGCTGAACTCGGCGACGTCTTCGACTCCCGCCAGATCAAGATGGCCTTCGAGAAGCTCCAGGAGAAGGTTTACCGCAATGCGATCATCCAGAGCGGCGAACGCGCCGACGGCCGCAAGCCGCTGGATCTCCGCGCCATCTCCTGTGAAGTCGACGTGCTTCCTCGCGTCCATGGTTCCTCGCTCTTCCAGCGCGGCGAAACCCAGGGTCTCGTCCTCGCGACCCTCGGTACCTCCAAGGATGCCCAGGAAGTCGACGCCATCACCGGCGGCCCGAGCAAGCGCTCGTTCCTCCTGCACTACAACTTCCCGCCCTTCTCGGTGGGTGAGACCGGCCGTTTCGGCATGACCTCCCGCCGCGAAACCGGCCACGGTAACCTCGCCGAGCGCTCGCTGCTCTCCGTGCTGCCTTCCGAGCAGGACTTCCCGTACTCCATCCGTCTCGTCTCCGAGATCATGGAATCCAACGGCTCCACCTCGATGGCTTCCGTCTGTGGCGGCACCCTCGCTCTCCTCGACGCTGGCGTGCCCATCAAGGCCCCGGTCGCCGGCATCTCCTGCGGTCTCGTGACCGAAGACGCCGCCGGTAAGATCGTGAAGCACCGCGTGCTCACCGACATCATCGGCGCCGAAGACCACTACGGCGACATGGACTTCAAGATTTGCGGCACCCGCGAAGGCATCACCGCCTTCCAGTTGGACCTCAAGATCCACGGTCTCCCGATGAGCATCGCCAAGGAAGCTATCGCGCAGAACAAGGTCTCCCGCGACGCGATCCTGGACATCATGGCCAAGACCATGCCGGCCACCCGCGCCGAGCTGAAGCCCTGCGCCCCTCGCACCCACCGCATCAAGATTCCGTCCGATAAGATCGGCGCACTCATCGGTCCGGGCGGCAAGAACATCAAGCGCATCACGGAATACACCGGTTGCCAGCTCGACATCGATCAGGACGACTCCGGTTGGGTCACGATCTTCGCGACCGACGGCGAGTCCCTCGCCCGTGCGGTCAACGAGGTCAACCTCCTCTCGGCTCAGATCGAGATCAACAAGACGTACAAGGGCATCATCCGCTCGGTGAAGGAATTCGGCGCTTTCGTCGAATGCCTCCCCGGCCAGGAAGGCCTCGTGCACGTCTCCGAACTCGCCGACCACCGCGTCGAGCGCGTCGAGGACATCTGCAAGCTCGGTGACGAGATCATCGTCAAGTGCGTCGGCATCGACGACAAGGGCCGCGTGCGCCTCTCGCGCCGCGCCGCCATCGCCGAGAAGGAAGGTCGCGACTACGCTCCCGCCCCGAAGCCGATGGACCGCCCCCGTGGCGACCGTCCGGACCGTCGCTAAGCCTCGGTTCAACGAACAGACAAGGCTCCGGCTCACCCCGGGGCCTTTTTTGTGCACGCTTACTTCGAGAGCTTATCTGTCGCCGTCACGTGCTCAAACCAGCCGCGCGCGATGGTCGTCGCCTCGCCTTCGCGTAACGGCCAGCGGTCATTGTGCGGATGTTTCGCGAGCTCATTGGGGAAGGCTCCGAAGTGCGCCCCCATGTCGACCGTGAGATAAGTGACGCCGCTCGGCGCGACGGAGGTGATGAACTTCTTCGTCTCTGCACCCGCCTGGCTGACGAGTAGCGGGCGTCCAGCGAGGCGGCGCAGGCGGACGGATGCTTCTTCGCGATAGCGGGCCAATGGCGAACCCCAGGCATGTCCCTTCCATTCCAGCATGCCGTCAAAATGGTCGTGCGCCCAGAGGCCGCACCAGAGCTTCGCGACCTCGTCATCGTGCAGGCCGAGGAAGGAGACGCCGATGGCCCCGCGCGAGAAGCCGCAGAGGACGACCTTCTTGGGGTCGCCGCCGAGCTCCGCGCAGATTCGGGGGAGGTTCGTCTTGGCGTAGCCGACGGTGGCGTCGATGTCGCCCCACCAGGTGCGTTCATTCTTTTGACGATCCTTGGCGACGTAGGGAAGGACGACCCAGATGGCCTTGCCGCGAGCCAAGCCGTAGCCGAGGGCGGCGCCTTCGACTTCGCCGGTGGAGCCTGAGGTCGGGAAGTAGTTGCCGGTGTATTCCGCGATGATCGGCCAGCTCTTGCCGCGGGCCTTCCAGTCCGGCGTCCAATCATCAGGCAACGCGATCAGGTGGCGCACCTTCGTGCCGGCATATTCGGGCGCGATGACGGCGGTCCGTTTACCCGGCTGCGGGCCTTGTTCCGTGAGCGGAGGGAGCGCAAGGTCCGCTGCGCCGAGGGCCGTCGCCGAGATCAGGAGGAGCAGGGCGAGGCGCATGGCGGGTTCAGCTGAGCTTGTTGTCCACGACCTGCGTGCGCGTCCAGAGGTCGTGCCAGGCTCGCTTGTCGCGACGGAAGAGCGGTACGTGGAAGTTCACGATACCGAGCAGCATGAAAAGCGGATTCGGTAGCGTGAAGAACGCCGCCTTCCAGGCGGAACGCAGGAGCGAGGGGAGGAAGCCGGGAGGTTCGGCGTCGGGCAGGCTGATCGTGCGCAGGTTGAAGATGCGTTTTCCGATCGTGCGTCCGGCGAGCAGCCATTCCTGCAGGGCGAGCGCGAGCAGCATGGTCACGAAACTCACGTTACCTTGGAAGGAATACCAGGTAAGGAAGGCTTCAGCGTCCGGGCTCTTTTCGTCGACAAATTTGCTGGCCATCGCCTTCAAGCCATCGAAGTCGCGCGGGTTGCCCGAGGTGAGCGCCTTGAGATATTGTTCAGTGTATCGTTGCGTCCACGCGTCGGCCTTCTGGCGGGCGGCGAGTTCGTCGGGGCCGGCGAGGATTCCCGCGAGGGCCCAGCCGAGGAACATCAGGGGTAAGATATCCGCCAAGCAGGCTAAGCTGCGCCACCAGAATCCCGCAGGGGGCGGGGGAATCGGGGGCGGATTAGCCACGGGCTTGGGCACGCTCGCAGGCGTCGAGCGTGTTCTTCATGAGCATCGCGACGGTCATCGGGCCCACGCCGCCGGGGACGGGCGTGATGGCTTCGCAGAGAGGGGACACGGCGTCGAAGTCCACGTCACCGACGATGCGATAGCCGGTCTTCTTGGTGGCGTCCGGTAAGCGATTGATGCCGACGTCGATGACGATTGCGCCGGGCTTGACCATGTCGGCGGTGATGAAGCGGGGCTTGCCAATTGCGGCGACGATGATGTCGGCCAGTCGAACGATGGCGGGCAGGTCCTTGGTGCGGGAGTGGGCGATGGTCACGGTGCAGTCGCAACCTTTGGCGAGGAGGAGGGCGGCGGCGGGCTTGCCGACGATGAGCGAGCGGCCGACGACCACGGCGTGCTTGCCGGCGGTCTCAACACCGGAGCGGCGGAGGAGTTCGACGACGCCGGCGGGCGTGCAGGCGGCGAAGGCGCCCGGGAGTTCCTGGACAAGGCGGCCAATGCTCTGCGTGCCGAAGCCGTCGACGTCCTTGTTGGGGGAGACGCGATTGAAGACTTCGGTCTCAGGGAGGTGCTTAGGCAACGGGGCCTGGATCAGGATGCCGTGCACGGAGGCGTCGGCATTGAGGGCGTCGAGGTGCGCGAAGAGTTCTTCCTTGGAGACCGACTCGGGAAAGAGCTGCAGTGAAGCCTTCATGCCGACCTCAGCGGCGGTCTTCTGCTTCTTGGTCACGTAGGAGACCGAGGCGGGGTCGTCGCCGACGCGGACGAAGGCCACGTGGGGCACCACTGGGGCGAGCTTGGCCACGCGCTCCTTGACTTCGGCAAGGACCTGTTGGGCGATGGCGTTTCCGTCGATGAGGCGCATAGGGGATGACTAAGACGGTCAGGCCGCCGAGGGCGAGAAAAGTCCTTCGTTTGCCCTGCCGATTGATTGTCTCGCCCTGTGGGGACAAATGCCTCAATCCAGTGGCGTGCCTTCCGAAGGACCCATGCGTATTCACAAGTTCCTCGCCACGGCGGGGGTCTGCTCCCGTCGTGAGGCGGAGCGTCTGGTCGCCTCGGGGTCCGTGATGATTAACGGGAAGCTGGCTGTGACGGGTCAGCCGGTTGACCCCGCCGTGGACACCGTCATCTGCCAGGGCCAGCACATCAAGCCGCTGGGCCGTACGGTGGTGCTGATGATGAATAAGCCCCGCGGTTACCTCTGCACCAATGACGACTCGCATGGCGGCCAGACCGTCTTCGACATGGTTCCTCCGGAATACGGTAAGCTGCGCCTCTTCTGCGTGGGTCGTCTCGATAAGGACTCCGAAGGTCTCCTGATCCTGACCAACGATGGCGAACTCGCCAACAAGGTCATGCACCCCTCGGGTGGCGTCATCAAGCGCTACGAGATTGTGCTTAATCGTGACTACGACCCGACCCTCACGCCGCGCCTGCTCAAGGGTGCCGTCGAAGAAGGGGAGCACTTGCGCTTCAAGAAAGTCATCCGTCACCCGGATAATGCCGCCCACCTGGAGATTCACCTCGATCAAGGTCGTAAGCGCGAGATTCGTCGCCTCTTTGAGATTTTCGGCTTCCACGTGAAGACCCTCCGCCGCTTCCAGATTGGCGGCTTGGTTATCCGGAAGATGCCCTTGGGCGATTGCCGTCCGCTTTCCCGCAAGGAAATCGACTCCCTTTTCGAGAACTGAGGTCTGGCGGGCTATCTTGGGCTTGCACCTTATTGGTAGGGGTTTTTCCTTAGGGGAACCCCTTAGCCGTGCACCCCTCGCGTCTGCTCCCTTTTTTCTTCTGCGTCTGCTCGCTGCTGGCCGGCCCCGAGACCTCGCTCAAGCTCGTCTGGTCCGACGAGTTTAATGAGAAGGAGATCGATAAGAAGAAGTGGAATTTCGGCGACGGCGTGAGGATCGTCGATGGCCAGCTTTCCGTGGAGATTCTCCCGGGCTCGAAACCGATGTTCTGGCGTGGCTCGAGCATCAACTCCCGCGGTAAGTATAGCTCCAAGTATGGCTTCATCGAGGCCTCCATCATGTTCGTCCAGACGGGTGGGCATGGTTGCGGCTTCTCCATCGGGAATGAAGACAACCGTCATCCTGCCGCTAGCATGGGTTTCAGCAACGGGGGCGGCGATTCGGTCGGAGTGGGACTTTCCGTCGTCAATGAGGAGCGCGGACGTGGTCTGAGTCCGAAGGAAAATCCGATGCCTCGGTTGGCCTATAGCAAGAAGTTCTATCGATTCGGCTTCCAGTGGACACCCAACGACTACCGCTGGTATTTGGATGGGCGACTGGCCTATACCATCCGGATTTCTCCCAGTATCCCGACCACGCCCAAGCCGATGTATATCTCTTTCTACCATGACCGGTTGCCGGAAGCCGGCTTTCTGAAGAATTTCAAGGACCCTCAGATGGGCCCGGAACCCATGCGGGTCGACTGGGTCAAGGTCTACCAATAAGAGGGTAGGGCTTGCCTCCTTCTGGTCGCCGATTTTACTTATATATACCCCAATTTCATGAAAGCCCTTCCGCTTTTCTCCCTCCTTGTCGCCCTGACGTTGGGCGCAGCTCCCAATACTGGCCTGAAGCCGGTCTGGGAGGATGATTTCAACGCCAAGGAGCTCGACCCCAAGAAGTGGAGCGTCGGTGGGTCTGCCCGCATCGTTGACGGCAAGCTGCAGCTTGAAGTGACGCCTAAGGATAAGGCAGGCTTCTGGAATGGCAGTAGCGCCAATAGCTCTGGCAGGTTCAGCCATGGCCAGGGTTACTTCGAGGCCTCCATTCGCGCCATCCAGTCCAAGAATCGCGGTTGGACGAATTTCGGGATCCGTAATCAGGACATGTCCAAGTCCCCGTCGGCTTCCTTCTCCTTCACTTTCTCAGGCGCTGATCGGATCGAGCCGAACCTGCATCTCGTCGAGGAGACCGGCTCGCAGCGCCTAGTACCTAAAGAGCGCGTGATCGCCATGGACGGCGGCAAGTCCTACAAGAAGTTCCTCACCTACGGCCTGCAGTGGAACGCCACTTCGTATATCTGGTACGTCGAAGGCCGTCAGGTGCATAAGCTTTCGCGCCCCATCCCCAAGGAGCCGATGTACATCGAATTCTACCAGTCCCTGCCTGAAGGCGGCCTGCTCAAGGATTTCATGAACCCAAAGCTGGGTCCCGAGCCGCTGCAGATCGACTGGGTCAAGGTCTTCAAGATCCCGTAAGCCAAACCTCTTTCACCTTAAATCCATGAAACAACTCCTCAGCCTTCTCGCCCTCACGGCCACCCTGAGCGCCGTCAATCCGGCTTCCAACATGAAGCTGGCTTTCTCCGATGAGTTCGACGGACCGGCCCTAGACGCCGCCAAGTGGGGTACTATTGGAGAGTCGACCGCGATGTCCTTCGTGACCGCGGGTAAGATGAAGGCCCTCCGCATCACGCTCATCAAGCGCGAGGACATGATTCAGACCAACGGCATCCGCGCGAAGCACGAGCAGGTCTGCGGTTACTTTGAGGCCTCGATTCGCATGAACTTGAACAAGGGTCACACCGGCAACATGACAATCCGCCCCAAGGACGACAAGATCCTGCCTTCCATCCTCGCTCTTTGGGAGGGCACGGGTGAGGACAATCTCACCCCCTGGGCGCGTTACGTGGACGACAAGGGGCAGCATGACCTCCGCTCCGATGCGTCGGGCAAGAAGATCCTCAAAGGCGGCGAGCCTTCCAAGAAGTTCAACACCTACGGTATTCTTTGGACTGAGAAAGGCTTTGCCTGGTTCGTGAACGGCAAGCAGATCCACAAGGTCGATCGCACGCCCATCGCCACGCCGATGTTTGTGCAGTTCTCCCACCGGGTCGGCGAATGGGAACGTCCTAATCTCGTGCTCAAGCAGCTACCGGACGACGTGGATATCGACTGGGTCAAGGTCTGGAAGTAATTTCCATGCGATTCTCTTTTCTCCTCTTGCTGGTCGGCACGGCGGCTTTCGCCGCGGATCCATCGATCGGCAAGAAGCTCGTCTTCTCCGACGATTTCAACGGCGATAAGATTGATGAATCCAAGTGGAACGTCGTCGGTGCTCCCGAGGTGTTCACCTTCGTCAAGTTCGGCAAAGGGAGCGCCCTGCGCATCGGGTTGAAGGTCAAGGACGACATGATCCAGTACAACTCGCTCGCCTCGCGCGGGAAGTTCAGCCAGCAGTTCGGCTATTTCGAGGTTTCGATGCGGATGAACGCTGGCGACGGACATGCGGGGACGTTCCGCCTCGTCACCGACGACGAAAAGACTCCGCCGAGCATCACCACTTCCTTCCATGGCACGGGCAAGGAACGCGTGAGCCCTTGGGCCCGCGGCAACTTGGAGTCGGGGTCGCAGGACTATCGGCCCGACAAAGCAGTCGGCAAGTTCACGGATCTCTCCAAGAAATTCCACACCTACGGCATCCTTTGGACGGAGAAGGGCTTCACTTGGTATATGGATGGCAAGGCCATCCATAAGCTCGAGCGGAAGGATTTCGTCCGGCCCATGTCGCTCGCGTTGGTCCATCGTATCGATGAGGATGACCGTCCGAGACTGGTCCTCAAGACCCTGCCGGACGACGTCGACATCGACTGGGTCAAGGTCTGGAAGTAAGGCCTCGTTCAAAAGAGGTTTGCATCAGTACCCCGCTAGGCATCCTGCGGGGTACTTTCATGTCCGCACCTTACGACAAGAACCATCCGTTCCCAGCCTGCCTCGTCGACCGCCGTCGCCTCAGCTCCCCGTCGAGCCAGAAGGATACCCAGCACTTCTCGGTCTCTCTCGTCGGCAGTGGCCTGACTTACAAGTGCGGGGATAGCCTGGGCGTCTTCCCGACCAATAACCCGGACGCCGTAGCCGCCTTACTGCAGGCCGCTGGCTTCTCTGGCGACGAGCAGGTGACCATCCCGAAGGACCTGGCCCCCATCGCGCTCCACCAGGCCCTGTCCACCCGTCTGGCTCTCAACGGCCCGACCTACAAGTTTGCCCAGCTCCTGCATGACCGCGCGACCGCCGAAGCCGACAAGGCCCGCCTCGCCGCCGCCATCGGTGAAGCCGACCCCGAGAAGAAGAAGGCCTGGATGGAGCAGCGTGAATTCCTCGATCTCTTCCTGGAGCACCCGTCCGCCCGTCCGTCCGCCCAGGAAGTCATCGAGCTGATGCGCAAGCTCATGCCGCGCTTGTACTCGATCTCTTCGGCGCCTTCGAAGTACCCGCAGGAAATCCATCTCACCGTCGCGGTCGTCCGTTACGAGACCAACGGCCGTCCGCGCGAAGGTGTCTGCTCGAGTTATCTCGCCGACCGCGCCCGCATGAATGAAGCCGACCTTCCGGTCTTCGTCGCTGATTCGCACTTCGGCCTGCCAGCCGACGATAATATCCCCGTCATCATGGTCGGCCCCGGTACCGGTGTCGCACCGTTCCGCAGCTTCGTGATGGACCGAGCGACCCGCGGTGCCAAGGGGCCTAATTGGCTCTTCTTCGGTGACCAGCGCAAAGACCACGATTTCCTCTACGCCGACGAGTGGGCCGAGTATCAGAAGTCGGGCGTGCTCACGCGTCTCGACACCGCTTTCTCCCGTGACCAAGCCGCCAAAGTGTACGTGCAGGACCGCATGCGCGAGAACGCCGCCGAGCTCTGGCAGTGGATTCAACAGGGTGCTTATTTCTACGTCTGTGGCGACGCCAAGCGCATGGCTAAGGACGTCGACGCAGCGCTCCATGCCATCGTGGTCGAGCAGGGCGGGATGACGCCCGAAGCCGCCGTGGACTGGGTGAAGCAGTTCAAGAAGGACGGCCGTTACCAGCGCGACGTGTACTGAACGCCAAGGGCGGGGCAGGGCGTTTTCGGCGGGGCATTAGCCACTTGCCAGAAGCTCTGTTTCCTTGCACAAAAACTTCCGATGCATCTCACGCACTCTCCTCGCGTCGCCCTCGTCACCGGAGCCGGTCGCGGTATCGGCAAGGCCATCGCGGAACGTCTCGCTTCCCACGGCCATACCGTCCTTTGCGTGTCGAAATCCGAGACCTGCGTACAGGTGGCCAACGACATCATCGCCAAGGGTCAAAAAGCGAAGGCCTTTCAGGTCGATGTCTCGGATGCCGCCGCGGTCGCCAAGGCCTGCGAGCAGATCAACGCCGAATTCGGCGCCGTCGAAATCCTCGTCAACAACGCCGGCATCACCCGCGACAAACTTGTCATGGCGATGTCGGACCAAGACTGGAACGACGTGATCTCCACCAATCTCTCCTCCGCCTTCTACTGGACCAAGGGTCTCGTGCGTCCGATGACCAAGAAGCGCTGGGGTCGCATCATCAGCATCTCCTCCGTCACCGGCGTGCAGGGTAATGCCGGTCAGGCCAACTACGCCGCAGCCAAGGCTGGCCTCCACGGTCTTACCATGACGCTCGCCCGCGAGCTCTCCGGTCGCTCCATCACCGCCAACGCCGTCGCTCCTGGCTTCATCACCACCGACATGACGGGTGAGCTTTCCGAAGAGGTGAAGCAGAAGATCCTCAGCGTCATCCCTCTGGGACGATTTGGCTCAGTCAATGACATCGCCGCCATGGTCGACTATCTGGCCTCCGAAGAGGGGGGCTACATCACCGGTCAGGTCTTTTCGATTGACGGAGGAATGGCTATCTGACACCCCAAAACCTAACAAAACACCCATTTATTATGCCCGAAAACATCGAACAGCGCGTCAAGGACATCATCGTCAAGCAACTCTCCGTCACCCCTGACCAGCTGACCCCCACGGCCAGCTTCCAGGGCGACCTGAAGGCTGACTCCCTTGACCTCGTCGAGATCATCATGGCTTTCGAAGACGAGTTCGGCCTCACGATCCCGGAAGACAAGGCCGCCGGTATCAAGACCCTTGGTGATGCCATCGAGCACATCAAGGCCCACGCCACCAAGTAAGCAGACCGGGCTTTCCTCGTAGGCCCGCCCTCTTGAGCTCCGACCGCAAATCTCGCCGGGTAGTCGTCACGGGCATCGGCTCAGTGACGGCCCTCGGTCACGATAACGCGACCTTCTGGGACGCCCTCATCAAGGGTCGTTCCGGAAT
>CAMCWL010000047.1 GCA_945882655.1 Opitutus sp. GAS368
GACTCCCGGCCTGGCGCTGCTTAGCAGGCTTTCGAAGGTGACGGCGGCCGGGGTTACGTAGCCTTCGTCGAAACTGAAGAAGATGGGGAATTTGTTCATCTTAAAAGAGCCAAAAGGGCGAGGGCGAGCCCTCCGGCCAGAACGAGGGCTAAGCGACGGAGGTGCCGCAGTCGTCGACGGAGCTGCCTGACTTCCTCGGTCCGGGCGGCAGCCTCCGTCGGCGTAATGGCCATCAGATCCCTGTGGGTGAACCCAGCGTGGGCATGAAGGGATTCAGCAACGCCAGGATCTGAAAGATGGCGCATGATGGTCTCATACCCCCAGCAACGCTTTTCGGGGATTTCAGAGAGGAGCGCCAGACGTCCAAGGACGTAGGGTAAGTGTCGCAGGGGAAGGCCGGCATATGGCTTCATCTCAACGGGGAAGACTTGCGCCAAGAAATCCATGTCTTGGATCTTTAGGAAGTCGTCCATCATGATCCTGGTCTCAAGTGCATCGCGGGCGATGCTGGCGACCGAGCGGGCACTAAGACTTGTCGAAGACACCCGATAGCGAACCAGCTGCTCCTCAAGCATGACGACCTCGCCACGCATCAATAGCCGGTTCTGCAGAATCCAGTCTGAGTATTGAACGGATCCCTCCGGCGGCAAAAGCTCCAACGCCACTTCTCGTCTAATTGCCATGCCTGGGGAGGGTAACTGATTCTGGCCTAAGAAAGATCTCCTTAGCAGCTCAGTCCTACTATGCCCCAAGGGGAGGACAACAGCCTTATGGATAGAGCTTCCCTTCTCATCGACTCGCTCGAGAGAGACATACGCGACGATGGCCGCCATGTTAGTCTCTAGCGCGGTCGTGATTCTCTCGACATATGTGGGCGCGGCGCAGTCATCCGAAGCAATAAAGGCGACCAAGGGGGAGCCCGCCGCGCGGACGCCATCGATCATGCCAGCTGAAACGCCGCGGTTAGCTGCCCGCGCGAAAAGTCTAATTCTCGGATCATTAAAAGTCTTAATCTTCGATAAATTATCGTCGTCGGACGCATCATCGATGATGATCAGCTCCCATCTGCCGTCGGTTTGAGCGAGGAGACTGCGTATGAAATCACCGACGAATCTTCCGTGGTTATAAGACGGGCATACGATGGAGATCTTCGTGTCTTGGTTCATCTTCTGCTTCGGTTTTCAGCGTCGGCCATGACTAATTTCGCCATGCTCATCGATAGTGAGGAACGAGGATGGCAGAATGTCTTCCGTCTTGGCGCCATATGCGCCATTATTGAGGAATCTCGCAGGTGCGATGTTGATGCCATCGTCGGAGCCGGACAGCCAGCGAGCCCACAAACTGTAGCTGCTGTTCGCGATGATAGAATCATGGCATAGGGATATCAGTGCCATATCCGCCCAAGCATCTTCTCCTACGTTGCCATGGACCACATGATGGGCGATGTCAGTGAATTCCTGTCGGCACCATTCGGGGTCGTCAGAAAAAAAGTACAGGCGCGCGGCGGGCCGCAGGGATTTCAGATGACGCGCAGCGGCACGATAGTAGGCAGGTGTGCACATGCCGTAGAAATCAATTTTGTTCTCGGGATTGAGATAGTCTCCTCGGCGAACATGAACCGCCACGCCGTTCCCGTCTTGAAGCTCCTTCATCAGTGCTTGGTTCCGTTCCGGAATGAGCCTCTTGAATCTGAAATTCCTCCTGATCATCGGCTCGATGGCGGCCAAATACTTGAAAGAAGGAAAATAGCCCTGCACGACGCCACGCAAGTCGTTCTCGATGAAGGACTCCTTGAACTCTATGGTGGATTCTTCGCTGCGATTACTGCGGTCCAATCCGAATGACTTTATCCATCGTCCAGTAGATGCAGGCAGGTGCGGAAGCTTATCCGGCATCTCAAACACGTCTTCAATGCGATATGCCCTGTCAGTGGATGCCACTTCGTACCGACTTGTGTCGATGAAAGACCTCGCCGGATGCCTATGCTGCAGCGCCCAAGCATGGGCATACTGGAACATCTGGTTGGCAAGGCCGCCTTGTATGCGGTGGATACGATCGACCCCATGTAATCGTGAAGCGACCTTCCATCCTAAGGTCGGACTCATGTTCGGTACGTTCAACTTGCTCATGCTAAGTTGGCGACTTTGATGAGTTGCTCTACCTGTGCATCGGTCATCACCGGACTGATCGGCAGTGAGACCACTTCGCGATGAATAGCTTCCGTGAGCGGGAACTTCAGGTGGCCGAGCACTTGGGCGTAAGCCGGCTGATGGTGCGGGGCGATCGGGTAATGAATGGCCGTGTGTACGCCTTTATCCAAAAGGCGCTGCTGGAAGACGGTGCGATCGCCGACGCGGACGACGAAGAGGTGCCAGACGTGCGAATCCTCGCCGGCGCGGACGGATGGCAGGCGCACGGCCGGGTTCTTGATCTCGCGCCGGTAGCGTGCGGCGATCTCGCGGCGACGGGCGTTATCGGCGTCGATGTGCTTGAGCTTAACGCGCAGTAAGGCCGCCTGCAGTTCGTCGAGTCGGTCGTTCGGGCCTTGGACGAGGTTCTTGTATTTCTCGTGCGAACCGTAGTTGCGGAGCGCGCGGACCATCTCCGCGAGTTTCGCATCCTTGCAGGTCAGCGCACCAGCGTCGCCGAGAGCGCCGAGGTTCTTGCCGGGATAGAAGCTGAAGGCCGCGGCATCTCCCCAGGCGCCGGCCTTCACGCCGCCGATGTGGGCGCCGTGGGCCTGAGCGGCGTCTTCGAGCAAGAGTAGGCCGCGCTCGCGGCAGAGCTGGGCGATGGCCGGCATATCTGCCAGCTGCCCGTAAAGATGGACAGCCAGTACCGCCTTCACGTCCGGTGTGAGCACGGCGGCGAGTTTTTTAGCCCCGAGATTGAAAGTTTCTTCATCGGGCTCGACAAGCACCGGACGGAGACGGTTCTCCGTGATGGCGAGGATCGAGGCGATGTAGGTATTGGCCGGAACCGCGACGCCGTCGCCGTCCTTAAGCAGGCCGAGCTCCTTCCAGCCGCGGAGGGCGAGGATGAGCGCCGAGAGTCCGTCGGAGGTGCCGACGCAGTGAGGCGAGCCGACCCAGGTGGCGAACTCGGACTCGAAAGCCTTCACCTCTTCGCCGAGCACATACCAGCCCGAGTCAATGACGCGGGCCGCAGCGGCCTTCAGCTCGGCGGCGTGCCGGGCGTTGATGGCCTTGAGGTCGAGGAAAGGGACGTTCATGTCAAAGGGTGCGGACTATGCGAGCCGGATTACCGGCGACGAGGGTGCGGGGCGGGACGTCCTTCGTGACGACGGCACCAGCGCCGACCATGGAGCCTTCACCGATGGTGAGCCCTGGCAGGATGGTCGCGTTGGCGCCGATGGAGGCGCCTTTCTTGACGAGCGTTGGGAGCAGTGTGGCCGCGGCATTACGCGAGCGGGGCTGCAGATCGTTGGTGAAAGTTGCGTTAGGTCCGACAAAGACGTCGTCTTCGAGCGTAATTCCATCCCAGAGCTGGACGCCGCATTTGACCGTGACGCGGTCACCGACGATCACCTTGTTCTCGATGAAGCAATGCGAGCAGATGTTGCTGTCGCGGCCGATGACGGCGCCCGGCAAGATCACCACATATTGCCAGATACGGGTGCCTTCCCCGATCTGCTTCGACTGAACGTCGGAACTAGGATGAATGAACATGGCGGATGAATTGATCGCGGTCGCGGATGTAGTCGGCCTCGTCGTATTCGGCGTCGGCGAAGACCATGAGCACGCAGTCGGGGGAGAAGTCGTGCATCTCGCGCCAGAGGCCGGGGCCGATGAGCAGCCCTTTGGCGGACGAATCGAGGATGACGCTTTCTTCGGTGCGGCCGTCGAAGAGGCTCAGGCGAACGGAGCCGGCTACGCAGACGCAGAGCTGGCGGAGTTGCTTATGCGCATGGAAGCCACGGCTGACACCCGACTTCGTGCCATGAATCCAGTAGACGCGACGGACGGCAAACGGGAGCGCCCCGCCCAGTTCGGCGACGGAAAGCCCACCACGCGCGTCGCCGCGCTGGGGGATGTCGATGAGTTGGACGAGCGACTGGCTCATCGGCCTTGGGTGATGATGGTCTTGAGGTAGGCTCCGTAACCAGACTTGGCGATGGGCTCGGCGAGCTTGAGCAGCTGGGCGTCGTCGATGTAGCCGCGGCGCCAGGCGATCTCTTCGATGCAGCCGATCTTGAAGCCCTGACGGGCCTCGACAATCTGTACGAACTGCGAGGCCTGGAGGAGCGAGTCGAAGGTGCCGGTGTCGAGCCAGGCGGTACCGCGCGGGAGGACCTTCACGCTGAGCTTACCCTGACGGAGATACTCACGATTGACATCAGTGATCTCGTACTCGCCGCGGGCCGAGGGCTTGAGGGCCTTGGCGATGCCGACGACGGAGTTATCGTAGAAGTAGAGGCCGGGGACGGCGAAACTGGACTTGGGCGCCTTGGGCTTCTCCTCGATGGAGATGGCCTTGCCGGCGGCGTCGAACTCGACGACCCCGAAGCGCTCGGGGTCACTCACGTGATAGGCGAAGACCGTGCCGCCCTGCGGTTGGCGGCAGGACTTAAGGAGCTCACCGAAGCCGGCGGAGTAGAAGATATTGTCTCCCAGGACGAGGCAGACGTCGTCGGAGCCGATGAACTTCTCGCCGAGCACGAAGGCCTGGGCGAGGCCGTTCGGGACGGCCTGCTCGACGTAATCGAAGCGGCAGCCGATGCGGGAGCCGTCGCCGAGCACCTCGCGGAAGCGCGGCAGGTCCTGCGGGGTGGAGATGATGAGGATCTCCCGGATGCCCGCCAGCATGAGCACGGAGAGCGGATAGTAGATCATCGGCTTGTCGTACACCGGCAGGAGCTGCTTGCTCATGACCTGAGTCAGAGGGTGCAGACGAGTGCCGGAGCCGCCGGCGAGGATGATGCCTTTCATGAGAATCAGAGTTTGCCGAGGCGCTCGAGGCGATAGGATCCGTCGAGGATGCCTTGGATCCAGGCGGGGTTGTCGAGATACCAGCGCACGGTCTTGCGGAAGCCGCTCTGGAAATCCTCCTGCGGAGCCCAACCGAGCTCGGCGCGGGCGCGGCGCGCGTCGATGGCGTAGCGGAGGTCGTGGCCAGGTCGATCAGTGACGTAGGTGATCGCGGAGTCGTGCGGCTTACCGTCGGCGCGCGGGCGGAATTCATCGAGGAGCGAGCAGAGCAGCTTCACGAGGTCGATATTCCGACGCTCGTTGTCGCCGCCGATGCAGTAGGTGCGACCCGGGCGGCCCTTCTCGACCGCGGCGAGCAGCGCACGGGCGTGGTCGTCGACATAAAGCCAGTCGCGGATGTTCTCGCCCTTGCCGTAGACCGGGATGGCTTCGCCGCGTAGGCACTTCAGGATTACGACCGGGATGAGCTTCTCGGGGAACTGGTAAGGGCCGTAATTATTGGAGCAGTTCGTCACCACGACCGGCAGGCCGTAGGTGTCCATCCAGGAGCGGGCGAGGTGATCGCTCGAAGCCTTGCTGGCGCTATACGGGGAGTGCGGGTCGTAAGGGGTCGACTCGTTGAAAGCCGGATCCGTCGGGCCGAGGGAGCCGAAGACCTCGTCGGTCGAGACATGCAGGAAGCGAAAGGCATCCCGAGGGGAACCGGATAGTTGCCGCCAATGGCCCAGGGCGGCCTGCAATAACTGGAACGTGCCGGTGACGTTGGTGGCGATGAACTCGCCCGGGCCATCAATCGAGCGGTCGACGTGAGATTCGGCAGCCAGGTGCATGACCGCCTCCGGCTGGGCGGAAGCGAAGGTCCGGCGCATGGCCTCGGCGTCGCAGATGTCGGCCTGGACGAACGTGAAGCCCGGCTTGCCCTGCAGGTCGGCGAGGGAGGACAGATTACCCGCGTAAGTGAGCTTATCGACGACCGTGACGGCATGTCCGCCCGCGACCAGGAGGCGGGTCAGATTCGACCCGATGAAGCCCGCGCCGCCGGTGACCAGAATCCGCATAAGCAATAAACTGTTTATAGTCCATGCTTCGGAACGTACGCCAACTTAAAATCAGGGTCTCCGTGGCCACTCACGGCGCTCGAACAGGCTTATCTCAGACTCTAACATACCAGTCATCAAACTGTGAGGCACTCTCGAATTTTCGGACGTATCCGGCAGAGGTTAGCAAGTCGTGCAATTTCTCCCGCATGGGGGTGAAGTTATGTTCGCAAGTGATCACCTTGAAGGGGTAGCGACCGAAGTCAAAGTGGCTGAGAATCTCGAACTCAGAGCCCTCTGTGTCAATCGAGAGGTAATCCGGATTCAAAGGGGCGTTGGATTCAGTCATCAAGTCCATGAGCGAGATGGTCGGGACGGTATATTGCAAAGCTTTCTGCCGCGCCTGATGATGCGCATCATCTTGTCCGAAGCCAGTTACGGTCGAGATTTCGGCAACCTCATTGAATTCAAGTGAGGCTCCAGTCCGGCTCCATACGCACCGGTGGTCGACAAGACATGAGCGATTCTTGGCAAGCTTCTCATGCCAGCAGCGGGCGGGCTCCGATAGGATTCCCTTCCAGCCAAAGCGTTTCTCTAAAAGCCAGCTATTGCTGAGATTATGCCCGTCAGCGGCCCCAAATTCCACAAAGAAGCCGTCGCGCTTGAACCCGAGTTCGCTCAAGACGAAAAGATCTTGTCGCAGTTGCGCTGGCGACTCAGCAAGCGACGCCAAGGCCTGGCCGACCATAGACGGCGGAAGCAAAGCAAGGAATGCGAGGTCGGCCTCCGCTTGCTGGCCCCTTGCTTGTGCATCTAAAAGTTCTTTGAGACGATCTTTCCTGATTACCCGATGCTTGATTAGGCGTCGCAGATACTGCTCAAGAGGCTTGAAAGGATTACTCATTCTACGGACTGACATACTCACGGAAATGTTGTGAGGCCAGTATAGAATTCACCAAGCCAATCGGGGACGATTTCACTTCCGATGGAGGCTGCAATGGGTAAGTTAAGCCTATGTCCCAACGGCCGCTTGGTTTCGGTATCTGGGGAACCGGCATGATCGCCGAGTTCCATGCGAAGGCGCTCGCCGAGATCGACGGCGTGAAGCTCGTCGCAGCCTACAACCGCTCGCCCGCCAAGGGACGTGACTTCGCCAACAAGCACGGCATCACCTTCGCCGAGACGCCCGAGGCGCTCCTCGCCAATCCGGACGTCGACATCGTCTGCCTCTGCACGCCGAGCGGCGACCACCTAGCCCCTGCCCTCGCCTGCGCGAAGGCGGGTAAGCATGTCGTGGTCGAGAAGCCGCTCGAAGTCACCCTGGCCCGCTGCGACGAACTCACTGCCGCGTGCGCGAAGGCCGGCGTGACGGTCGCCGGCATTTTACCCCGACGCTTCGGTTCCGGCGCGGTCGCGCTCAAGCTCGCCCTCGAATCGGGCCGATTCGGCAAACTCACCCTCGCCGGTGCGCTCATCCCCTGGTGGCGCACGCAGGCGTATTATGATTCCGCCGCTTGGCGCGGCACGTTCGCCCTCGACGGCGGCGGCGCCGTGATGAACCAAGGCATCCACACCATCGACCTTCTCCTCTGGTTCCTCGGCACGCCCAAACGCGTCTCCGCCACCGCCGGCCTCGTCGCCCACGACGGTATCGAGGTCGAGGACATCGCCGCGGGCTGGATCGAATTCGCGAACGGCTGCCGCGCCACGCTCGCCAGCTCGACCGCATGTTGGTCCGCGACGGGCTTCCCCGCCGAGATCCGTATCCATGGCACGACCGGCGCCGCCGTCCTCCGCGACGACAAGCTCACCGCCTTCGAGTTCGAAAAGCCCCTGCCCTCCGATGCCGCGGTCATTGCTCCGGTCACCGAAGGCGGCGGCGCCGGCGCCAACGACCCTAAGGCCATCGGCCACGCCTGGCATCGCTCTAATCTCGAAGAAGCCATCGCGGCCATCCGCGCCGGCAAGCAACCCGCTGTCAACGGCGCCGAAGGTCGGAAAGCCGTGGAACTGATCCTCGCGCTGTATCAGTCGGCTCAGGCGGGTGGGGCGCCGGTGGAGTTGCCGTTGGCAAAAGACCCCTCGCTTAAGAAGCTCGGTGCCAAACGTTAGAGGCTCAAAGGTCCGCACTTAGTGCAAAGGTGCAAATCGGAGCAGAGCTCCTCTGCAAAAGTGCGAAGGTCAAGCTAAGTTCGGGTGACGGGTGACGGCCACGGGAGTCGGCAACTCGGGAGTCGGCCTTTCAGCCATTAGCCGCAGGAACCTGGAGCCGGCTGCCGAAAGCTGAACGGCTGGCACCCGAAAGGCTGAGGCCCCGATGGCTGTCACCTGTCACCCAAAACTGTTTTCACTTTTGCACCTTTGCACAGGCCGCAGGCCGATTTGCACTTTTGCACCAAACGCGCCTCTAGTTCCTGGAACTTCCCTTAAACTCCTCCACCGCTCCGCCGTGGGCAGCGTCGATTCCGCTCCGGGCGAAGACTTTGAAGAAGGTCATGACGACTATCTTCATATCGAGCCAGAAGGTGCGGTGGTCGACATACCAGACATCGAGGGCGAACTTCTCTTCCCAGCTGAGCAAGTTGCGTCCATTGACCTGCGCCCAACCGGTAACACCGGGCTTCACTTCCATCCGGCGCGCCTGAAAGGGGCTGTAACGCGATACGTAGCGCATGAGCAGCGGACGGGGGCCGACGACACTCATGTCGCCGAGGAGGACGTTCCACATCTCGGGGAACTCGTCCAGGGTCGTCGAGCGGAGGAACTTGCCGAAGGACGTCAGGCGCTGCTCGTCGGGCAGGAGCTCGCCGTCCGGGCCGAGTTCATCAGTCATGGTGCGGAACTTGACCATGCGGAACGGGCGGGCACGCAGACCGGGGCGTTCCTGAATAAACAGTACCGGGGAGCCGAGCTTGAGGCGCACGAGGATCGCGACGACAAGCAGGAGCGGCGAGAAGACGATCAGCCAGCCCGCCGAGAAGACGATATCGAACACGCGCTTGAGCATCAGCGAGCCGAAGAAACAGGAAGGTCGATCAGCTGCACGGTGGCCTCTTGGATGAACGCACCGCCGGTGAAGGCGAATTCATATTCGAGGGCGGTCGCCCACGCCGGCGTCATCGCGGGGACCACGGTCTGGCGGGCTTGGCAGGCCTGGGTGATTTCAGAAGAACGGCCGGGGCCGGTGAAACGGAGCGTCACGCTGACCTGCGCTTCGGGGGCATTGAGGCGTTCGGCCCAGGTCCAGAGCTGCAGGCGTACTAGCTGACCGGCGCGCAGTTCGACTGGAGCAACGACGGGCCCAATCTTTCCGGCAGGGGCGATGAGGCGAAGTCCAGCGGGCAAGCGATCGGCCTTGTTCTTAGCATGAGGGGCGAGGTCGAGCGCGTCATTGGCGTCGGGCGACGAGAAATCGTGGCGATGCGCAACGGGGGCGTCGGACTGCTGCGCGACGCGGTAGGCCAGCCAGCCGTTCGGGACATCAGTCTTGGCCCAAGCTTCGAGTGGAGCCGGATCGCTTTCGACAAGATAACGCTCTGACCACTGTGCGCGCGGGTTCTCAGCAGGGAAGGTGCTCCAGCGGACGGGCTGGCCGTAAGCGCCCCAGACGCGATTGAAGGCAGACTCTTTAGCCGCGTACGCGGACTCGACCGCGGTGAGGTGACGCAAGGCGTCGAGGCGGGCTTCAAAGGCCGGCACGACCTGGCGAGCCTGCACCGCTTCGCGATAACTCAGATAGAGCGCCCAGGTCTCAACGAACTGCTGGAGGCGCCATGCCTGACGGCGAAGGCTCGGCGTCTGCCTTAAGGCTAAGGTCTGCGCATCCTGCGCCGAACGGAGGGCGGCCGAGATTGCCGCGACTTCGCTGTCGGAAAGGACGAGCGCACCGCGCTGGTCCTGGAAATGGCGAAGGAAGGCATCCTTGCCCCCGATCTGCGCATCGCGGCGCCAGCCGGACTCGATGTGCGCGTAAGCTTCGAGCATCGGCGCGGCGCCGGGCCCATAGGCTGCGTCGAACCACTTCACGAGGAGGGCACGCGCATCGGCGGTCTTGCTCTCGAGGAGCTTGGCGGCCAGCCAAAGTTTGGGAGCATCGAAGGCCCAGAGCGGATAGGCTTCGGCATACCAGCCAGTCGCGCCCGCAGTGTGCGTGGCCCGGATGGAGCCAGTGAGTGCGGTGAAGTTGACGCGCGGCGAGGCCACAGGCGCACCATAAAGATAATCATAGACGCCGAGGCGCTTCACGCCGGACTTTGCCCAGGCGGCGAGATTGGCACGATCTTGCGCGACGAATTCCTCAGAACCGTAGCCGATGCGATCCACGCACACCCACGGAAAGATCTCGGGGCGCAGCTTGATGGTCGGGGCACGCAGGGTCTGCATGTAGGCCAGCGATCCGAGGGCGTGACGCTTGCCATCGTTATCCCCGCCAGGAGCCCAGACAGAATCTGCGACTTCGTTCAGGAACCCAAAGACGTAATCCGTGCGGACTGGGCGATCGCGGAACCAGCCCTCGGAGGGTACGCTGTCGTCGAACGTGAAGGTGTCATTGACGCCCATCGCGACGGAGAAGGCGCCGGGATTCTGGCGGAAGAATTCGCGGGCATAGCGGGCGCCGATTTCCGGCGCGCGGGGATTGTCGAGATGCGGATTAGGATCGAGGGCATTACCCTTCGGCTCGACCGGCTTGCCTCCGACCATCGGGAAGAGCAAAGGCTCTTCCTGCCAGACCTTCCGGTCGAAGACGCGGTAGAGGGCATGGGAGAATTCCGGGGTGCGGCCGTAGCCGACGGAGAACGCCCAGTCCTCGGAAAGTTCGTTCAGGCCGCTCAGCTGACGCCAGCGGAAGTCAGGCGTAAATTCGTCGGGCAGCGGGAAGCCGATCTGATAACGTGGCTTCCATTCAGCACCCAGCTCGCCCGGGAAGGCGAAGAAGATGCCGAGGTGCTGTTCGCAGAAGCGCCCGACCGCGATGCGGATGGCGGCGGGGTTATTACCGACGAGGTAGACCGACTGCCCGACGACCGCGCGTCGGGCCGTGTCGCCTTCGGCGACAGGCGCGGAGATGCCAGCGAACTTCGCGCCGACCGTCTTGCCGACATAGATGGCGAGTTCCGGACCGCGGACGCCTTTGGTCTCGTGCACGATGGCCGGGCGAACGCCCGTCACGCGTTCACACCAATCGGCCAGCGTGCGGGCGGCGTGTAATTCATCGAGCTCGGGTTCGGCCGGGAGGACGATCGGAGCCCAAGCGCCGGCATCGAATAAACCCCCGGCACGCGCGATGACGGTAAGCAGCATCAGGCAGGTTAGTGCGAGGAAGCGGGGCATGGGGTGAAACTAGGGGGCAAGTGGGCTGCTTGGCAAGGGAGGCATCGAGGGTAGGGACAGCACCACGTGCTGTCCTAAGTGCAAAAGTGCAAATCGGCCTACGGCCTGTGCAAAGGTGCAAAAGTGGGAGGCAGGGATCAAAGGGAAACCGGAGACCGGAACAATACACCGTGAGTTGACCCGTTGACCAGTGGGCCAGTTGGCAAGGGATGCAATGGGTAGGGTCGGGACCGCGTACTGCCCTGTGTGCAAAAGTGCAAATCGGCCTACGGCCTGTGCAAAGGTGCAAATGTGGAGCCCACACTAGTTGGCCCGTTGACAAGGGATGCAACGTAAGAGGACTGAATTGAGGACTGTGTAGAGGGCTGGATGGAGGACTGAATGGAAGATGCCGTCTCGGGTGGCGGGTGGCAGC
>CAMCWL010000048.1 GCA_945882655.1 Opitutus sp. GAS368
ACCGAGGCCGATCTCAGGGGTCTTTCCATCCAAGGCGCGATAGCGCGAACGGAAGCCGCCCATGACGTCAAAACTCTCCAAGGCGAAGCCAGGCGGATCAATCTGGGTGTGACAGGAAGAACAAGACTCCAGCGTGCGGTGCTTATCCAGCTGCTGGCGGATGGTCACAGCGCCACGGGTATCTGGCTCGACGGCCGGCACACTCGGAGGCGGAGGCGGGGGCTTACGGCCGAGCACGCGTTCCATGATCCAGGCGCCCCGGATCACCGGCGAGGTCGTCGTGCCATTAGCGGTGACCTTAAGGACGGCCGCCTGCGTCATGAAACCACCGCGGACGCTGTCTTTAGGGAGCGTCACCTTTTGCAACTTAGCGCCGGCGACGGGAGGTAGCTGATAAAGGGTCGCGAGGCGTTCATTCACAAAGACGAAATCCGCGTCGACGATGTTGCGCGCAGGGAGATTACCGCGGATCATTTCAGCGAAGGTGGCATGACTCTCGTCGCGCGCTGATTCGACGAGGTGGTCGTCGAGGTAGTAATCCGGATAGAGCAGGCTGTCCGGGTCGTTGGCTCCGGCCTTACGCAGTTCGAGCCAATAGTCGGTAAAAGTATCGACGAAACGAGCGGAGCGAGGGTCGGCCAGGAGACGTTCCGTCTGCGCTCGCAGCACCTTAGGGTCATGCAAGGTACCGGCGGCGGCCAACTTGCGGAGTTCCGCATCCGGCGGAGAGTTCCAAAGGAAATAAGCCAGCCGCGCGGCCAAGGCGTGGTCGTCCAGACGGCCAGGCTTCTCCTGCAAGTAAAGATAGGAAGGCGAGCAGAGTACGGCGGTGTAGCCGGCGAGCATCGCCTCGGCGAAGGTACTGCCGGATTTCATCGCGCCGAGGATGACCGGCAGGAAACGCACCTCTTCCTGGGCCGAGACGGGAGAGCGGTAAGCCTGCTTCACGAAACGACGGAGCAGACGCTCGGCATCCTTGGTCGCATCCTGGGTCACGACGTCATATCGGAGCGGCGAGCCCACGGCGCGCTTGGTCGCCAGATCATCGAACAGCACCGCGTAAGGCGCGGCCGGCCACTTCGGTGCGAGCGGCCCCTCGACTTCGATCCAGCGCATCACCAACCCGGGCTGCCCTTCCGGGGTCGCCAAGGGATTCTGCGCTCGGCTGGCACCCGGACGGGAACGATAGAACCGGACGGTGTCGATCTGGATGGACTCGCCAGCCTTGAGGACGACGTCGATCTCGTTGACGGTCGGATCAGGATTGAAGTCGACGTTACCGATGCGACGCAGGACGCGCGGGTGCGTCACGGCATAGACCGTCACGGGCTCAGGCCGGCGGCCTTTGGAGATATCATCGAGGTCTGGAATATGCCATCGCGTCGGGCCCTTGCCCGTGGGCTTGCCCGGCCCCACCCAGACGGAGTGACCACACAGCTTCACTTTGTATCGTCCAGCACTGGGCGCACGGAACGAACCGAAGTTAGGCTCCACCGGCTCATAGGAGCCGTGCACGACGCCCACGCCTTCTTCGTCCCGGAGCTTGGGATCCGATTTACCGACGGTCATCTTGGCGTCGCCGCGACGGACGTCCGGCTGGCCCGCAAAGCCGAGCGTCGGGAAGGTCGCACGCTCAGGGGACATGTTGAATTCCGAGAACGTCATCTTACCGGTATAGCTACCCTGCTGGCGGGCGTAGAAACGCTTGGGTGAGGCATCAGGCTTCTCGACAGACGAAAGGAACGCCGACTTCAGGCCTTCTTCCGCGGCCGTCAGGTAACGCTGTAACTGGACGTGGGAGACGTCGAGGGCTTGTCCGGTCTTGTTGAAACGGAACGCTTCGGTGTCTTCGGGGAGAATCTCCTTCAGGTCGAGCCAAGGCGCCTGCAAGAGGTCGCGCACGGCATTCTCATATTCGAACCGGTTCATGCGCCGCTCGACCGTGCGTCCCTGCGAAGCGATGCGGGCGACATCCTGACGGAGAAGCAAAGAAGACAGCTCCTTTAGATAGGCGGACTGCTGAGTGGCTTCCGGACGGGGCTTCTTCTTGGGCGGCATTTCGCCGTTGGCGGTGCGGTCGAAGATCTTGACCCACGTCTCGAAGGATTTCGGGTCGGTCAGGTCTGACTTTAAAGCGGTCATATCTAGACCGCCCTTCTTGGCGTCAGCGTCATGGCACTCGACGCAGTTCTTTTCGAGAAACGGCGAGACGGCACCAGCGGAGACCAGGGGCGAAAGGACAAGACCGAGAAAGACGAGACGGGAAAGCATGAAAGTTACGCTCTTATGACAGCCGATGACGCCAATGGTTGCCAAGGTAAACCACCCAGCAATGGGCACTTTTGCTGAGATTTAGGCCCTAAGCGTCGGGGATTGTGGCACCCCGCATTTCTCCCTGCCCTGCGATATGCTCTCCGTCATCCGATCGGCCGCCTTGGTCGGCGTCGAAGCCGTCCCCGTTGAAATCGAGGTCAACACGGGCGAGCTCGGCGAAAACGGGTTGTGGCTAGTGGGATTGCCCGATGCCGCCGTGAAGGAATCCGAAGAGCGGGTGCAATCCGCTCTCCAGAACAGCGGCCTGCGGCTACCGGAGACGCGCACGACCATTAACCTGGCGCCCGGCGACCTGAAGAAGGAAGGCGCGATCTACGACCTGCCCATCGCCCTCGGCATCGCCGCTTCGACGGGGCAACTGGATCGAACGTTCCTACAACACTACCTCATCGCAGGTGAGCTTGGCCTCAGCGGCGCGACCCGTCCCCTCCGCGGAGGCGTGGCGATGGCAATCCTCGCGCGCAAGGCCGGCCTACGCGGCGTCATCCTGCCCCGCGCCTCGGCTGAAGAAGCCTCGCTCGTCGGCGGCATCGAAGCCATCCCGGCCGACACGCTCGACGGCGCGTTAAGATTCCTCAACGGCGAATCAAAGGCGACGCCGCTGATGCCGAAACCAGCGCCAGAGGCCATGTCGACCGACGGCCAACCGGACTTCGCCGAGGTCAAAGGCCAGACCGCCATCCGCCGAGCGGTCGAAGTCGCCGCTGCGGGCGGGCACAATCTTTTGATGATTGGTCCACCCGGCTCCGGCAAATCGCTGATTGCGAAACGGATTCCGACGATCCTCCCGGCGCCCGACGCAGAGGAGTTCCTGGAGATTCTCGGCGTACATTCCGCGGCTGGCATGGCGCTGGCTGACGCAAGGCGAGGCTGGCAAAGGCCCTTCCGCTCACCGCACCACACGATCAGCGATATCGGGCTCATCGGCGGAGGCAGCATTCCTGGACCAGGCGAAGTCTCACTCGCCCACCTCGGCGTACTCTTTCTCGACGAGCTCCCAGAGTTCCGACGCTCAGCGCTTGAGGTGCTACGTCAACCGCTCGAAGACGGACAGGTCACCGTCTCACGTGCAGCAGCTAAAGTCACCCTACCCTCGCGGTTGATGTTAGTCGCGGCGATGAATCCTTGCCCGTGCGGCCATCTGGGCGACCGACGACGCGAATGCCGCTGCTCACCGATGCAAGTACGTAAATACCGTGGCAAGATTTCGGGGCCCTTACTGGATCGCATCGATATCCAGGTGGAAGCACCGGCACTGACCCTAGACGAACTCCGTAACGCCGCGCCCGGCGAAGCCTCCGCCGCCATCCGTGAGCGCGTCGAAGCGGCGCGCGTGCAACAACGTCTTCGCTTCGGCAACCGAACAGGCGGGTGCAACGCCCTCCTCGGTGGACGCGAACTACGGGAGTATTGCGCACTGGAAAAAGCTCAGGGCGACCTGCTTCAGCAGGCGATGGAGAAGCTGGGCCTTTCCGCCCGTGCCTATGACCGTATTCTGCGGGTTGCCCGCACGATTGCCGACCTTGCGGGCGCTGAACGTATCGCCACCGCCCACCTATTGGAGGCCATTCACTATCGTTCACTTGACCGAAACTGAAAACGCTCGCCCACCCTCAGGAAATGCCTCCAATGAGGCTCTCCCCATGAAAACCCTGCACAAGCTCGGGCTCGTCTGCCTGCTCGCCCTCCTGGCCCTCCCCCTCGGAGCCGCCGAGAAGATCCGCGTCCTCATCCTCGATGGACGTAACAACCACGACTGGATTCGCACGACTGCGTCCACCAAGGCCACCCTCGAGGCCACCGGTCGCTTCACCGTGACCGTCGCCACCGCTCCCGCCGCCTTCGCCAAGGCCAAGCCGGCCAAGCCCAAGCCCGGCGACGCCGCCGCGAAGAAAGCCTTCGACGCCGCGACCAAGGAATGGAACGCCGAAGAAGCCGCCTTCAAGCAGGCCCACGCCGCCGAATGGGAACAGTGGTCCCCGAAGTTCGCCGACTACCAGGTCATCGTGAACAACTACAACGGACCGGAATGGGGCGCCGCGATGAAGGACTCCTTCACGGAATTCGTCATGAGCGGCGGCGGACTCGTCAACGTCCACGCGGCGAACAACGCTTTCACTGGCTGGGATAACTTCAACGAGATGATCTGCTGCGGCTGGCGCGGCGCCACCTTCGCCAAGCGTATCGCGGTCGACGACAAGACCGGCCAGGCCGTCGCGCTTCTCGACGCCGACGAGAAAATCCAGGGCAAGGGCTTCGGCTCCGGCCACGGCCCCAAGCACGTCTTCACGCTCAAGACCCGCGACGCCGCCCACCCAGTCATGCAGGGCCTGCCCGCTGAATGGCTCCACGCCACCGACGAACTCTACCACCGCATGCGCGGCACCGCCGACCACATGCACGTGCTCTCCAGCTCCTTCTCCAAGCCAGAGTTCGGTGGCACCGACATGCATGAACCGATGGTCTGGTTCGCCCCCTTCAATAAGGGTCGCGTCGTGACCACCTCGATGGGCCACATCATGGCTGCCGACACCAGCCACGACGCCCTGCATTGCGTGGGCTTCCAGACGATTCTCGCCCGCTCCACCGAATGGGCCGCGACCGGCAAGGTCACCCTGCCCGTCCCAGAAGGCTTCCCGACCCTCGATAAGACCAGCGTCATCGAGCCGTCCAAGGTCGTCTGGAAGAAGTAAGCTTCACGCCTACGTCGGAACTCGAAGGCCCGCGCAAGCGGGCCTTCTGCTTTTCAGGCGAAGCGGCGCATCGCCACGCCGACGGTCGCGCAGATCTGCTCAGGCGAAAGGCTGATACTGACGTGCAGGCACTTCTCGCTGGCGAGGTTCGGACGCTCCAAGGTGGCAAGCTGACTACCCAGGAGACCGGGCGGCATGAAGTGCCCTTTACGCGCATCGAGGCGCGCCTGCAGGAGTTCCTGACTGCCATCGAGGAAGATGAAGAAGAGCTCCGGGTCACCCTCGCGTAGGCGATCGCGATAGATCTTCTTCAAGGCGGAACAGGTGACGACCATCGCTTCACCGCGAGCCTTGCCCTCAGCAAGACGCGCAGACATCGCAGCCAGCCAGCCGGCGCGATCAGCGTCGGTCAGCGGGGTGCCCGCACTCATCTTCGCGATGTTCTCAGGCGGATGAAAAACGTCGGCCTCAAGCAACGTGGCGCCAGTACGCTTTGCGTAAATCTCCGCGACGGTGCTCTTGCCGCAACCGCAGACGCCCATGAAGACGAGATTCGGGTGCGCCATCGACGATCAGAGATTAATCGTGCGACCTTCGCGGAACGATTGGTCGGCCGCGGCGACGATGCGCATCGAATTGACGGCGTCATCCATGTGCGCGGTGAGGTCGAGGTCTTCGCGGATGGCTTTTTCGAAATAGACCTGCTCGCGCTCACAAAGTCCATCGTGACCAGGATCGGCGTCGGTCGGGACGATCTCGTCGGGCTTGGTGAACTTACCGTCGGCGCCAAGTTGAGATGAGTGCACCTTGAGCGCCTGCGCCGCGGAGTGCGAATCAACGTCGGCGGAATTACCCGCCTGCGAGGCCTTGCCGGCGACGATGGAGACGCAGCCCTTCGGCCCAATCACGTCCTTCACAAAGAAGGCTTCCTCGGACATCATCGGACCCCAGCCGGCCTCATACCAACCGACGGAGCCATCGGCGAAGGTCACCTGAAGATGGCCGTAGTTGATTTGGCCGGCGGGCATATCTTCGGTGAGGCGGGCGCCGATGCCCGAGACGCGCACGGGGCGGCTGCCAGTCATGAGGCACATCACATCGACATAATGGACGCCGCAGTCGACGACAGGACTGCAAGTCTGCAGGAGCGACTTGTGCGTCTTCCACATGTCACCGTAGCTCTGCTGATTGAGGTTCATGCGCATGACGAGCGGCTTGCCAAGCGTCTGCACGGTCTTGATGAACTGGGTCCAGGCCGGGTGGTGACGGAGGATGTAACCGATGACGACCTTGCGCTTCACTTCCTTGGCCTTGGCGACGATCTGCTCGGCTTCGGCGACGGTCACGGCCAGAGGCTTCTCGACAAAGACATGGCAGCCGGCTGCGAGCGCCGCGACGGCGTATTCGGCATGCGTATCCGGGTAGCTCGAAATCGAGACCGCGTCGGGCTTAGTGGCCTTGAGCGCGGCATGGAAGTCGCCGAACTCCGCATAGCCGCCGCCGAGTTCAGCGTTAAGTTTGGCCCGGGAATCGGCGGACCGGGTGACGAGGCCGACAATCTGGAAGCCGGGCAGCTTATGGTAAGCGAGGGCGTGCGAACGGCCCATGTGGCCGGCACCAACGCAAAGGACTCGGATAGGGGTCGTGCTCATGCGCCGAGCATCACCCTTCCTTCCTCCGCTTCAAGTCGGGAGAAGGCGATGGCGCGAAATTAATCGAGCGATTAGTTCGGTAACGGCTGCCCGACGCCCTTCGCCCGCTGCGCCTCGAGCAAGGCCTTGAGCCGTGCGACGATTTCCGGGTGTTCCATAGCGACGTTGCGACGCTCGCCAGGATCGTTCTGCAGGTCGAACAGACGCGGACCGGATTGGTCTCGGCGGTCGTTGGCTTGGTCGGCCTCACTACCCAGCAGATCGACGAGCGGGCCCTGGGCCTTCTTGCCCTTGCCGGGCGCGCCGACGCCAGAGATGAATTTCCAACGGGCGTCGCGTATGGACAGCACGTTACCCTGCGTGCTCGAGATCAACGTCTCGCGACCGGCGCCACCGGAGAGGACTGCAGAGGTATCGACGGAGTCGAGCTTGAGGAAATCGGCGGGGTCGCCGCCGGCGACTTTCGTGAAGACAGCGGGTAGGTCGACCTGCGATATCAGCGCGTTAGAGACCTTGCCAACAGGCGTGTGGCCGGGCCAGCGAGCGATGAAGCCCACCCGCGTACCGCCTTCGAGGATACTATATTTTCCGCCGCGGAAAGGTCCCGCAGGCGCATGGCCCGCCTGCTTGTTCAATTCTACGGCCTGGTCCTTATAACCATCGTCGAGCACTGGTCCGTTATCGGAAGAATAAATGACAAGGGTGTTCTCGGCGAGGCCCTGCTTATCGAGCTCGGCGAGGATGCGGCCGACCTGGTCGTCGAACGCCACCACGGCATCGCCGCGCGGGCCGAGCGGTGTCTTGCCGGCGTAGCGCGGATGGTGGACACGCGGCACATGGTTCTCATGCGAGGCGTAGAAGAGGAAGAACGGCTTGGCCTTATTGCGCGCGATGAAGCCGCAGGCTTTATCAGCGAAGGTGTCGCCCATCGTCTCATCATTCCACACCGCAGCCTTACCGCCCTTCATCCAACCGATACGGCCGACGCCATTGACGAGAGCCATATTGTGTCCATGCGACCAATCCATCTTCAGCTTCGCGCGCTCGGCGTCGGTCTTGAGGTCAGGATCGCCCGGGTAAGGGGACTTGTAGCTGACCTCGATCGGGTCCTTGGGGTCGAGCCCGACGACGGAGCCGTCCTCGACGAAGACCGTCGGCACCCGGTCGCCGGTGGCGGCCATGATGAAGGAGTAAGTGAAACCAATCTGATTGGGCGACGGGTCGATTTTCTGATTCCAGTTCACGTCGCCCGAGCCCAGTCCGAGGTGCCATTTGCCGACCACGCCGGTGGCGTAACCGAGCTTAGCGAGGCTGGCGGCCATCGTCGGACGACCGGGCTTGATGATCAGCCGAGCGTCACCAGGCAGCACGCCGGTCCCTTGGCGACGCCAGGCGTATTCGCCGGTGAGGAGCGAATAGCGCGACGGCGTGCAGGTGGCGGACGTGCAGTAACCGGAGGTGAAGCGTGTACCCTGCGCAGCCAGTCGGTCGAGATTCGGGGTCGGGATGGCCTTGGCGCCGTAGCAGCCGAGGTCGCCCCAGCCGATATCGTCGGCGTAGAGCAGCACGATGTTCGGCGGGCGCTTATCCGCGGCAAAGACGGAGAGGACGCAGGACAGGGCAACCAGGGGCAGGAGGCGCATGGCCATCTTCTAAGCCCGTCGGCCGGAGAAAGAAAGCAAGCAGATGGACCACCGCACCCCTTGCTTGCAAAACCCGCCCATAACACCCAATCAGAAGGCGAACATGCGTTTCGCCAAATACCACGCCCTCGGCAACGACTACCTCGTCCTCGAACCCAAGGACTGCCCTACCCTCTTTTCGCCCGAAGCCATCCGCAAAGTCTGCCACCGCCATTTCGGCCTAGGCTCAGACGGTATCCTCTACGGCCCGATCGAACGCACCGACGGTACCTTCGGTCTGCGCATCCTGAATCCTGATGGCTCCGAGGCCGAGAAGTCCGGCAACGGCATCCGCATCTTCTGCCGCCACCTCCTCGAGACCAACCGTATCCAGGAAGGTCAAGAGTTTCGCCTGCACACCATCGGTGGCATCGTCCGCTGCGAAGTGTTCGACGGCGGCAACCGCATCCGCGTCGAGATGGGCAAGGTCTCCTTCCGCGCGCCAGTCATCCCGCACGTCGGTGCGGACCGCGAGGTCCTCGGCGAAGAGATCACGGTCCTCGGCAAGACCTTCAAGTACTGGGCCGCCACTGTCGGTAACCCGCACTGCGTGATCCCGGTCGATGACCTTACGCCTGACCTCGCCAAGACGTACGGACCGCACCTCGAGGTGCACCCCAATTTCCCGAACCGGACCAACGTCCAGTTCATGCAGATCATCGACCGCAAGAACGTGCGCATCGAGATCTGGGAACGCGGCGCCGGCTACACGATGGCCTCCGGTTCCTCCTCTTCGGCTTCAGCCGCCGTAGCCCGTAAAATGGGCCTAGTTGACGCAGATTTAGTGGTTAATATGCCCGGAGGTCAGATTATCATTGGCATCGGCGATGATTATTCCATCGTGATGACAGGCCCGACGACCCCTGTTGGCATCTTCGAGATGCACCCTGGAGTCCCGGTCCAAGACGTCGCCGTCTAGGCGAACCGTCTTCCCACTAGGTTTTTCCTCCTTTGGCGCGTCCTTTCGGACGACGCTTTTCACCGCACACCCTCACCATGGCGCCGCGTCAGCCGTTGCCCAACATCTCCGAAGACGATCTCATCGATCTAGCTGGCGGTGCGACTGTGCTTCTTGCCAAGGAGCTGGTAGCCAAGGGGAAAGTAAAAAAGGCCCTCTGGACGCCCCCGGTCGCCGAAGCCCTCGTCGACGACGGTACGGAGTCCCGCGAAGCCCGCTGGAACCTCCGTTCGGTCACCTTCCAGCGTAACGAATGCGGCTGCGAAGTTTCCGTCGGCCGAAGAAAACTCTGCGTGCACTCCGTGGCGGCCTACCTCGTGCTCGCCAACAAGGAGGGCTATATCAAGCCCGAGACAATGGCGCCGCCGAAGCCGGCCGCGCCGCCCGGCAAACCGGCGACAGCGACCACGACGAAAGCAAAGACGGCTGATACGAAGAAGGAAAAGTCAAAGGAAGCGGAGACGACCCCGGCAGGACCCCGGCTCAAATCCCTCACTCTCTCAGAAAAACGCGGCACGCCCATCGAGGTGCGCTTCATCGTTCCGCCCAACATCGTCACCGCCGCCGCGCGCGACGAGATTATCTGCCGCCTCGAGCTCCGCGTCGACGGGGCTCAGGTCGCGCCCGAGAACCTCGACCGCAGCAAGGCATGGACCATCGAGCCGGACACGGTCTTCTTCCTGGCGATCCTCGAGAACCTCTGCCACGGCAAGCTCCAGGGCATCCTCCCGCTCACCCGCCGCCACCTTCGCCAGCTCCTCGCCATCGGCAAGGGCCTAAAGATCTTCCGCATGGCCAACGCGCCGGAAACCCCGTTGGCGTGGGACGGCGACCACCTCGACAAGGTCCACGAACACCTCGACGAACCCGCCGCGACGCCGCAGACCAACGCCGCCGGCGAAGCCCCTGACGACGGCCCTGAGGAACAGGAAGTCCGTTCGCAAGAACGCGGCCGCGATGACCGCCCGTGGGTCGACGGCTCGATGAAGTGGCTGCGCATCCGCCTGCCTCAGCAATCCTCCGGACCGGTCGCCGAACTCCGCGACGTCCTCCAACGCAGCGGCTTCACGCTGGAGACCACCACCCGCGAATGGTACCTCGCCGGCACGATCCAGGTGCTCAACTTCCTCGCCCGCCATCACAAGTTGCTGATGACGGACAACGGCGCGTTCTTCACGCATAACCTCTCACACTCCCTGCGTAACGTCGACCTCGCCAAGGCGAAGTGCGACGCCTCGGAGGAGAACGATGGTTTCCGCTTCGCCATCGGCATCGACCCCGAAGGCAAATCCCCGAAGGTCATTCAGGAAGCCCTTTCGAGTGGTCGCATGTTCTTCTACACCGACCAAGGTCCGCGCCTCATTACGCCGGAGCTCATGGAGTCGATCCGCAACGCCCAACGCCGCATCACCGGTGAATCCAAGCGCGACGTCGACCTAGACCTCAACCTGAAGATTGGGTACGCGGACCTCGCCAGCGCTGACGCCATCGCCGAGGAACTGCAGGCCGCCTTCGCGCCGCCCGAGACCTGGAGCAAGCGCTCGTCCGCGATCCGCAACCTCTCGAAGCTCCAGCCCGCGCCCATCCGCGAAGAGCTCAGCAAGATGCTCCGTATCTACCAGCAGGTCGGCGTGGCCTGGCTCTGGCATATCCATAATAATTCCCTTGGCGGCCTCCTGGCCGACGAGATGGGCCTCGGCAAGACCGTGCAGGCCTTGGCCTTCATGGAGGCCCTGCGCCAGCACCGCCCCGAAGATGGCCCCTGCCTCGTTGTCTGCCCGGCCTCACTCGTCGAGAACTGGCGCCGCGAGGCCCGTCGCTTCACCCCTTCGCTTAAGGTCCTCGCCCACCACGGCCAGAATCGCTTCACCGCCCAGGAATACCTGCAGCGCTTCGACCTCGTCATCACTTCCTACGGCACGCTCTCGCGCGATATCGCCGCGTTCTCCCTCATCACCTGGGGCGCCGCGATTTGCGACGAAGGCCAGAACATCAAGAACTCCCGCGCCCAGGCGGCCAAGGCCGTCAAGCAGCTCGTGGCAAAGGGCCGCTACATCCTCACCGGCACGCCGGTGGAGAATTCACTCGAAGACCTGCGCTCGCTCTTCGGCTTCCTGATGCCGGGCTACCTGCCCAAGCCCGAGGAACGGATTCAAGCCGAAGAACGCAAGTGGCACGATGATCGTCTCCTGCAGATGGCCGCGCCTTATATCCTGCGCCGCTCCAAGGTCGCCGTCGCTCCTGAGCTCCCGGCCAAGATCGAGCAGATCGTCTACTGCGATTTCGAGGACAACCAGAAGAAGATCTACGACGAAATCCTCGAGTCCACGCGCCAAGA
>CAMCWL010000049.1 GCA_945882655.1 Opitutus sp. GAS368
CAGCGGGCTGACCTTATGGCATTCCATTGGGACGGTTCCTCGGTCCGGCCGGAAGTGGGCGGCGTTTGGCTCCGGGGCCGCTCCGTCGTCTGAGGCCCGAAAGGGGTTATTGAAAAATTCGATATAGGGCTGGGCAGCTAAGCCTCGCCTCCTTGTGGCCCGCGCCTAGTTTGAGGGCATGGAAGCATTCTCGGTCTTGTTTGGCTTTGTCTGCCTAGGACTCGGACTCTACCTGCCAATCCGTTTCTTCAAGCTCATTGGAGAAGTGAAAACGTTAGAGCAGCGTTTAGCGGTCTTGGATAAAAGGTTGCCAGTGAGCCCGGCGAATCCGGTCGCGGCGCCTTCGGTGGCCGCTCCGGTTCCCTCCGTTGCCTCTGCGCCCGTCGCGCCTCCGCCTCTCCCGCCGACGGCGGTGCAGTCAGTCGCTCCGGTTCGAGCTGCGGTTGCGCAGCCTGACCCTCTTTCTGAACGACTCCGCGATCTCGGGCTGTTGCCTCCGGCTGACCTTAAGGGCGAGTATGCGCTCGGAGCCTGGTGGGCCGTGCGTGTGGGCGGGGTGCTCGCCGTCGCCGCGGTCGTCTTTCTCGGTATCTGGCTTAACCTGCGTTCCACGATTCCGCCGATTGTGCGTGTCATCGAGGTGGCTTTGGTTGGCGCGGGCCTTTTCTGGGGCGGCCTCCGTCTTTCGGCCAAGCGCAAGGACTTGGGAGAGGTGCTTGCCGCCACTGGTCTCGCGGTCTGGCAGTTCGCCGCCTGGGCTACCTACGGACTCGATAAGATGCGGGTCTGTGAAAGCCCGGCTCAGGCCGCCTTGGTCCAGTTCCTCGTGGCCTTTGGCGTCGCCTTCGTCGCCCTGGCCAAGGGCAGCAAGCTCTTCGGCCAGCTCGCGGTCGTCTTCGCCACCGTTGCAGTGTATTTCTCCATTGGGTCCGGTGCTGCGCCTGGGTCTACGGCGACGGGTGCCGGTTTGATTGCCTTACTCGGCGTCATCCTGATGGTGCGCGGTCCGTGGGGCTCCGCTGGTGTGCTGGGGTTAGTCGGCTCTCAGGCCTGTCTGTT
Organism: Opitutus sp. GAS368; assembly: GCA_945882655.1. Classification (GTDB taxonomy): domain Bacteria; phylum Verrucomicrobiota; class Verrucomicrobiia; order Opitutales; family UBA953; genus UBA953. The sequence continues at coordinate 1,060 of CAMCWL010000049.1, forward strand.
ATTCCTTTACGACGCCATTCCGTCGAACGTTGCGAATTATCTGCCGCTGCAGCTCGCTGCGCTGGGTTCGTTCCTCGTGCTCTGGCTGGGCGAACGTCTGGTGAAGGACGATGCGGTGCTGCTTGGCCGTGATCCTCGTTCGGCTTTCCAGCTTGCGAGCTTCTTCGCACCGGCCTGCCTCTCGCTCTTTCTTGCGACTGGCGGCGAAAACGGCCGAGCGACAGTTTCCTTACTCATCGCCGCTGTGGCGAGCATCGCGGGTTATCTGGAACTTCGTCGTAGTGCACTCGTGAGCGAAGTCCTACTTCTGGCCGCCGTCGGCTTCGTCGGCGCCGGCTTGGCTTGGCTCGTTGATCCGCATCTCGTTGCGCTGATTTGGGCGATTGCCGCCTCGGCTACCTTGGTCGTCGGCACACGGACACGCTCGGAGCTGGTCCGCTGGTCTTCGGAAGTTCTCACGGGTGTCTCGGTCTTCGCCTTTATCGGGAATCTTCCCTCGAATCATTGGGTGGCGCTGGCTGGCATCGCTGCCTTCGGACTCATGCTCGCGCTCCGTGAGGATTGGGAGCGCCCGGCCGATGCCCAGAAGTTCCGCCGCATCGTCGGTATCCTTGGCCTGGCTGCTGTCGCACTGGCCGTACAGAATGATTTCTCCAAGGCTGATGCCGGCTGGACTTGGCTTGTGCTATTGCTTGTCGCCGCGGTGCGTTTCCGTCCGGCTCTCCTTTGGGCGGCGGCGCCCGGCTATGTCCTGTCTGCTTTCCTCGTCGTATTTGACCTGACGCAGTCGAAGTCATGGTCAATCCTCTGGTCCGGATTGATCGTGCTCATTAATACGGTCGCACTTTGGCGGCTCATCGGTCTGGAAGGCCCGGGGGCAAAAGTGCTGCGGCACGTCCTTTCGTTCGCGACCGCGGTCATCGTCTTCACCTTCTTCCATTACGTCTCCAGTCTTTCTTTCCCGCAAGGGTTGCCGCCCGGACGCCCTTCGGCCTCGATGGCGGCCTTCACTTGGATTTCCGGCGGCCTGCTCTTGGTCGCACTGACTTCGATGCTACGCCGGCTCGGCACGGTGCCGACGGACCTTTCGCTCATCGCCGCGGGTGCCTTCTTCGGCCATGTTCTCCAGACCTTGATGATCAAAATGCAGGGCGTCCGGGAGCTTGGCTTGGTGCATGCTCCATTCATCCTGCTCGGTTTGGCCTGTCTCCTTTACGTCTTGGCGCTCCATACCCGAGGTCAGGGCGGCTGGGGGACTTTCCAGCGTTCTGCTCTCGGATCGGCGATGTTGTTCGGCTCCGCTTTCTTCATGCTGGCCCATCTGCCTGGCGCAGGCGTCTCGCTCTTCTGGGCCCTGGCTTCCGTGCTGACCTTCGTGATCGGACATCTACTAGCCACTCGCTCGTTACGGATGGTCGGCCTCGTCGGCCTGGTCATCGCGACCATCCGCGTACTGTCGCACGACATCACCGATATGCTCGGACGCATCGCCGCCTGTGCCGCCGTGGCGGTCGCCTTCTTCGGCATCGCCTGGCTCTACGGACGAATCACCGCCGACAAAAAGGACGCTTAGATAACGTCCGCTCCCTGATTCTTTTTATGACCCCAATACGTTATGATTGCCACGTCCACCTCGTCGGAAACGGCCAAGACGGGAGCGGCTGCTGGCTGCGGATCGAAGGCCTCTGGCTGAGGGCGCTCAGCGAGGTCATGCGTCGGGCTGTCGGGATGCCGCTACCGCTGACGCACAAGGATTTCGACGTGAAATACGTCGAGGCCCTGCGTGAACTGATCCGCGGCTCGTATGTCGACAAGGCCTTGCTGCTGGCGCAGGACGAGGTCTACGACGAAGAAGGCAAGAAGATGGACTTCGGTTCGTTCCATGTGCCGAACGACTACCTGTTCAAGGTCTGCCGCGAGAATCCCGAGTTCGTGCCGGCGGTATCGATTCACCCGGGGCGTAAAGACGCCTTGGAGGAGCTGGACCGATGCCTGGCGTCCGGCGCCCGCGCCCTCAAGCTGCTGCCCAACTGCCAGAACGTGAACTGCTCGCTGCCTCAGTATGACGAGTTTTGGCGTCGTATGGCCGCCGCGGGCCTCCCGTTCCTCTGCCATACCGGTGGCGAGATGACCGTGCCGGTCATTAATCGTTCTTATCAGGATCCGCGCATCTTACGCCGCCCCTTGGAACTCGGCGTCAAGGTCATCGCGGCCCATTCCTCGGGTAACAGCCACTTCTTCGATCAGAACTACTTCGGTGAGCTCATCAAGCTCATGGACGAATTCCCGAAGATGTACGCCGACACAAGCGCTCTCAACAGTCCGATCCGGAGTGGCGTCCTCAAGCAGGTCAAGGAATCCGGCCGCTTGGGGCGTTTTCTCCACGGTAGCGATTATCCCGTACCCGTCGGGGCATTCTGGGTGCGCTTACGCGGGCTCATCACCACGGCCCAGTGGCGTGAGGCGGGCAAGATTCCCAATCTTATCGAGCGCGATGCCTTCCTAAAGCGGGCGATGGGCTTCGATGAGGCACACTTCACGCGCCTTAGCGAGGTGCTGCGAACGGTCTGAGCTTTAGAGCGACTTAAGCAGGGTGGGGATGTCGACCGATTCCGAGATCATCTTCTGGATGACCGGGATCTTGTCGGCGTCCTGCCGCATCGTCTTCACCGACATATTATTAATCCGCGCCGTGACCGCAAAGGATTCGGCCTCGACGGCGGCCAGCGGGATGCCGGCTTCTTTCATCCGCCGGACGATGTCGTCGTTGGGGAGCAAGCCGTTGGAAAAAATGACACCGGAGAGTGACTTCGCACCGTCGCCGAGGATGAAGGCTTCGAGGAGGTCTTCGCGGTCGCCCGGGACGATGACGAGGGTGCCGGGGACGCGGAGATATTCGGCGTGTCGGCGGGCGGACATCGCGCCGATGACCACGCGGCGGACGCGACGGAGGCCTTCGGGTTGGTGGACCCAGCGGGCCTTGGTCTCGTCGGCCACCTGGTCGAGGTTCGGGTAGACGAGCATCTCTTGGAGGGGGACGACGCCGAGCAGCGGCACACCGAGCTTACGAAGGCCACGGCCAGCAAAGTCGCGGATGAATTCAAGCTTGTCCGGCATCACCTTGTTCAGGATAGCACCGACCACTTGCACGCCGGCCTTGTCGAAGAGGGCTTTGTTCAGGGCGATCTCGTCAATCGGCTTTCCGATGCCACCCGCCGCGACGATGATGGCCTTAGAGCCGAGCACTTTGGCGTTGTCGGCGTTGGAGGCGCCGAAGACCGAACCCACGCCGGCATGGCCGGAGCCTTCGACGACCACGATATCCTTACCGTAGGCGCTTCGGTCAAAAGCGCGGCAGATGCGGTCCTTGAGCTGCGGGCCGATCTCATCGGGGTTCTCGAGGTATTGCTTCGTGAAGTCAGGGCCGATGGCCACGGGCGACATCGCCGCGATCGGGATATCAAGGTCGAAGAGCCCGTCGATGAGGAGCGTGTCCTCGTCGACCTGGTCTTCGCCCGACATCACCACGCGCTGGGCGATCGGCTTGATGTAGCCCACGTGCAGGCCCATCGCCTGGAGGGCGGCCGTGAGGCCGAGGCAGGTGGTGGTCTTGCCATCGTTCATGCGCGTCGCCGCGACGAAGATCCGTCGCGTGTCGAGGTTCATCGGGCGCGCGAGCAGCCCGGGAACGTTATCGGCGAAACGTTTACGAACGGCCATGGTCAGGCGGCGGGTCCGTCTTTAAGCTTCGGGAAGAGGTAGGACTTATCGACCGCCTGGGCGGCGACAATGACCGCCGTGCCGAAGATATCGTGGGCGCTGGCGCCGCGGGAGATTTCGGCGGCGGGGCGCTCGAGGCCCGTGAGAATCTGGCCGTAGGCCGGGATGTCGGCGATATGCTGGGCGAGTTTCGAAGCGATGTTACCCGAATTGAGGTCGGGGAAGATGAGCACGCTGGCGCGTCCGGCGACGGCGCCGGCCACTTCCTTGGACTGGGCCGCGAACGGATTGATCGCCGCGTCGGCCTGCATCTCTCCGTCGATATCGCAGGTGATGCCCAGCTCGCGGGCCTTGCGGCGGGCGAGGTCGGTGGCGACTTGGACTTTCTTGACGGAAGCCAGGCGCGGGTTGGAGGCGTGGGTCGAATAGGCGAGCATCGCGACCTTCGGGGTCGTGTTGGTCAGGTGGCCGGCGAGGCCCGCGGTGGTCACCGCGATGTCGGCGAGCTGTTCGGCGGTCGGGTCCGGGATGACGCCGCAATCCGCGAGGAAGAGAACGCCATCGATGCCGAACTTACCTTCTTCGGATTCGAGAATCTGCATCGACGAGACCGTCTCGACGCCCGCTTGGCGGGGCATTACCTGAAGGATGGCGCGCAGCCCAGAGGCGGCGTGTAGCGTGGCACCGGAGATCAGCGCATCGGCGCCGCCGGTGGCGACCATCAGGCAGGCGAAGTAGTTGGGGTTGAGGGCGAGTTCAGCCGGATTGCCCTGGAGGTTCGTGTTGCCGTAGCGCTGGATGGATTCGAGTTTCTCCGTGAAGCTCTTGAGCTCATCACTGCGCTCTGGCTCGATGACGCGGATACCTTCGAGGCTGATATTGAGACGGGCCGCGTTGACCTTGATGCGCTGGCGGTCGCCGATGAGGAACGGCACGCCGAGCTTCTTCACCACGAACTGGCGGGCGGCCTGGATGACGCGGGCGTCGGCACCTTCCGGGAAGACGATGCGTTTGGGGTGGTTCTGGAGGCGGGCGGAAAGGCGGGAAATGAGGGACATGGTCGGTGGACGCTGGTGAGGGCCAGCGGAAGCGTATTAAGTTTAAATCAGCCCGCAGGGCGAGGCAGAAGGCATCACCTTGCGAACCGTTGCCGCAGCGTCACTTAGCCGGCGTGGGCAGGGTCGGCTTGAAGGCGGGGAGGCCTTTGAGCGCACCTTTGGCGGTCGACTCGACGTGGTAGCCCATCTTCTCGAAATACTCGCTCACGTCGGCCTTGGCGGCCTTGCCGTAGCGCAGGGCGAAGAGGCTCTGCAGCTGTTCCTTGGTCGCTCCCTTCGGTGCGGGTTCGGCGGCGTAGGAGCGGAGCGTCTGGCGGAGGGGTTCCCAGCCATGGGCGCGGATCAGAACGACGAAGGTCGCGAGTTGTTCGAACGGACCCTTGTTGGGTTCGGCGGCGAAGCGCTTGGCGAGGAGTTCATCGATCTTCTCCATCGCTGGGTGGCCGCGCCCTTGGGGTTTGCCGACGAGCTTCTCCATGACGTAAAGAGAGAAGAAATTGCAGGTCACTTCCGTCTGGCCGTCGAAGGTCCAGTCGCGGCGCTGGTGGTTATGGCCAAGCTCGTGGAAGAAGCCCCAGTTGCCTTCCTTGGTCAACTTCGGGAGGTCGATGCTGTCCTTCTGTGACGGCTCGATCCAGCACATGAACGGGTAGCCCGAGTGCATGAAGCCAGCGGAGATTTGTCGGTCAGGGACGACGCGTTCCGGCGCGAGACGGTTCAGGGCGACGAGGTCGGCTTCAAGTGCCATCGCCTTGTCCCACCATTCCAGCAATGCTTTCGGGTCGGTGAGTTTCTTCACTTCGGAGGCCTGGACGTGGAGAATCACATACTTGCCGACGAGCGTGACCCACGGGGCGGGGTTCTGCTTGGCCTTCATCCAGGTCTCGGGGGTGTCTTTGCCGAGGACGTAGGTGGGCATCGCGACGGCGTTGCTGAATTGCAGGGGCGTGGAGGGCGTGGCCTTTACCGGCTTACGCCAGTCCTTGTGCGAGCTCTGGATGAAGAGCTGGCCGCCGAACGCGTTGGCGATCTTGTTGTCGCCGACCTTCAGCTCGAACGTCCGGTTGATCACCGGGAAGCGGTTCCACTTATCGAGCTTGAGCAGGCTGTCGCGGTGGCAGCCGACGATGATCTTCACCACGCGGTGCTCGGGGATTGACGCGACTTTCACGATGACGACTTCACCCGGCGCAGCATAGAGGCCGGTCTCCTGCCACGCGTCAGGGCCGGTGGCGAGGTTCGGGGCGTTGCCAGCGGTGGTATCCCAGCGATGGACGAGGTTGGAGTCGTAGGCGACCGTGCGGGCGACACGCTGCTTGGCTTCGACGATGCCAGGGAAATCCTGAGCTGCGGCGTGGGCGCCGAAGGTCCCCGGCTCCTTGGCCATGTAGGACTTGATGGATTCGTGCAGTTCGGCGCGGGCAGCTTCGGCGGGCTGCGTGAAGGGAGTTTTTTTCGATGGCGTGATCTCTTCCGGAGAAACGGCGGCGAAAGCGACGGAAGTCGCGAAGAGGAAGGCGCAAAGGGGTCGCATGGGGAGGGGTTACTTACCCTGTCTTTCGTCCGCTCTACCGCCAACGCCAAACCCTCCCGGAGGGTCGATTTTTAACGGAAGATAACGGTCTTATTGCCAGCGAGAAGAACGCGATCCTCGACGACGGCGCGCAGGCCGCGAGCGAGTACGACCTTCTCGATGTCCTTACCCAGATGAGCCATGTCTTCCGGCGTGTCCGAATGGTCGATGCGGATGACGTCCTGTTCCACGATGGGTCCTTCGTCGAGGTCGGGCGTGACGAAGTGGCAGGTCGCGCCGATGAGCTTCACGCCGCGGCGATGCGCCTGATGGTAGGGCTTGGCACCAGCGAACGACGGCAGGAACGAGTGATGGATGTTGATGATCTTGCCCGCGAAGTCGCGGCACATCGATTCGTCGAGCACCTGCATGTAGCGGGCGAGGACGATCAGGTCGGCCTGAGCGTCGCGGAAGAGCTGCTCCATCTTGCGAAACGCCGCGTGCTTCGTCTCCGGCGTAACCGGGACATAGTGGAACGGGATATCGTGGGCTTCGACGATTTTACGATGATCCTCGTGATTGGAGATTACGCAGGGGACGACGAACGGGAAATCCTGGGCGACGTGGCGGGCCAGGAGGTCGTAAAGGCAGTGTTCCTGTTTGGAGCAGAGCAGAACGACGCGGCGAGGTTGCGCGGAGTCGGAGACCTTCCAGTCCATCGCGAACTTCTTGGCCAAGGGGGCGAAGCGTTGGGCGAATTCGCCAGCGGGGAAGTCGAGGGACTCGGCCCGGATCTCCACGCGCATGAAGAAGCGGGAGAGCTCATGTTCGGTGTGCTGGCTGGCTTCCGTGATCCAGCCCTGATGGCCGGCGACGAACGCGGACACCTCGGCCACGATGCCGCTGGTGTCTGGGCAGGAGAAGCTGAGGGTGAGCGTACGGGCCATGGGTGCAGGATGGAAGGGGAGGGGCGAGTGGGTCAAGACACCGTGGCGGGTGCGCTCTGCGGTGCCCTGTTTGGGCCCCAAATCAGCCAAGGGACGGTTTGCCTGCGGGATTGACCAGCCCTTGTCCCTTCCTACGTTGACCCTTCACCTTTTACTCAGATGGCCAAGACCCTGTTCCAGAAAGTTTGGGAAGCGCATACGGTGCGCAAGCTGCCTAACGGGCAGACCCAATTGTTCATCGGCACGCACCTCATCCATGAGGTGACGAGCCCCCAGGCCTTCGGCATGCTCCGGGACCTCGGCCTCAAGGTGAAATACCCGCAGCGCACCTTCGCCACGGTCGACCACATCGTCCCGACCAACGAGCTCAAGGAGCCTTACTCCGACCCGATCGCCCAGGAGATGATCGAGGCCCTCCGTAAGAACACCAAGGACTACGGCATCCGCTTCTTCGACACCACGACCGGCACCCAGGGCATCGTCCACATGGTCGGTCCGGAGCAGGGCATCACCCAGCCCGGCACCACCATCGCTTGCGGCGACTCCCACACCGCCACCCACGGCGCGTTCGGCGCGATTGCCTTCGGCATCGGTACCACGCAGGTTCGCGACGTCCTCGCGACCCAGACCCTCGCCCTCAGCCCGCTCAAGGTCCGTCGCATTGAAGTGAACGGCAAGCTCGCCCCTGGCGTCTACGCCAAGGATGTCATCCTGCACATCATCCGCGTGCTCGGCGTCAACGGTGGCATCGGCTTCGCCTACGAATACGCTGGTACGACCTTCGATGGCTTCTCCCTCGAGGAGCGCATGACCGTCTGTAATATGTCCATCGAAGGCGGCGCCCGCTGCGGCTACGTCAATCCGGACCAGAAGACTTTCGATTACATCAAGGGCAAGCCGTTCGCCCCCAAGGCCGCCGATTGGGATGCCGCTGTGGCTCGCTGGGCTTCCTTCGCTTCCGACGCCGGTTGCCAATATGACGACATCAGGATCTTCAAGGCTGAGGACATCCGTCCGACCGTCACCTGGGGTATCACCCCTGGTCAGGCCATCTTCATCGATGAGAAGATGCCGGCGCTCGAGACCCTCAACGCCGCCGACCGCCAGACCGCCGAAGACGCCTACGCTCACATGAAGCTGGCGCCGAACACCCCGATCAAGGGTACCAAGGTCGACGTCTGCTTCCTCGGTTCCTGCACCAACGGCCGCATCTCCGACCTTCGCGAAGTCGCCAAGTATCTCAAGGGCCGCAAGGTCAGCCCGAGCGTCAAGGCGATCGTCGTCCCCGGCTCGCAGCTCACCGCCATCCAGGCCGTCCACGAAGGCCTCGATAAGATCTACATCGAAGCCGGCTTCGAATGGCGCGGCGCAGGTTGCTCCATGTGCCTCGCGATGAATCCCGACAAGCTCGTCGGCGACCAGCTCTGCGCTAGCTCCTCGAACCGTAACTTCAAGGGCCGCCAGGGCTCCCAGACCGGCCGTACGGTGCTCATGAGCCCGCTCATGGTCGCCGCCGCCGCCATCACCGGCCAGGTCACCGACGCCCGCGAAGTCTTCAAGGTCTGATGTCCGCCTCCGCGCCAGTCGACCGCGTGCTCGAACGTATCGCCCAAGGCGATGACGTCGCTGCGGCCTGCTTGGCCGAAGGAATCGCCTGCCAGCGCGACGTGCACGTCGACGCCCATTACGACGGTAAGCCCGTGTGCACCGTGACCCTGCCTTGGGTGGTGGACGGCCACGCGATCCTGGTGGCCGACGAGACCGTCGCCGCCGCCATCGCCGAAGAGCGCCTCGCTTCGCTTGCCTCCGCGCTCGCAATGCCCGTCTGCGTTATCCGCCGTCCTGTCGCCGCCTAACCCATTTCAAACCGCTATGTCCCTCGCCAAAATCACCCAGGTCAAAGCCCTCGCCCTCGCCGTCCCCGGCGACGACATCGATACCGACCGCATCATCCCTGCGCGCTTCCTCCGTTGCGTGACCTTCGACGGTCTCGGCGAGCACGCCTTCCGCGACGAGCGCACCGGTCCTGACGGCAAGGAGCGCGCTCATCCGATGAACTCGGCCCAGGCCGCGCGTATCGCCGCCGCCAAACAGGGGGTCATGGTCGTCGGCTTCAACTTCGGCTGTGGCAGCTCCCGTGAGCACGCCCCCCAGTCGCTCTGGCGTTACGGCTTCACCGCGTTCGTCGGGGGCAGCTTCGCCGAGATCTTCTTTGGCAACTCCACCACCCTCGGCGTGCCTTGCCTGACTCTCTCCAAAGAAGACCTCGCCGAGTGCGACGCCTTCGTGCGCGCCAATCCGGACGTCGAAGTCACCGTCGACGTCGAAAAGCTGACCGTCTCCGCTGGCGCTAAGAGCTGGAAGGCCGCCATCGCCGCCTCTGCCCGTGACGGCCTCATCAACGGCAAGTGGGATCCCATCGCCGACCTCCTCGAAGGCGCCGACTCTGTGGCCAAGACTGCGGGTGGTCTCGCTTACGTCGCCGGCAAGTAAGTCTGCGAATCACGTAAAGCAAAAGGCCGCCCATTGGGCGGCCTTTTTATTGGGCGGGTGTCGTGCTTACTTAAAGCGAACGCCGTTGGCGTCCTGCGTCACCGTACAGGCTTCGATGATGGCCCAGATCCACATGAAGAACCAGAGGATGCCGCAGCTCAGGATGGAGACGAGCAACTGGATGATGCCCTTGGTGGTGTAGCCGGCGTAAAAGTTATGGATACCGATGCCCAGCAGGACGGCGAGGAGGACGTAGGCCACGCGGTCTTTGGCGTCAGGGTGGTGCTGGCTCGGGATGTTGTGATACTGGGGAGAACTCGGGGCCGATTGGGACATCGGCGGCGGTACAGGTAGACCGGCGGCGAGCTGGGTCTGCTGGAGCGGCGTCCAGTTGGCCATGCCGTTGGTCCAGACCAGCGTGTCGATGGAGATCGTCCGGTCAGAGATGAGTGAGCGCATGGTGGCTTCGTCGACCGGGCCGATGCGATTACCGTTTTGTTCGTAGTACCACATGCGATGTTTCTGGGGGGCAGGTGATCCCCTGTAAAAACAAAAGAGGCCCGTCGCCGGGCCTCTTTTCGCGAATGACAAGGTTTTCAGCCCTTCCAGATGCGGAGGAGGGCGTCGGCCATATCAGACGGCGTGGCTGCGACGGAAATGCCGCACTCCTCGAAGATCTTGATCTTCGCGGCGGCGGTATCTTCGGCTCCGCCGATGACAGCGCCGGCGTGGCCCATGCGACGACCGGCCGGAGCGGTGGCACCGGCGATGAAACCCGCGACGGGCTTCTTGCAGTGCGCCTTGATCCA
>CAMCWL010000050.1 GCA_945882655.1 Opitutus sp. GAS368
CCTCCCCTTCCCCTCGCCCGTTCCGCCCAACCGACGTACATCATCGGCCACAAGAATCCTGACGCCGACGCGATCTGCTCCGCCCTCGCCTACGCCGCCTTCAAGGAAGCTTCCGGTCAGACTGGCTTTAAGCCCGCCCGTTGCGGCAACTCCAACGCGCGCATTGACGCGATTCTGAACCGTTTCGGCGCCACGCTCCCCGAATTCGTCGGCGACGTCATCCCGCGCATCGAAGACATCATGCACCGCGACCCGTTCAAGGTCAGCGTCGATGACACGTGCGCCCGCGCGCTCGAGCTGCTCGACCTGCATGACGTCCGCGCCCTGCCGGTCGTCGGTAGCGACGGCCGTCTCGAAGGCTACGTCTCCATCTTCAGCCTCGGCGACTACTTCATCCCGAAGCCCAAGCGCGCCACGTCGATGCGCAAGGTCACCAGCTCGATCAACGCGATCATCCGCTCCATCGGCGGCACGGAAGTGGTCTCCTACGATGCCACGACCGTCGACGAACTGTATGTGCGCGTCGCCGCCATGGAACTCGAATCCTTTGGCAAGTCGGCGACCGTCGAAGGCATTCCGAACAACAAGAGCGTCATCGTCGTTGGCGATCGTTCCGACGTGCACCTGCGCGCCATCGAGATGGGCGTGCGCATCATCATCGTCACTGGCGGCCACCGCATGAAGGCCGACGTCCTCGAACGCGCCAAGGCCGCCAAGGTCTCCGTCGCCTATGCCGACACCGACAGCGCCACGACCGCCTGGGCCGTCCGCGCTTCGACCCTCGTCGGCGGACTCGTGCAGCGCGACGCCTTCACCTTCAAGCCGCAGGAAAAGCTCTCCGTGGCCCGTCGCCGCATCGTCCAGAACCCGGCCCTCATCTGTAATGTGGTCGACGAGGATGGCCACCTGCTCGGCGTCTTCACCAAGACCGATATCATCAACCCGCCCCGCGCCAAGCTCGTGCTCGTCGACCACAACGAGCTCTCGCAGGCCGTCGATGGCGCCGCCGAAGTCGAGATCACCGAGGTCGTCGACCACCACCGCCTCGGCAACGCGCCGACGCATCAGCCCATCCTCTTCATCAACCGCCCGCTCGGCTCCACCTGCTCGATCGTCGCGGACATGTTCCGCACCGCCGACCTCAAGCCCACGCCGCAGATCGCCGGCCTGATGATGTGCGGCATCATCTCGGATACCCTGCTCCTCCAGAGCCCGACCACCACGCCGCTCGACGCCGACCTGCTCCAGTGGCTCTCCCGCCTCGCCGACGCCGATGCGCGTTCGCTGGCCGACATGATCTTCAACGCCGGCTCGGTCTTATCGACCCTCAGCCCCGCCGCCGCCGTCCGCGCCGACTGCAAGCTCTACAAGGAAGGCGAACGCCGCTTCTCCGTCTCGCAGGTGGAAGAACTCGGGTTCACCAACTTCTGGAAGTGCGAAGACGCGCTTCTCGAGGCCCTCGAGAAATACCGCATGGAGAACGGCCTGAGCTTCTCCTGCCTGCTCGTGACCGACATCGATACCCAGAGCTCGATGTTCCTCATCCGCGGCGACGCCGAAGTCGTCCAGGCCATCACTTACCCGCAGAAGCGGCCGCCGGACATCTTCGACCTCCCCGGCATCGTCAGCCGCAAGAAGCAGCTCATGCCCTACCTGGGTAGTCTCCTCGGCAGCACGAACGAAAGCGCATGAGCGCCGAAGAAGTCCTCCTGAAGTTCCTCGGAAAGCCCGGCTACAAGCCGATGCGCCTCGAAGCCATCGTCCAAGCTCTCGGCGGCGACAAGGAAGACCTCCGTCGCCTGAGCAAGACGATCCCGCGCCTCATCAAGGCCGGAGCCGTCGTGACCGTCAAAGGCCACCTGCTCGCCCTACCCTCCGCTGGCTTCTCCCCCGTCGGTCTACCGGCGCGCAAGCAAGCGTCTGACTTGCTCGAAGGTACCATCCTCTTCCGCCCGAGCGGCTCCGCCCGCGTGGTCTTCGACGCCGTCCCCGGCTCTCCTCCCCGCGAACAGCTGCACATCGACGCCGACGACACGCATGTCGCGCTCCACGGCGACCGCGTGCTCATCAAGCTGAACGCTAATCGCCGTGACCGTAACGGCGACGACTGGGGCACGGGCACGGTGGTCAGCATCGTCAAGCGCGCCCTCACGCAGCTCACTGGCACGATCGGCAACAACCGCCTGCAGTGGTTCGTCGTCCCTGACGATCCCCGCATCTCGCGCGAGATCATCGTGCGCGACCCTGCCCGCGCCGGCCTCACGCCCGCCCCGAAGTCTGGCGACAAGGTCGTCGTCCGCCTCGACGTCTGGGAACGCCGCAACCTCAACCCGACCGGTACGGTCACCGAAGTCCTCGGCGTCACGCACACGCCGATGGCCGAATACCTCGCCATCCTGCGCCGCTACGGCCTCCGCCCGGAATTCCCGCCCGAAGTCGCCGCGGCGGCCAACTCTTTCGGCAAGACGGTACAGAAGGCCGATTGCGTCGGCCGCGAAGACTTCCGCCAGATTCCGACGATCACCATCGACCCAGATGACGCGAAGGATTTCGACGATGCCCTGTCCGTCCAGCGTATGCCGAACGGCAACGTGCGCGTCGGCATCCACATCGCCGACGTGTCCTCCTACGTGAAGAGCGGCTCGCCCCTCGACGTCGAGGCGCGCGAACGCGGCAACTCCACCTACCTTGTCGGCACGGTCATCCCGATGCTCCCACATGCGCTCTCCAGCGGCCTCTGCTCGCTCGTCGAAGCCGAAGATCGCTTGGTCAAGACCGTCATCTGTGAATTCACACCCGATGCTCGTCTCGTGAAGACCGAGTTCGCGAACTCCGTCATCCGCAGCGTCAAGCGCCTCACCTACAAGCAGGCCTACGGCTTCCTGCAGCACCTCACCAAGGACGAGATTCGCGCCCTCCCCGCCCCGCCGCCGCACCAGACCGGTTCGCCCGGACGACCGCTGGCCGAGCTCACCGACGCCGAGCTGGATCTGATCCAGGGCATGATCGACGACCTCTGGAGCATCGGCAAGGTCCTCCGCGCCGAACGCTTCCGCGCCGGGTCGCTCGACCTGGAGATGAAGGAGATCAAAATCTACTGCGACAAGGACGGCTGGGCTGACCGCACCGAAGTCGTGCAGCACGACTCATCGCACCAGCTCATCGAGGAGTTCATGCTCCTCGCCAACGAGAGCGTCGCGACGGCCCTCGACAAGGCGTCCATCCCGCACGTCAACCGCGTGCACGACGACCCCGACCCCGAGAAGCTCGCCGCCCTCCGCGAAGAACTCGCCGGCAACGGCTTCCAGGTCGGTGATCTCACCCATCGCTCCGAGATGGTCAAGCTGCTGGCGAGCCTCAAGGACCGCGAAGACGGTTACACCATCCGCATCCAGCTCCTACGCTCGCTCAAGCAGGCCTGCTATCGCCCGTCGGCCGACGGCCACTTCGGCTTGGCGAAACTGCACTACTCGCACTTCACGTCGCCGATTCGCCGTTACTCCGACTTGCTCGAGCACCGCATCTTCGACGCCTATATCCAGAAGCAGGGCGTGCGTTCTGCCCCCAAGGAACCGCTGCGCTCACCGGGTATCGGCGAGCTGACGCGTTCCTGCGAGCACATCTCGATCACCGAGCGCAACAGCTCCGAAGCCGAACGCGATTCGGTGAAGATCAAGCTCCTCGAGCTCTTCGAGCGCGAGGCCGCCCGACCGGACAAACGGCCGTTCGAGGCCACCATCACCGATGTGAAGCCGCACGGCCTCATGGTCGAGCTCAACGCCTCGCAGGCCTACGGCCTCGTGCACATGTCGACGCTCACCGACGACTATTACCGCCTGAACGACCGCGGTAACATGCTCGTCGGCAGCCGCACCGGACGGAAGTTCATGCCCGGCGGCGTCATCACCGTGACCGTCGACCGCGTGGATCGCTTCAAGCGCCAGGTGGATTTCCGCCTCTACGACGAACGCCTGGCCCAGAAGCCGAGGGGACCGGAACGGAGAAAGGGACAGAGGTAAGCACTATCAGGGCTAGGGCCCGGGACAGGACGTAATTTGAGGTAGGGACAGCACCACGTGCTGTCCTTTTTTATGGGCATCGTTCTCGGGTGGCGGGTGGCATCGGGGTAGGGACGTGATTGCCATCACGTCCGTGGGCGGACGGAGTTTGGAATATCGAAACAGTCTGCCCGCTGATTCGCACGTGATCGGCGAACGGCGGCCATAGCAATGACCGCCCTACCCGAGGCAGACTAGGACAGCACGTGGTGCCGCCCTACCTCGATTACCTCCGGCCCTCCTGCCCTCAGGCCCTCGAAATCAGTCTCCACCAGGCTCTCGCGTAATCGCCAGCGGCTTTGCCGAGGCGGATACGGCCAGCGTCGTCATCGGTCCACTTGACGGGAATCTCGACGAGCTTGGCGCCGGTGCGCGCGAGGCGCACGAAGGCTTCGGCGCCGAAAGAGAAGCCGCGCGCGTCGGCGGGCATCTTCAATGCCGCGAAAGTAGAGCGACGGACGAGCTTCAGGCCACAACCAGGATCGGTCATGCGGGCACCTGGAAGCATCCGCCAAAAACATGAAAGCGCCGCGGAGATGAACGAACGTTTCCACGAGCGGCCGATGACCTGCGAATCGCGATGCCAGCGCGAGCCCGCGACCAGGTCGGCCTTGCCTTCGGAGATTAGGCGATAGCCACGCACGAGCGCTTCGGGATCCGTGGCCATGTCGGTATCGCAGTAAGCCAGGACGTCGTAACCTTCTGGGGCGGACTCCCAGGCTGAAAAAATTGCGACGCCTTTGTCGCCATGGTCGCAAGCGCGATGGTAGGCCACCCGATAAGGAATCTTGGCGGCGGACTCGATGGCCACGGCCCGCGTCCAATCCGTGGAGCCGTTGTCCGAGACCACGATGAGCACGTCCGGGCACTGGTGGGCCTGCAGGCTTTCGGCCAGCCGAGCGAGGCCAGGACCGAGGCGGCGCTCCTCATTGCGCACAGGAATGACGATCAAGAGGGGCATCCGGGAGCCCATAAAATCTCTGATTTCCCGAATGATTACAACCTAAGTCTCAACAAGATGAGACTCATTCTCATTTATTATTTGACAGGTGAGAGTGAGTCTCATTATCAAGAGGGTCTTGAATCCTATGAAAGCCCTCCTCACCACACTCACGCTCGCTTCGGCCGCCACGGCCTTCGGTTGCGACAATCCTTTCGGCTACTCCTACCTCACCGAAACGCTCAAGCCCGGTAAAATCGAGATCGTCCAGTGGGTGACCGGCCGCCTCGGTCGCAACCTCGGCAGCGGCTATGATGCGCGCTACCGCGGCTTCGACCTGAAGACGGAAATCGAGTGGGGTATCTCGGCCAACGAACAGCTCTCCGTCTACGTCAACTCCCGCTACTTCGAGCAGACTTCGCGCGACGGCCTGCTGTTCGACGGCTTCCAAGTCGCGTATAAGAAGATGCTCTCGAACCCTGACACCCAGGACTGGGGCGTAGCGCTCTACATCGAGCCGGGCTATTCGCAGGTGAGTTCGAAGAACGGCGCGCACCGCGATCAGCTCAAGCTCGAGACCAAGCTTCTCCTCCAGCACAATTTCGGGACGAGCGACGAATGGATCTACGCCGCCAACATCATCGGCGAACTCGAGCATGAGACCGCCACGCACGCCGACACGGTGAAGTTCAAGCTCACCCAGGGCCTCGCCTGCGCCGTGGGAGCGAACTGGTACCTCGGAGCTGAGGCGATCGTCGAAGCCGAATGGGCCGAACTCAACGACCATCAATACACCGCCGTGCTGGCCGGCCCGTGCGTGCGCTACCAGAGCGGCGGCTTCTTCACGACCTTCACCGTCTTGGCTCAAGTGACCGCCACCCCGGCAAATAAAGGCGACCTTAACGTCACCAAGAAGTCGCCTTACGAAACGCGCCTCCGCGTCGGCTACGAGTTCTGAGGGGGTCGCCCGCACCCTTTGCACTTGAAACCGCCCAGCGGCATTCAAGACATAGGGGCAATGCACCGTTGTATCGTAATCCTGACAATCGGGATCCTCGGGGTCGTGAAAAGCCAGGCGAACGACAATCCGTTCGGCTGCTCGGGGGACACGTGCGTCGCTAAGCTGGGCGAATATGAACTGCAGCAGACGGTCTCGCTACGCCGCGGCCTCGACCTGGGTGCCGGCTTCGACGGCGGCTATCGCGGCTACGACCTCGCGACCCAGCTCGAGATTGGGCTGTCCGACGTCAGCCACGTGGATCTCGTGCTCGCGGGCGGCGTACTCCGCTCGGCGGACTTCCGCGGCTCCTTCATCGAAGGCTTCTCGGTCGAATACAAACAGCTCCTCGGTGCCGCCAAGCCCGACGAATGGAACGCCGCCTGGGCGGGTGCCTTCGGTTATAGCCGCGTCGATGCGGCCAGCGGCGAGGAGCGCATCGAAACGTCCTACTTCGGTCGCCTGTTCCTGCAGCGGAACTTCGGCTCCAACGGCGACTGGTGCTACGTGACCAATCTCTCCGCCGGCCTATCGCACGCAGCCGACGGCACCTGCGGACTGCTCGAATGGTCGCAAGGCCTGGCCTACCGGGCCAGCGATCGTTGGTCTTTCGGCATCGAAGCCGTCGCCAAAGGCTGCTGGACGCATGGCCGGACCTTCGCGAATTCGGCGCTCTGCGCCGGTCCCTGCATCGCACACCGCATGGGCGATTGCTCCATGGTCCTCACCCATCTCTGGCAGGTTAGCGGATCACCCTCGACGAAGGGCGACCGTAATCTCCGCGACACCAGCCGATCCGAGACGCGCCTGCTCGTGGCTTGGGGATTCTGAGGCGTCGGGATGCATCATGGTAGGGACGTGATTACCATCACGTCCGTGGGCAGACGGAGGTTGGAATATCGAAACAGTCTGCCCGGCGATACGGACGTGCCACGGCGAACGGCGGCCATGGCAATGGCCGCCCTACTTCAACGCTGCCTTCACCGTCGCCAGCATCTGGTCGGGCGAGAGGCCGTTCGCAGCGCGTAGGGTCTTCACATCGGTGGCATGACCCACGAAACGATCGGGCCAGCCGAGGCGGACGATGGGCGTGCGCACGCCGTGTTCAGCGAGTACTTCAAGCGCGCCGGTGCCGAAGCCGCCAGTGACGGCGCCGTCTTCGAGCGTGACGATGAGCTTGGCGGACTTGGCCTGCTCGACGAGTAAGGTGGCGTCGATTGGCTTGGCGAAACGGGCATTAACGACGCCGACGGAAAGACCGGTCTCGGCGGTAAGTTTATCGGCGAGTGCCTGGGCTTCGGGCACCATCGTGCCGAGCGCCCAAAGCTGTACATCGGCGCCGGCGCGGAGGACTTCGGCTTTACCGAGAGGGATAAGTGCGGGCTGCGCTTTGATTGCTTTGCCGGCGGCGGCGCCGCGCGGGTAGCGGATGAACATCGGGGCACCGGACTTCAGCGCGGTGTGCAGCA
The DNA here is from genome assembly GCA_945882655.1 of Opitutus sp. GAS368. Lineage (GTDB taxonomy): Bacteria > Verrucomicrobiota > Verrucomicrobiia > Opitutales > UBA953 > UBA953. The sequence continues at coordinate 7,465 of CAMCWL010000050.1, forward strand.
TGTCCGAGAACTCGTCCTCGTCCTTCGGCTGCATCAGCGTGACGTTCGGGACGCAGCGCAGGTAGGCGATGTCGAAGAGACCGTGGTGCGTCGGGCCATCGCTCGGCGAGACGCCGGCGCGGTCCATGCAGAAGGTGACCGGCAAGCGCTGCAGGCAGACGTCATGGATGACCATGTCGTAGGCGCGCTGCATAAAGGTGGAGTAGATCGCGCAGACCGGGCGGAGATCGCGGGCGGCGATGCCGGCGGCGAAGAGCGCGGCGTGTTCCTCGGCGATACCGACGTCATGATACTGCCCCGGGAGTTCCTTCTTCAGCTGATTGAGACCGGTGCCGGAAGGCATCGCGGCCGTGATGCCGACCACGCGAGAGTCCGCCTTGGCTTCGCGGACGAGCAGCGCGCCAAAGACATCCTGCCAAGCCTTGGGAGCGCCGGGCGCACCTGAAGCGAGCGAGTCGCCCGTCTCGGGGTCGAAGGCACCCGTGCCGTGGAATTTCTCCGGATTCTTGAGAGCGGCGCCGAGGCCTCGGCCCTTCTCCGTGCGGACGTGGAGAAGAATCGGGCCCGTGGATTCCTTGCAGAAATTGAGGTAGCGCTCGAGGGCGCCGAGGTCATGTCCGTCGATCGGGCCGACGTAGCGCACGCCGTACTGCTCGAAGAGCGAGGAGCTGTGCGTATACCAGTTCTTCACGTGGCGCTTGAAGCTGCGACCGAAGTCCAAGACCTTCGTGCCGAAACGCGTTTTGCCGAGCAGACGCTTCAGGCCCTGCTGCGAATTATTATAGGGTCGCGTGACAATCAGGCGGCTCAGGATGTCGGCGACCGCGCCGACATTGCGGTCGATGGACCACTCATTGTCGTTGAGTACGATGACCAGGCGCTTGGTCGACTTTGCAGCGTTGTTGAGCGCCTCCATCGTGACACCGCAGGTGAGGGCCGCATCGCCGATGAGGGCCACGACATGCGAATCCTCGGCGAGGCGGTCGCGGGCGTTGGCGAGGCCGACAGCGGCGGAAAGCGCTGTGCCCGCATGGCCAGCGCCGAAAACGTCGTGCAGGCTCTCCTCGCGATTGAGGAAGCCGCTCAGGCCGCCCGTCGTGCGGATACCATCGAAGTCGGTGCCATTTCGGCCGGTGAGGAGCTTGTGGACGTAGCCCTGGTGGGCCACGTCGAAAACAAATTTATCCTGCGGAGTAGCGAAAACGCGATGCAGTGCGATCGAGAGCTCGACCACGCCGAGATTGGGACCGATGTGGCCGCCGTTCTTGGCGGTGACGGCGACGAGTCGTTCGCGGATCTCCTGGGCGAGCAACGGGAGTTGCTCGGGAGCGAGGGCCTTGACGTCTTCTGGCCCGCGGATGGACGCGAGGAGTGACATCAGCCCTGCGAATCTTCGCCGCGCTTGCCCAGCTGCTCGATGCGCAGTTCAGCGGCCTCGAGCGACTTCTGGCAGGACTTCAGGAGGCGCATGCCTTCCTCATATTTCGCGACGAGCTCGTCGAGCGAGACATCGCCGGACTCGAGGGACTCGACGAGCTGCTCGAGCTTCTTGAGTTCGGCCTCGAAGCCTTCCTTGCCGGAGGCTGAGGCGGGTTTCTTGTCCGCGCACATGGACCTACTGTCAGCGGAGCCCCCTCCCCTCTCAAGCGGATTGTGCGGACTCAGGCCAGAAGACGCGCCCAAGCCTGCTCGACCGTGATGCCCCGGAGCGTAACGACCTTTGCGGGCGAAGCGGCCCCGGAGACCAGGGTCACGCCGGCGGCCGGTAAGCTGAGCCGCTCGGAGAGCAGCTCGAGGATTTCACGGTTGGCCTTGCCCCCTTCGGGCGGGGCGGCGACGCGGATCTTCAGGGCTTCGCCGAGGCGGCCGACAATCTCCGTGCGCGAGGCGCCCGGGACGGCCTTCACCTTCAGGCGACAGGAAATGCCGCTCACAGATAGTGCGTGAGGCTCTTCACCGTCTTCGCATCGAGGCGACGGACGAGCGCGACGGACAGTTCGACGCACGCGTGGAGGTCGGCGAGGTCGATGACGGCATTGTGCGTATGGATATAGCGCGCGGGGACGCCGAGCACGATGACCGGTACGCCCAACTCGTGGGCTTGGAAGGAACGCGCGTCGGTGCCGCCCGTGCGACGGACCGCGAGCTGGCAAGGGATGCCCTTCTCCGCCGCGACCGCGAGGGTCAGGTCGACGAGACGGGGATTCATGATGGCCGTCGGATCGTAGGCACGCACCTGCACGCCAGCACCGAGGGCACCTTGGGCTTCGCCATGCGGAGCGAGACCAGGAAGATCGTCGGCCGGCGGGCCTTCGAGGACGATGACCACGTCGGGCTTCGCGAGCCGCGCGGCGACGACCGCGCCGCGGCAGCCGACTTCTTCCTGCACCGTCGCCACCGCGAGCAGATCGCAGGGCGTCGCGGAGGCGTCGAGCTCATGCGTCGCGAGCGTGAGCGCGGCCATGCCCACGCGGTTATCAAAGGCTTTCGCCGAATAGAGACCCGGCTCCGCGAGGGCCGTGAAGGGGCCTTCCGGCACGACTGGGTCGCCTGCGCGGATGCCGAGACGCGCGACGGATTCAGCCGAACGCGCGCCGATATCGACGAGCACCTTATCGGCCGAAGCGGCCTGGGCGCCACCTTGGTGGGGCGGGAGCGCGGCGACGATGCCGATGAATTCCTTCTGCGCCGAGCGCGACCAGATGCGGAGACGTTGGGCGGCGAGGACGCCGTCCGGCCAGCCACCGACGGGCGTCAGGCGAAGAAAGCCGTCGGGCGTGACCGACTGAACGAGAAAACCGATCTCGTCCATGTGGGCCGTGAGGACCACGCGTGGACCCTTCTTCTCCTTAGAGGGTGAAGCGAGCACGCCACCGAGGCCATCGGCCTGCAGCGTGCGGCCGCGGAGTTCGCGGACGAAGATCGCGCGGACCGCGTCTTCGTGGCCCGACGTGCCGTGGGCTTGCGTGTAGGCCTCCAGCAGACGGAGGGCTTCGGAAGGACGCTTCGACATGGGAAAGGAAGATGGAGGATGAAAGAGGGAGGACTCGAGGGCCGGAGGGCCAGAGGATTTGAGGGTAAGTCAGGGCTAGGGCTAGGGCTAGGCAGGATGCAAGAGACATTCGTGAACGCAAGGGCTCGAGGACACGAGGCGATTAAGGATGGATGAGATCTCACTGGGGCCTGAGGTAGGGCGGCGATTGCCATCGCCGCCGTTCGCCGTGGCACGCACGAATCGCCGGGCGTCATCTTTTGAACCCACGACATCTCTCCGACCACGGCGGTCATGGCAATGACCGCCCTACCCCATACATCCCGGAACCTCGAGTCCTCGTGCCTCAGCGCGGCTGGCGGGTCTGCAGACGCGGCTTCAAGCCGGCCTTGGCGACCGCATCGAGTGCGCTGACAGCAGCGCCCGTGAGCGAACGCTCGTCGGCGACGATCACGACTTCCGTACGCGGCGACTTCAGCGCGTGGTCGACGAGAGCCTTGGCCAGCGCGGCGGAAGCGATCTCCTTGCCTTCGAGGTAGAGCTTACCGTCGCGGTCGACACCGACGATGAGCGTGGTAGCCGGCGTGCCTTCGGAGCCGGCGGAAGCCGTCGGCGGGATGATCGCCATCGTGCTGGATTGGTCGAGTCGACCGCTGATGAGCAGGAAGAAAACCAGCACCACCATCACGTCGATGAGCGGCACCACGTTGATGTCGGCGCGACGGCGGCGGGCGACGACGAGGCTCATCGACGGCGGGCTTCCAGCGCTTCGACGAGCACGTCGAGGCGGGAAGAAAGAATCTCGAGGCGGCGACCCAGCCAGTTGGCGGCGACGAGCGCGGGAATCGCGATGCAGAGGCCGATCATCGTCGTGCTCAGCGCAAGGCCCACACCGCGGGTGAGCGTCTGGGAATCAGGCAGGCCTTGTTCCGGAAAGAGGGTCGCCAGGCCGGTGACGGTACCGAGCAGGCCGAGGAGCGGCGCGGCGGCTACGATACTGTCGAGGAGGTGCAGGCCGCGCTGGAGACGGATCAGTTCGTT
>CAMCWL010000051.1 GCA_945882655.1 Opitutus sp. GAS368
TCCTCGCCAACTCCACCTCACCTCCCAGGAGGTCCGTGAAGCGATGGCCGACAATATCAACCTCATCATTGAGGCCATCAAGGGCTCCTTGGAGCGCATCCCTCCCGAACTTTCGGCCGACCTTGTCGACCGTGGTATCGTGCTTGCCGGCGGCGGCTCGCTCATTCGCAAGATCGACCGCGCCATCTCCGAAGCCACTGGCCTGCCGGTCTTCGTCGCTGAAGACCCCCTCTGTGCCGTCGTCAACGGGACTGGCAAAATCCTCGCGAACTCCTCCCGCTGGAGCGGTCGAGACTAAGCCCCGTTCGCGGGCCGACCCGCCATGGACCAGAACCGTCAAGGCGCCCGCGCCTCTTACGTCGCCCTATCAGTCTTCGTGGCGCTGTGGATACTCGCCCCGAGCGCGGTGCGTCGTTTCAATCGCGAAGCGTTCGTGGAGTTTCAGGCCCCTGCCCTTCACCTTCTTGGCAAGTCGCGCGACCTCGCGACTTTCTGGGAGAAGAAGAGCCGGAGCGTCGAAGAGATGGCCGCCGCCGGCCGTGACCTTGCCCGCGTTAATGCCGCCTTGGAAATCCAGATTAACAAGTACGAGGATATCCGCCGTGAGAATGTCAGGCTCCGTGAGATCACCCATTACAACGTCCCCGCGGAATATATGTCCGTTGTCGCCCGCGTCGCCACTCGCGATAGTTCTTCCTGGTGGCAGCGCATCGTCATTCGCAAAGGGCGGAAAGACGGCATCCGCCCGGGCGCCCCGGTCGTCTTCGGCAACACGGTTGTCGGTCGCGTCACCGCCGTTCACCTCACGACCAGCGAAGTCGACCTTGTCACCAGCCCGGGATTCCGTTGCACGGCCTACCTCGAGGGCGACGAACAGAATAACATCGTCCTAGTGAACGGCGTGGCCTCCAACTCCCTTGGCACCGCCAAAGCGCGTGTGAGTGTCATCCCGCGCGACTACTCCCTGCTGGCGGGTGGCCAGCCCACTCGCGTCTTTACGACCGGGATGGGGGGCGTATTCCCGAGCCGACTGATACTGGGCTATATCGATGGCGGCACCTATGCCACGCAGGTGGGCAACTTTAAGGAAAGTCTCCTCGTACCCTCGCGCGATCTTTACAACCTGCAGGAAGTCTCGGTGCTGGTTCCGCTGCACCAGAATCCGGGCGAGGCCTTGATTCAGGGCGAAGATTTCCAGTGACCATGGGCTGGGCTTGGCTGATTCTCCTCCTGGCAACCTACCCGTGGTTGCTCGGTGCTGATTTGGCCTCCGACACGTTGGCATCTTCATCGCTCGTATTCTTTATCTCTGGCACCTGCCTCATTGCGCCCTGTCGCCGACTCAAGCGATGGCAGGCGGTTCTTTTCGCCGCGTGCCTGGGGTTTCTTTTCGAGGCCCGCCGACCCATCCCAGATGGTACGCTCGCATTGTGTTTGGTCGCGATCGCGATCTTCCTGTCTTCTAACCGCCCGCTAATGCGTAACACGCCGGGCATGCTGCGGGTGGCCGCTATCGTGAATGTGGGGGCCTGCCTTATCTGGTTTGTCGCCTCATCCTATGCTTCGCCCGCCGCCGCCACAGACTTGGCCTGGCATCTCAGCCTTCAGCTACTGCTCGCAGGTATCGTGGGCACGATTGGCCTACTTCCCATTGCCCTAACCCAGAATGCCGTCATGGATCGACTTAACGTTCCGCCGGCCCCCGATACGCCATGAAGGAATCATCCGACATGCACGTGCTTCCCTCGACCCCGGTCGATCGACTGCGTCTCTATGGCGTCTTTTTCTTTTTCTTCGCCGGTTTTCTTTATGTCATCGGCGGGTTGGTCTACCGCCAACTCATCCAGTCCAACGACCTCAAGGAACAGTCGGACACTCAGAGCCGACGCGTCGTGTTGCGCCCTCCCGCCCGCGGTCGTATCTATGATCGTAACGGCTTCCCTCTAGTCGATAACCGTGCCCGCTGGAGTGTGAAGGCCGATCTCGCTTCGCTGCAAAAGGAGTTTCGGGCGGAATACCTCCGTCTTCTCGCTGCGGAGAAAGCGCGCGAAGCCGTCAGTATTGATCGCGAGAAGCTGATGGAAGACGCGCGCGTGCGGGTGCTGCAAGGCTGGCTCAACAAGGTCTGGTTCGTCATCGATGAGACGAATCGTAATACCAAGGGACGTAAATCCGTCGCTAAACTGACCCCCGTCACCGCCCCGGCGGAACGGCAGATTAATATCGACGAGCTCCGCAAGCATCTGCGCGAGCGACGTGCCCTTCCCTTCACCCTCGTCAATGATCTAGCCTTCCCGGGCACGGGTCAGGCGCTGACCGCGGACGACGGCACCAAATCCGTAGCGCGCTTCATCGAGCAGTTTCCCGTGGAAGGCCCCATCCGCCTCGACCAAGACAACGTCCGGACCTACCCCTATGGCGCCATGGCGGCCCATGTGCTAGGTTACGTCAAGGATACCGATACCCTGCCAGATAACGTCGATGACATCTCGGAGGTCCGGGTCGAATCGATGCAGAAGCTTCGCTATACTGGAAAAACGGGCGCGGCCGGCGTCGAACTCAGCTACAATCACATCCTCAGCGGCCGCAGCGGATGGGAACTCTGGTCGAAGACTTCCTCGGGCTATAATCAGACCCGTTTGAAATACAGTGAACCTGAGCAAGGGAGTAACGTGATGCTTTCCCTCGACTATCGTATCCAGCAAGCGACGGAAAGCGGTCTCGCCAAGCTCAAGGACCCTCAGGGTAATCTCCTGCCAGCGGCCGCGGTGATGATCGATATCCATACGGGCGAAATACTGGCCCTCGCGAGTCAGCCTTCGTTTGATCCTAACCGGCTAGCCGATCGCGTGTCGTCCAAGTATTACGATGAGATTGAGAAATCCGGCGGCTGGCTGAATCGGACGACTCAAGGTCTGTACCCGCCCGGTTCGACCTTCAAGGTCATCACGGCTACCGCAGGTATGCGCAAGAAGGTCGTCGACTGGGACGAGATCCTTGATTGCGGTCCTTTCTTTAGGGTCGGCAATCGGGATTACCCTGAGCATGAGCCGGTGGGCTACGGCGAGGTGAACCTCGACAAGATGCTCGCGGTTTCTTGCAACGTTTGGAACTACCAGATCGGTCTCCGCACGGGCATTGAAGCGCTCGCCGCCGAATCTCGGCGTTTCGGGCTGGATGCGCCTCTGTTGCAAACCGTCAGCGACATGGAGACGGCTGGCCAGCCGATGACGGAATTGCCTTACGCGGCCAGTCGCGGCCTCGTCGTACCCGATCGCGCCTACAAACTACGCATCGGTGCCGGCGCTTGGAATGATGGCGACACGGCCAATCTTTCCATCGGCCAAGGGTACCTACTGACCACGCCATTACACATGGCTTGCGTCGCCGCTTCCATCGCCCGTGGCGAAACCCGTACGGTCCCGTCCATCATCCATTCGAAGGAGCGTACTGGTCGCCATGTCGGCGCCGAGCCGATCGGCCTTAATGCTGACCAGCTCGATGCCCTTCGCGGTGGCATGTTGCGTTGCGTCGAGGAAGGTACGGCCCGCGTCGCTCGCATCCCAGGCCTACCTTATGCCGGCAAGACCGGTACGTCGGAATATTTCAAGAAGGGCGAGAAGGCTCACCTTGCTTGGATGATCGGCTACGCCCCGGCCGACAACCCAGTCGTCGCTTTTGCGGTTCTGGTCGAAGGCCAGACTGACACCAATACCTGGGGTGGCAAAACGGCTGGTCCGGTGGCAAAGGAGATGCTCGAGACTTGGTGGCCGATTGCGGTAAAGGCGAACCAAGACGAGAATTCTAAGGCGCCCCGTTAATCTCTGATCAGTACCCGTGTGCCGACCGGGACGAGGTCGAAGAGGCGAATCACATCCGTATCGGAAAGGAGGACGCAACCATGGCTATTCGGCTGGCCTAACTTGGCGGCTTGGTTCGTGCCATGGATGTAGACGAAGCGTCGGCGCGTATCGACGACCTTACCATCGGCCGCGACACCTTGGTTGTGACCAGGCTCCAGTCCTTCCAACCAGAGGATACGCGAGGTGATAAGATTATCCTCGGGCGTGGCCCACTCGGAGGCGAGCTTCCCCGTCGACTGACGGGCCTTAAAGACCATACCCGGGAAGGCGCCATCCCCGATCTTCTCAGCGACCTGGTGAAGCCCGTCCGGGGTCTGGTGAGAATCTTCGATGCAGCCACGGCCAGCCCGGGCGGTGCTGACGACGTAGGTTTCGCAAACCTGACCACGGATATGCCAGAGTTTTTGCTGGTCAATCGACACAACGATGCAATCTTCCGCAGAAGGCAGACCGAGCCCTTTTAGGCGTTCGGACACCTCCTTCTTCAAACCTAACTCGAACTCAGAACATGGCATATCGTATCGGCATCGTGGGCGTGACAGGCGCGGTGGGTCAAGAACTGCTGGCGCTCATGGCCAAGCGGAACTTCCCCGTGGCCGAACTCCGCCCCCTGGCTTCGGCCCGCTCGGCCGGCACCAAGGTCACCTACGGTGGCAAGGAATGGACCGTCCAGGAAGCCAAGCCAGAAGCCTTCGAAGGCCTCGATTTTGCCATCTTCAGCGCCGGCGGCTCGATCTCCCTCGCCCTTGCCCCCGAAGCCGTGAAGCGCGGCTGTATCGTCATCGATAACAGCTCGGCCTTCCGGATGTTTCCGGACGTCCCTCTGGTGGTCCCGGAAATCAACGCGCACCACCTCGCAAACCATAAGGGTATCATCGCGAACCCGAACTGTTCGACGGCCATCGCCCTGATGGGTCTCTACCCGCTGCATCAGGCTTTCGGACTCAAGCGCTTCTTCGCCTCCACCTATCAGGCCGTCTCCGGCACCGGTGCCGAAGCGATGCGCGAACTCGACGCCCAAGCCCGCGCCTGGGCCAAGGGAGAGACCCTCGCCCCGAAGGTCTACCCTCACACGATCAACTTCAATGTCATCCCTCAGGTCGACTCGTTCCTCGAGGACGGCTACACGAAGGAGGAGATGAAGATGCTGAACGAAGGCCGCAAGATCATGGATCTCCCGGACCTCAAGGTGACGACGACTTGTGTACGCGTCCCGGTTTTCCGCGCCCACTCGATTGCCATCAGCGCCGAGTTTGAGAAGCCGGTCGACATCGCTGCTGCCCGCAAGGCCATCAGCGCCTTCCCAGGCGCCGAACTCTGCGACGACCCGGCAAATAAGAAGTATCCGATGCCTCTCGATTACGCGGGCAAGGAAAAGTGCGGCGTCGGTCGACTGCGCAAGGACACCCTCTTCGATAACGGCATCTCTCTTTGGATCTCGGGTGACCAGCTCTGGAAGGGCGCCGCGCTCAACGCGATCCAGATCGCCGAAGCGCTGCACACCCAGGGTCGCCTGGCTCGCAAATAATCCGCCCATGGCCCGGAGCAACGATCGCGCCCCTCGTCACGCCGACCTCCATCGGCCGATTCGTCAATTCGACGAAGCCGACATCCCGGCCCTCCTCAAGGACGTCAAGGATCCGCTGATCCTCGTTCTCGATGGCGTCCAGGATCCTCATAATCTCGGTGCCTGTATCCGGAACGCCGACTGTGCCGGTTGTACCTTCGTGGTGATCACTCGGAAGAACTCCGCCCCGGTGACTGATACGGTCCGCTTGGTCGCCGTCGGCGCCGCGGAATCGATGCCCATCGTCCAGGCGAATAACCTGCGCAACGCTCTGGTGAAGCTCAAGGACGCGGGCGTCTGGCTGGCGGGCACCTCTGATCATAAGACGAGCCAATCGCTCTACGCAGCCAAACTCAGCGGCCCGCTGGCCATCGTGCTCGGCGCCGAAGGCGACGGCATCCGCCACCTGACCGCTGAGACCTGTGATTTCCTCCTGCGCATCCCGATGCTAGGCCAGGTCCCCTGCCTGAACGTGTCCGTGTCCGCCGGCGTGTGCCTTTTCGAGGCTGTTCGTCAGCGCGGCCATCGCTGAGGTTCAATTTTTCTTTACCCCTCCCTCTGGACGTGTCGTAATCGACACGTTCGGCAGGCCAGATAGCTCAAGGGTAGAGCAGTTGACTTTTAATCAATTGGTTCCGGGTTCGAGTCCCGGTCTGGCCACTCCGAACACCTACGCTGACCTGTCCGGAAACTCTCTGCCGATTAAAGTGCGTTTGCTCTTGAAATCCCGTCGGCGTCTTGCACTCATTCCCATCCCGCTGTCTGGCTGGATAGCTCAATGGTAGAGCAGTTGACTCTTAATCAATTGGTTCCGGGTTCAAGTCCCGGTCCAGCCACCAGCGGGAAACCTTTTCCAAAACGTCACCGTTCGCCCTGCAGGCGGCGGTAACGTTCGGCCATGTAGGCCGCGTGGCACGGGCGGCAGTAGCTATGGTAGCTGCCGGAGGCCCTCAGCCAGTGGAACATCTGGACGGGGAGTTCCTGGTCACACTGGGCACAGGCCCGGGTGGTGTTCGTCCGGCGAGCACCCCTCAAGGCCGAGCGACGGCGGGCTGCCGCGCCGAGGCAAGGCCGGCAGAACGGATGAATCGCCGCCGTACCCTCAAGTCGATGGAACAGGTCCAGGCTCTTGGATTTCTGGCAGCAGCGGCACTTCTTCTTTATGGAGCGTTCATTCATGGCATTCCGAGCAAGTCCGCACCTCTGCCCCATGCAACGGCAAGGGTCTAGGGTCTATCGCTGAGGCCTTCCCCTTACTCGACGGTCACAGACTTGGCCAAGTTACGCGGCTGATCGATCGGGCAGCCCCGTAGGCGGGCCACATGGTAAGACAGAAGCTGTAAGGCGACGGCGGCGGGAATCGTTGCGATCAAAGGGTCGCAGTCAGGAATCTGGATGACCTCGTCGGCAATGGCCGCCTCCGGCCCGCCCTCGGTGACGATGGCGATGATGCGGGCGCCGCGGGCCTTACACTCCTCAGCGTTACCCAAGGTCTTGTCGACGACTGGCGAACGATTGGCCAGGACGACGACGGGCATGCCAGGTGTCAGTAAGGCGATGGGGCCATGCTTGAGCTCGGCGGCATGATAACCCTCAGCGTGGATATAGGAGATCTCCTTGAGTTTAAGCGCACCCTCCAAAGCCACGGGATACATCGGGCCACGGCCGAGGAAGAAAGCATGCTCATGCTTGGCCATGGATTCGGCCACCTTCGCGATGGCGGCATCCTGCTTAAGGACCGCTTCAATGAGTTCTGGCAGGCGTTCAATCTCGGCAGCCAAGGCGAGACCCCGTTCCCGCGAGAGACGACGCCCACGCCCCAGCTTGAGCGCCATCAGAAGCAAGATGGCTACCTGGCTAGTGAAGGCCTTGGTGGAGGCGACGGAGATCTCTGGGCCGGCATGGAGATAGACGCCGCGACCGGCTTCCCGGGCGATGGTCGAACCGACGACATTGACGAGCCCCATGACCATAGCGCCCTTGTCCTTGGCTTCACGGACGGCGGCCAAGGTGTCGGCGGTCTCGCCCGACTGCGAGATAGCGACGACGAGGTCGCGGCCATCGACGAGCGGATTCCGGTAACGGAACTCAGCGGCGGGCTGAACTTCCGCTTGGATGGCGGCGAGATCCTCGAACGCGAAATCCCCCACCATGCCGGCATGCAAGGAGGTGCCACAGCCGACCATGACGATGCGCTGCAGGTCGATGAGCTCCCGGGCGGTGGCGCCCATTCCCGAAAGCACGGCGGTCCCATTCAGTAGGTCTAACCGACCACGGAGTGCATTCCGGACGGACTCGGGCTGCTCGTGGATCTCCTTGAGCATGAAATGCTCAAAGCCGCCCTTCTCCACCGCACCGGCTTCGAATTCGAGCTCGGCGACATCACGATCCATCGGGGCATGGTCGAGGTCGGTGATATCGACGGAATCCGCGGTCACCAGGGCGACATCGCCGTCGTCGAGGTAAATGACCCGGCGGGTATGGGAAATCAAGGCCGACGGATCAGAGGCGACGAGGCATTCGCCTTCGCCGACGCCAATGACGAGTGGGCTGCCTTTACGAGCTACAACGAGGCGACCGGGTTCGTCGGCGGAGATGACGGCGATACCGTAGGCACCTTCGACCTGCCTAAGGGCGCTGATGACGGCCTTACGTAGGTCGCCTTTGTAATATTCACCGATGAGACGAGACACGGCCTCGGTGTCGGTCTCCGACGTAAAGACATGTCCCTTGGCTTCGAGCTTCGCGCGGATGACGCGATAGTTCTCGATGATACCGTTGTGGACCAGCCGGATTCGCCCGCTGGAGTCTGCATGGGGATGGGCATTGGCTTCGGTCGGTGCCCCGTGGGTCGCCCAACGGGTATGGGCGATGCCAACGGAGCAATGAGCCTGACGGTCCTCAGACCATTCGGCGCGGACTTTGTCGGCCAGGCGGGCGACCTTACCCACGGCACGCAGGGTCAGGAGCGACTTGCCTTCTTGGACGGAGAGTCCGGCAGAATCATAACCACGATATTCTAAACGCCTCAACCCGCCGAGGAGGACGGGAGTGGCCGAAGCACGACCAACATATCCGACGATGCCACACATGGTTAGGCGAGGATATCCTTGTCGACGATGGCGCCAGGGAGCGTGGAGGTCTTAGGCCAAAACTTACGTCCAGGATAGATGGAAGTATGAATGCCAGTGTGCACGCCGTCTCCGACGATTGCACCCAGCTTGCGACGGCCGGTGTCGACCATCAGGCCTTCGACCGGACTACGATGGGCGCCGCCGTCGTGACGGAGATTAGAAGTGATGGTACCGGCGCCGAAGTTCACCTTCTCGCCGAGGATTGAGTCACCAAGGTAAGACAGATGCCCGACGTTGGTTCCCGGCAGGAGGATTGAATTCTTGATCTCGACGGCCTGACCGACGTGGCACTTGTCACCGATGGCGGTTGACCCCCGGATGTAGCAGTTCGGGCCGACCTTGCAGTGGTCCCCAATGATCACGTCGCCTTCAATGACAACGCCAGGCAAGATCTTGGTACCCTTGCCGACTTGGAGGCGCCCGTCGACGTAGAGAGACGAATGCGCCCCAGACTCCTGCACGTAGGATTTACGGGCGGTCATGGCCTCGACGTTGGCTCGAAGGAGGTCCCAGCTGTAGGTGATGGCAAAAGATTGGGTCGCACGCAGTTCGCGCGTCCCGCCCTTCCTGGACAGAAGGACGACGCCCTCGGCAATCATCAGCGTGCCGTAAGACGCTTCAGCAATGAAGGTAGCCAGTTCGGCCGGTGCGAACCAAGCGGCGGGGTGGACGGTGATGTCGGCATCAGGGCCAGCGGCCTCGGTCAGACCAGCGGCAATGAGCGCGGCTTGCTGGTGACGACGAAGCGAGATATTAGCCAATGGGAAATCGGCCAGTGATCGGGTGAGGGTCAACGGGTGGCAGCCGTTGGCATCGCCTGACGCCGGGATGTGGAAAGTGGCCATCTTAGATGCTCTCGAAGTCGGCTTCGACGGCGGCCTTGAAGGCTTGGGACCAACGGTCGACCTCGGACTTATCTTGGTGCTCCACGAGGATGCGCAGTTTGTTCTCGGTGCCAGAGTAGCGGATGAGATGGCGTCCGGCATTACCGAACGCGGCGTCCGCTTTGCGGATCTCCTCCTGCAGGGCGTTGAGTTGGACCAGCGGGATACGTGACTTCACCTTGAGATTGACCAGCGCCTGAGGGTATTCGCGCATGCCGGCGGCGAGGTCGGCCAAGGTGGCCCCTTTCTTGCGCATAAAGCGCAGCACCTGCAGGGCGCTCAGGATTCCGTCTCCCGTGGAGGCGTAGTCGGAGAAGATCAAGTGCCCAGAGTTTTCACCACCGAACGAATAGCCCCCTTTACGTAGAGCTTCAATGACATGTCGGTCGCTCACGGCGGTAGTGACCACGCCGATGCCTGCCTTACGCATGGCCTCATGGAGGCCAAGGTTGGACATCACCGTACATACCATCGAATTGCCAGAGAGCTTGCCCTCTTCCTTTAACGCCAAGGCGCAGAGCGCCAGGATACGATCGCCCGAGACGGAGGCGCCGCTGGCGTCCGAGAAGATCACCCGGTCGGCATCGCCATCGAGCGAGATACCAACGTCGGCACCCTGCTCTTTCACGACCTTACCAGCGAACTCGGGATAAAGAGCCCCCACGCCGGCGTTGATGTTGATGCCATCTGGGTCGACGCCGAGCTTCACGACTTTCGCGCCGAGTTCTTTAAAGATGAGGGGAGCCAGCAAGTATCCAGCGCCATGTCCGCAATCGACGACAATCTTCATGCCGTCGAGGTGCGCATTGCCCAAGCTCTGTTTCACGAATTCGATGTATCGCCCGCGGGCGTCATCGATACGGTAGGCTTTGCCGATCTTGTCGCCCGTCACACCGTTCGCTTTCACGTCATAAAGCACTTCCTGTTCGACCAGCGATTCGAGATCGTCCGAAAGTTTAAAACCATCCGGTCCGAAGATCTTCAGGCCGTTGTCTTCATAAGGGTTGTGCGAAGCAGTGAGCATGATGCCCGCTCCGCAGCCCATCGACTTGGTCAGATGTGCCACCGCCGGCGTCGGCATCGGTCCGACCAGGAATACGTCCATCCCGCTCGACACCAACCCGCTCGTTAAAGCGGTCTCGAGCATGTAGCCGGAAATACGGGTGTCCTTGCCGATAATGACGCGGTTATGATTGGCGCCGCTGGAGCGCAGGACCCTGGAGATGGCCTGCCCGATGCGCAGGGCGATTTCGGGTGTGATGGGATATTCGTTCGCCTTGCCGCGGATGCCGTCCGTGCCGAAGAGTTTGGTCGCCATGCCAGTATTCGAGGAATTCCTAACCTTTTCGCAAGTTCAAATGACTGAAAACCTTCTTTTATGATAAATATGACCGAAACAATCAATTAGGTACAATGGTATAAGGATAGGAAGCGATTAGTCCGTTCCTATCGTCGGGCAATCGACCGAAAGGATTCGAGCGAGCAAATCGACTTCCCCGTTAGCCGTCTAAAAGAAAGGAAATGAGATGAGAACTTCTCCTTATCTCGGAATCGCAGTTGGACAGGAACAGACCAGAGAAGTTGAGTGTCTATACCCCATGCGAGCTTTCGCGTTTACCCCTATCGTCATCCTGATGTCTGCCGTCGTCTGGGCAGCGGATGCGCCGGTGGACTTCAATCGGGAAGTGCGACCGATTCTCTCCGATCGTTGCTACGGCTGCCACGGACCCGATGCGGATAAAGGGCGCAAGGCCGGTCTGCGTCTCGATGAAATTGGCGGCGCAACGAAGAAGCTTAAGAGCG
>CAMCWL010000052.1 GCA_945882655.1 Opitutus sp. GAS368
CCGGAAGCGGTCCGCCTACGCGCTCGCATGAAAGCGGAGGGCTGCGTGCTTTCAGAATTTCCGCTGGGTCGGCCCGCGGACCGACAGACCTTTCCGCAGCGCAACCGCATTGTCGCCGGATTGGTGCGGGTAATGGTAGTGGTCGAAACCGACGTCGATGGCGGCAGTATGATTACCGCCCGCTTCGCCGGCGACCTCGGCAAGACCCTCTGCGCCGTGCCCGGCCGCGCCGACAGCCCATCGAGCCGCGGCTGCCATGCGCTTATCCGTGATGGCGCGACGCTCGTGTCTTCCGTGGATGATATCCTTACGGAGCTGGGCGAAAGCCAGGGAAGTCCTGCCCTGGCGTTGATCGAAGACCCGCCTGAGTTCGCCCGCTGGCTACCGCACTTCGCCGGCGGCACGGCGCATGACGCCGAAAGTCTGTCCGTGCTGGCGGACTGCGCGGTCGCCGAAGCCGCGGTGAGCCTGACGATGATGGAGATTCGCGGCGTGCTCACGCGCCGGCCCGACGGACGCCACGAACGGACCTAACTCAGCGATGCGGCACGTTACCCTCGTTCGCCGGCACCGGCGCCGTGAGCGGATTCCCTAGGCAACGGTCGATGACGGCCTTGGGCTTCGCGACGCAGTCCCGAAGCGAACCCATGAGGGGACGCCAACCGTCGCCAAACGCCGCAGGGTAGGCCGTCGCCCGCAGCGATGCATGATCCGCTTGCCAGAGCGCGCGCACGCAATGCCAACCTTGCGAGACGAAGACAACGTGATCGTCGGGATAATAGGCCTTCGCCCGCAGGACCGAATCCAGCGTGCGCCAACCATACGGGTCTTCGACGATCGGACACGTCACGCCGGCCGAGCGCAGTTGCGTCGCCATCACGCGCGCATGGACGTCGGTGCCAGAGGTCACGATGAGCTTCACGCGCCCCGAGCGCGCCAGGTCCAGGGCAGCATCGATACGCGGGCGATAGGTGCCGGTACGGTCACCGGTCGAACCGACAAATTCATCGGTCCCAAGGAGGACCATCACGGAGCCGGTCGGGACTTCCGAAGGATTACCAGCCAACCGACCCCACCCGGCCGACCAGACCCAAAGGTTCGACCCAATGAAGAAAATCGCCAGCATAGCGAAAACCGCCCCCACCCCGCGCTTGAACCATCGAGACATAGAAACGACCATTACGCCCAAAATTCCGTTGGCAAGGGGACCATTCACAAGGGTTTGCTTAAATTTAAGCACCTATAGGTTGCTGAAAGTCGGTATTAGGTCATTTTGAGGGGGAGTCCGTCAATGGCACGGATTCTGCCTACTTTTACTCAACATGAGCGCCACCCCTTCCGCAGCGAACGCCAAAGTCCTCGTCATCGACGATGACAAGGACCTCCGCTACTCGCTCCGCCGCGCTCTGGCTGGTCTCGGCCATACGGTCATCGAAGCCGACAGCGGCGAAACCGGCGTCGTCGCCGCCAAGCGCGAACAGCCCGACGTGATCCTGCTCGATAACCGCATGGGCGGCATGACCGGTATCGAAACCTTGCAGATGCTCCGCGGCGCGCAGCCGCAGGCGATGGTGATCCTGATGACCGCCTTTGGCACCACGCAGACCGCGATCGAAGCGATGAAGTTCGGCGCGTACGACTACGTCATGAAGCCGTTCGACCAAGCGAAGCTCATCACGCTCGTCGACAAGGCCCTCTCCGCGCGCCGCGACCTTGCGGCCGCCACGAAGTCCACGCGCACGCTCGTCAATCCGGCCGACTACAAGGAAGGTATCGTCGGCAGCTCGGAGCCGATGCAGGAAGTGCTGAAGTCGATCGGCCAGGTCGCCGCGAGCGACGCCACCGTGCTCATTACCGGCGAAAGCGGCACGGGCAAGGAACTCGTCGCGCGCTGCATCCACCAGCACTCACTCCGCGCCAAGGGCACGTTCCTCGCGGTCAACTGCGCGGCTATCCCTGAGAATCTCATCGAGTCCGAACTCTTCGGCCACGAGAAGGGCGCGTTCACCGGCGCGACCAACCAGAAGCTCGGCAAGTTCGAGCTCTGCGACGGCGGCACCATCTTCCTCGACGAAATCGGCGACATGTCCCTGCCCACGCAGACCAAAGTCCTCCGCGCCATCCAGGAAGGCGAAATCCAGCGCGTCGGCGGCACGGTCACCGTCAAGATCAGCGTGCGTCTCGTCGCCGCGACCAACAAGGACCTTGAGGCGATGGTGGCCACCCGCCAGTTCCGCGAAGACCTCTACTACCGCCTCAACGTCTTCCGCATCCGCCTGCCCGCGCTCCGCTACCGCAAGGGCGACGTGCCGCTCCTCGTGGACTACATGCTGCAGCGCCAGGCCGCCGCCAAGAAGATCAAGCCGAAGCGCCTTTCGAACGAAGCGCTCGACGCCCTACTCGCCTACGACTGGCCGGGTAACGTGCGCGAACTCGAGAACGTCGTGCAGCGCGCCAACGTGCTCGCCAAGGGCGAGACGATTCTCCCGAAGGACCTGCCTCAGGACGTCCTGAACCCACGCAAGATCGCCGTGGCTCCCGTAGCTGCGATGGCCGCGCCTATCGCCACCGTGCCAGAAGCTGCCGCCCCGGTGGCTGGACTGATCCCCGCCTATGATACGATCTACAAGCAGTGCCGAGTGAACGACGGAAAATCCATCCTCTCGGCCATCGAGATGGAGATGATCCGCCGAGCCATGGAAGAGACCCGCGGCAACCAGCTCCGTTCCGCGATGATCCTCGGCATCAATCGCTCAACGCTGAAGAAGCGCCTGCTCGATATGCGCGAAGCCGGTATCAAGGTCTTCACTTAACCTTTGCCTCGGGCTGGGAATGGGTTTGGTTAAGTGCTTCCCCATGAGCACCTCACCCCTCCGCACCACCCTGCTGGCCACGGCCGCGCTCTTCCTGAGCTCGTACGCCGCGTTCGCCGGCGAAACGATCCAGATGTTCGACGGTAAGTCCCTCGCCGGCTGGAAGGCCTCGAAGAATTCCCCCGAAGGCACCTACAAGGTCGAGGACGGCGTCCTCCAAATCCGCGGCGGCCAGGGCCACCTCTTCTTCGTCGGTGCCGACGGCAAAGCCAACTTCACGAACTTCGATTTCAAGGCGAAGGTGAAGACCTACCCGGGCGCCAACTCCGGCCTCTACTTCCACACGGGCTACGAAGACAAGGGCTGGCCCTCCCAGGGCTACGAGTGCCAAGTCAACGCCAGCCACAAGGACATCAAGCGCACCGGCGGCCTCTACGCCATCCGCGACGTCCTGAACACGCCGGCCGCCCCCGACAATGTCTGGTTCGAATACCATATCCGCGTCGAAGGTAAGCGCATCCAGATCTGGATCGACGGCAAGCAGACCGTCGACTTCACCGAGCCAGAAGGCTGGACCCCTCCGAAGAATATGCCCGGCCGTAAACTCGGCAACGGCACCTTCGCCATCCAGGCCCATGACCCGGGCTGCAAGGTCGACTACAAGGACCTCGTCGTCGAACGCCTGCCCTGAGCAGTCGGACAATGAAATCAAAAGGCGGACCACAAGGTCCGCCTTTTTTGCGCCCGCAATTCAGGCGAGTGCCCGTTCAAGTTCAGCGATAAGCCGTGCGCGGACCGGCTCTGCCAAGGCCGAAAGCCGACGTTGCTCGGTTTCATATTCGCTCCGGCCTTCAGCGGTCTCGATCGCGATGGGCTTCAGGCCGATGGCGGAGAAGTCATAAGGGCTGGCGCGCATATCCACCGTCCGCGCGACGTGCGCGAGCTCGAAGGCGTCCGCGGCGAGCTCCGCCGAGACCCAAGGCTGCGCCTTCATTGCCCACTTGAAGATATCCATGGTCACATGCACACACCCGGGCTGCTCGTTATCGACGCGTGCCTCGAGCGTCGGTGCGAGCTTGTTCAGCGGGCGGGCGCCAGGCGTGAAAAAGCGGAAGGCATCGTAGTGCGTGCAACGGACGGGCATCGAGCGCACGACGGCGTCCGTACCCTCTGCCCCGAGCCGCAGCGGCCAGGCGCCATGGCGACGTTGTTCGGCCTGGCCATAGACCATCGCCCATTCATGCAGGCCGAAGCAGCCATGGAACGCCGTGCGCGTCGCAACTGCCCGGCAGAGCCTCAGGCTGAAATCCAAACGGCCAGCCTGCGCTGCGTCGGGCAAGGCCACCCGCACGAATCCATCAGCGCCTCTTAGGAAGCGGCGGTCAGCGACAAGCTCGTCCGCCTCGGCCAACGCGATGCCGGCGCCCGGCGTCCAACGTCGGACGGCCGCGAAGCGGAAAGGATAATAGGTGAAGAGAAAATCTTCGACGGGATCGCGCTCGCCCTTTTGCGCCCGAGACCGACGGGCCTCGACGAGTCGATCCGCACGGGCCTCATGCGCCGCGCGACGGGCCCGCCATTCCGCGGGACCGAGCACGACCTGACTGGCAGGCACGACGCTCAATCGAAGCGACGATGGTGGGCGGCGACCTTCACGTACTTCTCCGCCCAACCGGGCAGCTTCGCCTGCTCCTCGGCCGTCAACGCACGCACGACCTTGGCCGGTGAGCCCATGACGAGTGAACCAGGCGGCACTTGCGTACCCTTGGTGACGAGCGAGTTGGCGCCGACGATTGACCGCGCACCGATGACAGCGCCGTCGAGGATGGTGGCGTGCATACCGATGAGGCATTCATCGCCAATGGTGCAGGCGTGAATCATCGCCAGGTGGCCGACCGTGACGCGGGCACCGATCTTGGCCGGCAGTCCGTCAGCGACATGGACGACCGCCCCATCCTGGATATTAGTTCCTTCACCGACCTCGATCGGGGCGATGTCGCCGCGGAGGACGGCGCAGGGCCAGACGCTAGCCTTGGGGCCGACGGTCACGTTGCCAATGACGACCGCCTTGGAGTGGACGAAGGCCGTGGCGTGCACGCTGGGCCCATTGGACAGATTGCGGGTCAGCTCCTTCGAGAGGGCCTCATCGACATCGAGCGGCTCCTCGAACTCACCGCCTTGGTAAAAAGGGTTCATGGCTGGAGAATTAAGCACCTCCCCCTGACAGGGAAGACCGAACCAGCTCACCCCCTGTCTTTTAGCCCGTTTTAACCCCCAAAATGCCCACCCCTACCCCTGCCCCCACCCCTACCCCTTTATCGTATCCCTACCCCAACCCCTAATCGCCCGACAATTCCCCTTGCCAACGCCCCTTCACTCCGTTTGCTCCGACCTTCCGACAGCCATGAAGGCCACATTTATCACCTCCGGTCGCCAATTCACCGTCACTCAAGGCGACATCCTCATCGTTAACCAGTACCCTGGTAAGAACGAAGGGGACATCCTCACCTTTGACCAGGTCCTCCTCGTGGGCTCCGGCGCCGACGCCAAGATCGGCACCCCGACCGTCCCCGGCGCGAAGGTCACCGCCAAGATCCTTGAGAACAAGCGCGGCGACAAGATCGACATCTTCAAGCACCGCCGCCGTAAGGGCTACTACCGCCGTCGCGGCCACCGCCAGGAACTGTCGGTGATCAAGGTCGAGTCCATCTCTGCTTAACCCTTAACGTCCTACCACCATGGCAACAAAGAAAGGCGGCGGCACTTCCTCCAACGGCCGCGATTCCACCTCCAAGCGCCTCGGCGTGAAGCTTTACGGCGGCGAATTCGCCACCGCAGGTTCGATCATCATCCGCCAGCGCGGTACCCGCATGAATGCTGGCCGCAACGTCGGTATGGGCCGCGACCACACCCTCTTCGCCAAGGCCGATGGCCTCGTCAAGTGGGATGCCGAGCACCGCAAGGTTGAGATCGTTCCGACGACCTCCTCCGCTTGCTCGATCAAGTAAGCTGCTTCGCCAGCCTCCCGAGAAGCCGACCGTCTGGTCGGCTTCTTTGTTTTACGGACCATACGACGACGCTCCCCTCCCCCCAGGAGTGGCCCAGGTCTTGCGTCGGCCTTTGGACCGGCGACTAGCCGGCTCGGTGGCGGATGATTTCCAGCGTAGACTGGAAAAGCGATCGGGTGGAATCGTCGTACACGCGGTCGTGCACGACGTAATCGCAGACGCGCTCAATCGCCTGAGGGTCAGCTCCGCAGCCACGCAGTTCGACTGCGAGCAGCTGAAGCTTCTCAAACGACATGAGTATGACGTCGGCTTCGGTTTCCTCGCGGAAACCATATTCCGGATCTTCATCCATCTCCCGGCGAGGGGTGATGTTCTGAGTGAGGTGCATTGGGGTGCTCCTTCAGACTAAGCCCCGCCTCGGCTAAGCAAAGCCCCGCGATGTAAAGATTGGCTGACCCGCCCGTGCCAACGAGGTGACGGCCTCAGGCGTCGACCCCGGCCTGTGCGGCCTGACGGAACTTCCACGCCATGGCCAATGACACAACGACCAGCCCAGTCGCCAGCGCGATCCAGATGCCGACGGCCCCGAGGCCAAAGAAACCAGCCGGAATACCGAAGAGCCGGAAGCCGGCGGGGAACGCCAAGGCGAGCGCGAACGGTAGGCAGAACAGCCAGTAGACGATGAAGACACTCCACGAGGCCCAGGCGGCCTGATTGACCGACCGGAGGAGGTAGGCCGCCACGACCTGCACGCCGTCGAAGGGCGCCCACACGGCGGCAAAGATAAGCAAAGTCGAAGCCAGCACGGCGGTCTCGGTCCCGTCGACGCCATACGTCGCCATCAGGAGCGGACGCAGGAGGATCATGCCGAGACCGTAGACTGCCATGATGAGGCCACCCATGATCAAGGCGCCGATACCAATAGCCTGCACCTTGCGCGGATCCTTGGCGCCATAAGCTTCGCCCACACGGATGCCCGCGGCGATGCCGAGGCCGAGCGGCAACATGAACGCGGCGGACGCGGTACTGATGGCGACCTGGTGCGCAGCCTGCGCGGTAGCGTTGATCCAGCCAGCCATGACAGGGACGATCGCGAAGATACCGACTTCACTGAGGCTGTGCAGCCCTGCCGGCCAGCCGGTCTTCATGAGTCGTTGGAATACGGCCAGCTGCAGGCCGTCGGCCCAGCGCACCTCGCCGCGGCCCGGCGTATACCATAGGCCGATGAGCATCACGAGGCGGGCGACGAGCGTGGCCCAACCGGCGCCTGCGAGTCCCATCGCGGGGAAGCCCCAATTGCCGAACATCCAGAGCCAATTGAAGAAGATGTTAGCAAGGATACCGATGCTAAGCCAGACGAGCGAGATCCAGGGCTGATGCTGTGAATCGCGATGGCCGCGCAAGGCATGGAAGACCAGCCCGGGAACCATGGCCCACGACATGAGGATGAAAAACTCTTGGGCCTCGGCGGACACGGCGGGCGACGAGCCAAGCAGCGGGATAAACTGAGCGGCCCAGTGCGAAACGATCGCGGCGGCGACACTGATAGCGACGGCCAGCACCATGCCGTGGCGGAGGATGGCGGGCGACGATTCCTCGACCCCGGCGCCATTGTCCTGCGACTGATACACAGCAATGGCTCCGACGACGCCGATACCGAAGACATACGGGATGTAATTGAGGTTCGAAGCCAGGGCCGATGCCGCGAGCGCCGTCTCGCCAAGGTGGCCAGCCATGGCGACGTCGACGACGAACATCAGTCCATACCCGAGCATCCCCAGCATGATGGGAATCGCTAGCTTGAGCGTGGGGCCGATCTCGGCGCGGATAGTCGTGGGCTGTTCCAAGCCCCCAAGAGGAAAGGATTACCCTCCCGTTGCGAGTCAGTTCTTCGGCACGCGGTTCAGCGTGTAATACGCATCCGCATGGTCCAGCACTTCGCCGCCGGCTGAACGGATGCCGTCGGCATGCAGTTCGTGGATGTAAAGTTCGCGCAGGCCGTCGACCTTGAGACGTACGCTCAGTCCGTCCGAGGCGACCTTGGCCGAGACGATGCCGTTCGGAGCCGACTGGATCTCGTCGCTGCCGTACGCGCCCGAATAGAAGAGCGTGTAGTTGGTCATACGGTACGAGGCGACATCCCCGGCCCGGGCGACGTCGACGGGCTTGGTGAAGGTGAGTTCGAAGCCGTCGGGCTTGGCCTTCATCTCCTTGATGGCGAAGGGCACGGTGCCGTTGTAACGCAAGCGTTGCAGGCCGTAGGCCTTGGTGCCGAGCGAGGACCAGCCACGGCTGGTCATGCCGACCATGAGCGAGCCGTCCGGCGCGAAACTGAGCCGCACGATGCCCGAGGCGAAGCCGCCGACGAACGGGAAGCACGCGCCCTGATACTCACCCTCGACCTTCTCCAGGAAGACACGGCTGATCTTAGCGTCGGTGAACTCGGCCACGAACATCTGCCCATCGAACGGACCAAACTTGCCGCCGGCATCGCACGTGGCGAGGTCGGTGCCGCTGCGGCCCACTTTATTGTAAGGCATCCACACTGCGGGCGGGCGCATCTCGGGCAAAGCCTTGAGCGCTTCGGGATACGGAAGCTTCTCAGGGATCTTCGCGGAAAGCTTCAACGGCGACTCGGGGCGGTTCTCAGAGGCGATGCCTTCGGGGTTCAGGAAGAACGCGCCTTTGCGTAGATGGTAGATTGGGGTAGTCGGAATCCAGGTGCCCTGCTGGTCGACGCAGAACATGTCGCCGGCGAGATTCGACCCGAGGCCGCACGGCGAACGCATACCGGCCGCCATGGGGATGAACTTGCCGTCCTGACCGAGGACGCCACCCCAACCGCGCCACGGAGCTTTGTTGTCGGCGTGGTCGCCCATATCAACGTTGAGCGTGACCCAGAGCTGTCCCAGTCCGTCGCGCTTAGGGCCGTAAGCATAACCGTGATAGGAACCAGAGACGTTCCAGCCTGCGCCGGCGGTGAGGTATTCGTCGGCGACGCCGTCGCCATTGGTATCACGCAAGCGCGTGGTCTCGGTGCGCTGGGTGATGAGCAGGTCCTTACCATCCCGCAGCAGGCCGAGCGGCTCATGCAGACCAGAGGCGAAGAGCTTGTAGCTGACTTTGGTCGGCTTGGGATCGAGGACGCCGTCGAGCACCCAGACCTCGCCCTTGCGGATCGAAAGCGCGAGTTTTCCGTCGGCGGTCCAATCCATACCGCTGACCTCAAGTGCGAGGCCGTCACCGGGCTTCCAATCCTTGGCGCGCGTATCGGCAGCGGTGCTCGCCGTAAGGATGTCGGCGATGTCGTAGGACGCCGCGGAAAGCGAGGCGGCGGCAAGGAGGGCTACAATCGTGGCTTTCATTTCCAGAGATAGGTAAAGACGCGACGGCCTTGGGCGGAGGATTCCTTCACGTCGACAATCATCCCCGCAGGATGCGTGATCGTCGGGATGAAGTCGGGCGTGGGCGCCCAGATGACGGTGCGGCGAAGGCCGTTCTCAATGCCTTCGTAGGTCTCTTCGACCTTCACCCCGCCCTGCTCGTTCAGGAACGTGGGGTTGCCCTTGGCATCGAGACGATAGCCGAGGAAGCGGCCAGTGGGCTTAGGCCAGGCGACGACCTCCGTGCCGATGGGCTTCTCAAAGGTCGGGAAGCGCGAGAACCAGGTCAGGTAGGCGTCGAAGAAGCGCCCCTTCCAGGCGAGGCCAGGGCCACCTTTGTCGCCGTCATAGGCGAGGTGCACGCCGCTCGGGAAACCGACGAGGATGGCGCGAACGCCCACCCCGTCGGTGAAGGCACGCTGCACGACGGGTCGGTCTTTCGGTACAATCTCGAACTCACCGTTACGATTCTGCGGGAAGCCCTCGGGCTCTCCGTTGGCGCTCTCGGCGAACTTGTAGATCGCGGCGATCTGCTTGTCGGTATCGCCACCGAGAATTTCCTGATTGAAGGATTTTCCGCCTGGCCAGAAGGACGGCATCAGCGTGCCCGGTCGATAACCGGCGGGATTGATGAGGTACTCGCGCAACCAGCTTTCCTGCAGTCGGGCGGCGATATTACTCAAGTCAGGCCCTTGGACGCCGAGAGACGGGCGGTCGCCCCAACGGTGGCAGGTGATGCACCCCGCACCGCCCTGCGTACCCAGCAGTTTGCGTCCAGCGGTGTCGTCGCCGCCTTCGAATTTCAAAGCGGGTCGCGCGTCAGCGACGCCGAGGAGCTTGGCCAGATCTGCGACGGACGCGCCATACTGCGGCATCTTGGTCTTCAGATAGGGCCGCACGCGGGTCTCGTCTGCTTTGTTGTGGCTCGTGAATAGTTCGGCGGGCTTAGCCTCGATACGCGGGGCAAGTACCTTGGCCAGCCACTCGGGGCGGAGCTTGCCGCCGATGCCGGTGAGGGGCGGCGGGTAGCGACCGGTGTCGCCGAGATTATGATCGCCCTGGAAGTAAGGCTTACGCGCGGCATCGGGTCCGCCCTTCCCGTCACGTTCATGACAAGCGACGCAGTTGAGGGCATGCAACGTCAGGTCGGCGGCGAGTTTGGGCGAAGCGGACTCATCCTTCTTCGCAAGGAAGAGTTTTAGCGAAGCACGCTGTGCGTCCGAAAGGGCATAGCGGGGGCCACTGACATGGTCAGCATCGAGACAACCCCCTTCGTTCTTATTCAGGGTGACGGGCTTCGCCGCGGCATCCTTAGGGAGGTCGTGACAGGCGGCGCAATGGGCGGCGATGACGGCCTTGCGGCCAGCAATCGCGAGATTCTTGTCCGCGACGATGGAGACGACGGGCTGATCAGTCCGACCATCGCTGCCCTGGAACTCGAGCAAGTAGCCGGCGATGTCGATGGAATCCTGACGATCCATCGCGGTCTTTGGCATGCGCCCGTCCGCGCGCACCTTGAGCGGGTCGAGGATGAACGCGCCGAGGCTATCGAGGCTATACTTCGCCTTGAGGTCGGCGAAGCCGACGCTGCGGTGCGTAAACTCGGAAGCCTTGGGCACGCCTTCAGCCGGGATGAAATCCTTGCCGGGCGCGTGGCAGGCGACGCAGCCGAGCGTGTTAAACAGTTCGCCGCCGCGGGCGCCGTTCACGTGCATGATCTTCGCC
>CAMCWL010000053.1 GCA_945882655.1 Opitutus sp. GAS368
TCCCTGCCTGGGCTGACCGACTGGGATAAAGGCTTCGCCGGCTCCGCCACCCAGCGAAGCGCGTTCGAATCCGTCACACCGTCGATCAACCCCGTGGCCGCCGCGCTCATGCCGGCCGGCTTCAGCACGCGGTTCCGCGACGCCCGCAATAGCGATATTCTCGCGACCATCACCGCAGGTGACTGGAAGAACCTCAACCTACCCAAGGCTCGCAGCCGTAACGAAATCAACCTATGGGGAGGCAAGCTGCTGGGAGATACCACCGGAGACATGCTGATTTCTGTGAACCGTCTCGTGTGGCACGAAGTCACCCCGTGGTCCTACTCGGTCCTCAGCGATACGCTGAACGGAGGCATGAAGAGCGACCTCTCCACGGCCTTTGAACTCCCGTACTCCGTCTTCCGCACGCTCGAGCTCTACCCAGGACAAAAGGAAGCTGCCACCACGCCCTCGACTGGCGACCGTAGGCAGTCCCTCTTCCACGGCGCGCCCAACGCCACGTTCAACGCGGGCATGGCCACGGACCTCGACTACAACCGCCCGAACCTCGTCGATAAACTCGGCTCACCGCAGGAGCTGCTACTAGCCAACCCGCGGTCCGCAGAGTGGGCTCCACGTTATCTGAGCACGATCTCCTCGATCGGAGCGACCGTCACCCTCATCAAGAATCGGAACGGCGGAGAGACCCCGGAGCGCCTCGGCTTCGCCTACGAAGTCCCGCTCGCTTCCAACTTCTTCAATAAAGATCGCCTAGACGCCAACCTGGTCAGCCTGAGCGCAGCCGGCAATGAACGCTCGGCGTTCAAGAACGACGCGCTGCCCTATTCCGACATACGCTTCCCCAACGGCGACCCTGCCACGCACCCCGACAACTGGACCTCACGCATCGTCCGTGGCCCGACCTGGGACCTGTACCGTAATTTCTACCGCATGTATAAGCGCGAGACCGAGTCAGCAGCAGCCAACAGCAGCGCCCTACGCGGTCAAGGTGCGCCTAGCGACGAGAACAGCTTCGTCGTGCGAGGCATCGAGCCGCTGACCTACGCTACCGGCAACCGGGGGCTGCCGCGACGCCGCGCCGACGTACCCGGCGGCGTCGTTGAACAATACACCGCCCCGCTGACTCCCGTGCTGGACAACTTCTTCGCAGACGGCAGCGAGGCCACGAATTACTTCCACCGCAACAACCTCGCCGACGGGGGCGTGGGCGCCTCCTTCCTCGCCGAACGGCGCTACCAGATTCCGTTCCATGACCAATACACGGTCTCCAGCTTGCCGTGGCAGCGCCGCTCCGCCGGCACCGCCTGGCCGACCAGCCTGACTGACGACCAACTAGACGCCACGCCCCCAGTGCTGACGACGCGCACTTGGCCGACAAGTCCGACCCTAGCTCCGACCATCCTGCGTTTCTCCACCATCTACTCAGCGGTGCGTCAGACCGATAAGCTAGGCATGACCATCGACCCGATCATCGTCGTCCATAATCCTTACGACGTGGCGCTGGAGTTCGAAGGCCTCGCCATGGTCACCAGCGGCACCAGCTCGCCGTTTCGTTTCATCTTTCAAGTATGGGGCCTGACGATCAACTCGACCGAGCGCCAGTACGCCAACCCGCTGGAAGGACGCCCGGACGGCCTCGCTGGAGCCATCGACGTCCTGACGAACCAGAACATCGACATCGGCGACGTCGTCATCGGTGGCGGCGAAAACGACAACCGCTCGATGTCCTTCCGCATCGTCGCCGGCTCCAGTGGCACCACGGGCGGCGGAGGCCGCACGATTCGCCTCGAACCCGGCGAGGTCCGCGTGATCGGCACCTCGCCCTCGACCGGCGACCTCGTCAACAACGGAACCACGAACGTCTCGATTCCGGCCGACAGCGGCTTCGAGCTCTCGAGCCGCGCATTCTACCGGATGACGCCGTTCCACAACGTGCGCGCCCGGCTCGGCTCCGGCTCCCGCAATCAGAACGCCGAACTCGTTCTCTGGATGATGGACTTCGATGTCTGCAAGATCGTTGCGGAGTACAACAACCCCAAATACGCCGTCACGACACCTTCGGCCACGGGCCCGTGGATCACCTATACCAACGGGGGCGTGCTCGACATCGAATACGCCCGCCGCCTGAAAGAGCGTATGGACAACGCCCGCAACCAGCGGCTTGTGCGCGACGCGCTTCCTGGCTGGGATGGTTCGCTGCCCTCGCTTGAGGGCGCCCTCGGCGGCAAGTCCATCCGGGTCCTCACCCGAAACACTGGCTGGATCAACTACAACGGCTTCGTCGTCGGCACCGAGGGCGAAATCATCACCCCCCGCCCAGGGGCTGACGGAGTCCTGAATACGGTAGATGACCCCAATCCCAACTTCAGTTATACCCGCGACGCCTTACACTACGTCGCTCCGACGCGACGCAACGGCACCATCGCCCTTCGCGGCAACCAGTCCTGGAACTTCTACCTCATCGGAAAGAAGAGTATCGACGGTCGAGATCTCAATACCCACCGCCGATGGTTCGGTTCGCCGGACGATGACGACTCGACATACGTAACGGACCCCGCCAACCCGGACAGACTCATCCGACGTTACTACGAGGGGACGCAGACGGCAAACGGGTTCAACTTTGTCGACGAAAGCCTGCTCCTGAATTTCCAGGCCATGACCTCGGGCTGGCCGATGTACAGCAACAGCAACAACGACGGAGGGGGATATTATACCCAGGTCGACCGCGAATGGACACGGCCGCCGCCGATTAGCGCCAATCCGGATGTCCCGAATTACTACATCCGGGGAAGTACCGGCGCGTTCAACACGCCGCTCGACCCGGAGTTCAACGTCGCCCAAAACAAAGGCCTGGAGGTCACGTCAAATAAGTCAGACACCCTGCGCTACTCCGAAAGCGTGGTCCTGAACACAAACCAACCCAAGCTACCCGTCTTCATGGTGGACTTCGCCCGCCGGGCAGCCGACATGACGGGTAACACCACGAAGTGGTATCCGACTGACCATACCTCAGCTAGAGCGAACTTCGGCATGCAGGCCGCACACCCTGGTGCCAACTGGGATCGCATGCAGACCCCCATGGAGATGCGCAATGCACCGATGACGCCGTATTTCCTCAGCGACCGCGCCCAACAGGCGCAACTGTTCGGATATGACGGCAAGGCCCACACGCCTGTTGGCTGGGTCGAGACACAGCGCGTCCTGGCAAGCGGAACCGACACCAACATCCCCACTGCCAACTCAGGACGAAACGCCTATTGGGGATCTAGCGTCACGGATGACACCCTGGGAAAGACTAATGTGATTCTTTATCCCATTCCGCGCCGCCCGCTGCTCTCCCTCTCGCAACTCGGCACCGTCGCCTACGCCGAACAGAACACCGACGCCGACCTGACCGTGGGCTCCTCTTTCGCCCATCCCGGCATCGGCGACTTGACCCGCATCATCGAGTGGCCTGGTCCGCGCGACCCGTTCCTGAGCGAAAACTCTGCGGCTTTCGACTTGATGGTCAGTTCTATCGCCGGGAAGACAGGGGGGGGCACTGACACCTACAGAGGCCCGGTACCCGAGCTGGGCTACGTGGCCAAGCACATGGGACCTCGCCCCGTCCGCAACCGGGCTAACCCGCGCACCGATCACGCCTTCGCGGCGAACTACGCCCTCTGGGACAGTTATTATTTCAGCGGCCTGAACCTGCAGGCCAACTCCTACTCGCACCTCGACGCGACCACGCGCTCCTGGCCGAACTCCGGCGCCGACCTGCCGCTCGACGCCACGGTCAAGAGTCAGCAGGCCGCCGCGATCACCGCGGCCGGCGTCGCTAGCGCGACGACATTCGCCAGCCTGAAGACGGCGCTCAACGAAGGCCGACAGCCTCTTGCCAACAAACGCCTGACCTACCTCTCGGACGGTAAGCCTTCATTCACCGAGTCCAACGACTACAAGAACAGCCTGAAGCTTCCTGAGTCGGAATTCCCCCACCCTAAGTACCTCGCGCGTACCTCGCTCTATGACGGCGGTTTCAATGTGAACTCCACCTCACGTGCCGCCTGGCGGGCCGTTCTGGGCGGACTGAAGGGCCAGACCTTGCCTGACGCCGCCACCACGGCCGACCCGAAGGTGACCGCCTTGACCAAGTTCGCCCGCGCCTTCGGGCCGGCGGACAATTCAGGCAGCGATCCATGGACGCAGTACCGCGAGCTCTCCG
Organism: Opitutus sp. GAS368; assembly: GCA_945882655.1. Lineage (GTDB taxonomy): Bacteria > Verrucomicrobiota > Verrucomicrobiia > Opitutales > UBA953 > UBA953. The sequence continues at coordinate 4,208 of CAMCWL010000053.1, forward strand.
AGGCGCAGATCGACGAACTCGCCGGACGCGTCGTCGAAGAAGTCCGCGCCCGAGGGCCGTTCATGTCGCTGGGCGACTTCATCAACCGTCGGCTCATCAATAACGATACCTTCGGCCTCAAGGGTGCCCTGCAGGCTGCGATTGATAAGTCCTCGATCAATAACACCGCGATCACTGCGGCCGGAGGTACGTTCAGCGCCCCGGCGGCGACGACGCCCAACGACCCGAACCTTCGGTACGGAAACGACGCCACCACCCCCAGCTTCTGGAAGGAAATCAATGCCTATCCTAAGATCCCGGCCAACAAGCGCTTCCCCTCATTGCGCGCGATGAGCCGTACAAACAACGAAGGTAGCGTCACCGCCGGCCTCGGCGCGCCTGGCATTGTCACCCAGATGGACGTCCTTAACTCCGTCGGACCGAACCTCACTGCCCGCTCCGACACGTTCGTCGTCCGTGCTTATGGCGAAGCCCACGACGATAGTGGTAATGTCATCGGTAAGGCTTGGGTCGAAGTCGTCGTCCAGCGTACCACCGAATACGTGGCGATGGCCGTCGGCCAGAAATTCCCCGAGTATACCGAACTCAACCGCCGCAAGCTCGCCTACCGTGTCAACACGAGCGGAGGCAAGGAGTACGACAAACAGGTGCTGGTTGAGACCTACGAACGCGCACCGGACCCCAATCCACCCGGAGCCACCACTCTGGAAAAAGAAGGCCTCAAGAAAGAGCAACGCCTCAACCGTATCTTCGGCCGCCGCTTCCGCCCCTCCTCCCTCCGCTGGCTTTCCGCCAACGAAATCTGACATGTCCTTCCCCCGTTTACTGACCGCCGCCCTCTGCGGCGGCTTCCTCCTGCTTGGCTCCGCCCAGGCGCAGACACCCCCGAAGGATAAGCCTCCAGCGGCAGAGAAGAGCACGCCTAAAGGCCGTCCGGCGGCCCCGGAACTGCGCAGCTGCAAGCTACGGCTAGCCTGGTGGGAAGCCCCGGAGAACCCTCCGGAACTGGCGCTCCAGCAGGACAAGGACCGGACGCCCTTTTCCCCCGACATCATGTCGTTGAGCTACATAATAGAGTACCGCGGCGAGCCTAACGCCGTGATCCTCAAGAAGACGCTGACCGCCGAACTGGATAAAGCCGGAAAGCCCATCGTAGCTTGGTTGCCCTACTGCACCATCGCCGTGGGCGCGGCGGACACGGACTTGGCCGTCCTTCTCTTCCCGGACGAGAAACGAGGCATAGCCCAAACCCGCGTCTTCGATTTCAGCCAAGCGGGGTTTCCTTTCGGCACCGTCCAGCTGGTCAATTTCACATCAGCACGCGTAGCGGTCGCCATCGACGGGGCTACATTCGTCGCGAATAGCCGAGGAGTAGCCCGTTGTCCGAAGGTATTCACCCAGCGCACGGTTTCATCCTTCAAGATGGCGGTAGCCGAACCCAGCGGCGAACAGAAGGTATTGCGCTCCACCACGATGGTTTTCAGGCCGACGGCACGCCTTCTGCTCTTCGCGCTGGAGAACCCGGGGGGCGATGAAGACAGCCGCTACCTCACTAAGTTGATCATGGATAATTTTGACGACGCACCAAGGCAGACCCAACCCCCCGCATCCGTCAACAAAGGCAAAGCCCCTGCCACGCAACCAAAGGCAAAGAAAGGGATTTCGCCCTCTCCCGAGGGGCCGCTTTGATGAGTCTTGGCGGCCGGGTTTGGTTTCCACTCGCCCTGCTCGCCGGAACCGCATCCGTCCTTGGCAACGTGGAGATTCATGTCTGCAAGCTCGGCGACGCTCCAGACCTGATTGAGCTTCATTTTGCCGATAAATCCCCTCCCCTCCGGCTTGAAGCAGCAAATGGTTTCATCATGAAGGCCCACGTCATCCCAGAGAGTCCGGTGGTCAATATTTATGGCGTGCCCACGGAAGCCTCGTCTGGACCGGACGACCTAGGAAAAATCACCCTACCCAGAACGGGTCGGCACATTCTGCTCATCACCCAGACCGACTCCGCCAAGCCGCTGATCAAATTGCTGCCATTTGATCGTAACTTGCACCCACCTGGGGGTATGCGTTTTTTGAATCTAACTTCCCTCAAGATTCGCTGCTACTTAAACGCTGATTCCGTCGAGATACCCGCTGGCGAACACAGGTTGCATCAGAACGTCGCTTTATCGCGTCGTATCGTAAACCACCGGCTTCAGTCTTGGCAAAAGAAAGAATGGAAGACCGAGAACGCCACGACCCTCATCCTCGGGGCGAATCATCGATTCCTCCTCGTATTTTCCCAACCAAAACCTGGCGGCGAGATTCTTAGTAAACTTATCACAGATTTCGCCCCTGAGGAAAATCTTGCGCCGCTCGCGAACCCGGTGCCCCCGGTCACAGCAACGCCGCCGCCGGCTGATCAGCCAGCCAAGTAACGCGGCTGGAGTGGGCGCGCAGCACCTGTCCGGGGTGCGCTGACGGGGCGAACTCCCCGTGGGCAATCTCACGGAGCGCCGCCGCCTTACCAGCCCCCCCGACAAGCACCACAATAGCGGCGCACTGAGCCAGACCGGCTTCGGTGATGGTCAGGCGCCAGCCACGGCCCGGCCATTCCGTAGCAGTGAAGCGGGGGCCAGTCTTCTGACCGATGAGCGGGCACTTCGGCCAAAGGGAAGCGATATGACTATCGTCGCCGAGCCCGAGGACACACAGGTCGAAGGCCTTGCTGGGCGAACGTTGGGCCCAGGCGGCCTCATACGCGGCCGCGGCGTCGGTCGGGGCAAGTTCAGTCGGCCAAGGAAAGCGGCGGGCGGCGGGGACGCCGAGCGCATCAAGCATACCGCGAACGGCGTGTCCGAAATTAGAATCGTCAGAGGACAGCGGGACGCAGCGTTCGTCGCTCACGTGCCAGTCAATGCGAGCGATGGCTTCGGCCGTGAGCGCGCCCGTCTGCACCGCCCAGGCATAGAACGCCTTGGGCGTGGAACCGCCGCTGAGTCCGACGGAGGCCGGGCCGCGGGCGGCTAGGTCGTTGATTCGGCGGGCGAGCTCAGCGAAGGATTCCTCACGGGACAGCACACGGACCGTGCCGGCGGAAGTGGCGATGTCGGACATGGGGAAGAGGATAGACGATGAACGATGAGGGATGGAAGATGATATCCACTTACGAAGGTAGAACTGACCACCCTTGGTCAGCCGCGGTTGAGCGAGGGCGCTCAACCCTACCCAAGACAGAGATGCCGAACTCAAAGGGGAACCGGAGACCGGGTGATTGGCTGCGGGCTTGAGGTAGGGGCGCGACTGCGTCGCGTCCGTGGGCGGATGGAGCTCGGAACGTTCCGTGATCTGGCCCGGAGCAACGCACGTGCGTCGGCGAACGGCGGTCATGGCAATGACCGCCCTACCCCAAGGCACACGATGAGAGACGAACGGACGCGACGCAGTCGCGCCCCTACCTGGGAAACAAGAAGGGCGTCCTTGCGGACGCCCTCATTTCTCCAGGCCTCAATTCATCAGGCCCTCGTGTCCACCGGTTACGCTTACTGGCAGGCTTCGCAGGTACCGCCGTTGCGCATAGCCTCGATGGAGCACGCGCTCTTCTCGGCTTCGGTATAAGTCGGCTTCTCGGTCTTCTCGGGCTTTGCAGCCTTCTCGACCGTGGCCTTCTCGATATTGGAGGCGCCGAGGGTACGGAGGTAATAGGTGGTCTTGAGACCGGTGCGCCAAGCATACTGATACATGTGCGAGAGCATCTTCAGGTCCGGCGTCGGGAGGAAGAGATTCAGCGACTGGGCCTGGTCGATCCACTTCTGGCGACGGGCGGCGGCGTCGATGAGCCACTTGTTCTCGATGGTGAAGGCCGTGAGATACTTGTCCTTGATGGCCTGCGGGATCTCCGGGATGTCCTTGAGCTCGCCGTCGAAATACTTCACCTGCTGCATCATCTCCTGATTCCAGAGGCCCAGCTTCTTGAGGTCGCGCACCAGGTAGCCGTTGAGTTCGGTGAACTCGCCGGACAGGTTGCTCTTCACGAAGAGGTTCTTGTAGGCCGGCTCGATGCAAGGCGAGCTGCCGACGATGTTGGAGATCGTGGCGGTCGGGGCGATGGCAAGGACGTTGGAGTTGCGCATGCCGCTCTTGGCGATCTTGGCGCGGACCGGAGCCCAGTCCATGCGGCCGCCGCGCTTGACCTCGATCGGCTCGCCGCGCTCCTTCTCGAGGAGGTCGACGGTGTCCTGCGGGAGCAGGCCGCGGTCCCACTTGGAGCCCTTGTAGGTGCTGTAGGTGCCGCGTTCGGCGGCGAGGTCGGCGGAGGTGTCGTATGCGTAGTAGGCGACGGCTTCCATGATCTCGTCGTTGAACTCGACGGCCGCGTCGGAGGCGAAGGAGATGTCGCGACGGTAGAGGCAGTCCTGCAGGCCCATCACGCCCATGCCGACCGGGCGGTGGCGGAGGTTGGAGACCTCAGCGGCCTTCGTCGGGTAGAAGTTGATGTCGATGACGTTGTCGAGGGCACGAACGGCGACCGTCACGGTCTCGCGGAGCATCGCATGGTCGATGCTGCCATCGGCCTTGAGGTGCGAGTCGAGGACGACGGAGCCCAGGTTGCAGACGGCGGTCTCCTCGGCGCTCGTGTTGAGCGTGATCTCCGTGCAGAGATTGGAGGAGTGGATGACGCCGACGTGATCCTGCGGGGAGCGGACGTTGCAAGGATCCTTGAAGGTGATCCACGGGTGGCCGGTCTCGAAGATCATCCCGAGCATCTTCTTCCAGAGTTCGATGGCCGGCATCTCCTTGCCGAAGATCTCACCCTTCTTAGCGCGGGCCTCGTAAGCGACGTAGCGCTTCTCGAAATCGGCGCCGAAGGTCTCGTGCAGGTCCGGAGCCTCGTTGGAAAGGAAGAGCGTCCAGTTCTGGCGGTTCTTGAGGCGCTTCATGAACAGGTCGGGGATCCAATTGGCCGTGTTCATGTCGTGCGTACGACGACGGTCATCGCCCGTGTTCTTGCGGAGCTCGAGGAAGTCCTCGATGTCGTTGTGCCAGGTCTCGAGGTAGGCGCAGCCGGAGCCGCGGCGCTTGCCGCCCTGGTTGACGGCGACGAGCTGGTCATTGTGCAGCTTGAGGAACGGGATGATGCCCTGGGATTCGCCGTTGGTGCCCTTGATGTAGGAGCCCGTGCCGCGGACGGAGGTCCAAGAGCCGCCGAGACCGCCGGCCCACTTGGAGAGGAAGGCGTTCTCCGCGATACCGCGGATCATGATGGACTCGATGGTGTCGTTGACCTGGTAAAGGTAGCAGGAGGAGAGCTGGCTATGGAGCGTGCCCGAGTTGAAGAGGGTCGGCGTCGAGCTGCAGAAGCGGCGGGACTTGTAGAGTGCGTGGAGGCGGATGACCCAATCTTCGCGGCTCTTTTCTTCGCGGAGGAAGAGGCCCATCGCGACGCGCATCCAGAAGAACTGAGGCGTCTCGAGGCGGCGGGCCGGCTTCACCGTCTTGTCGATGATGAGGTAACGGTCGTACATCGTCTGCACGCCGAGCAGTTCGAAGTCGAGGTCCGCCATCGGATCGAGGGCGTCGGCCAGCTTCGCGAGGTTGTACTTGCGGAGGTCGGGCGACAGGCGGCCAATGGCGATGCCGCGGTCGATGTAGGCAGCGAACTGCGCACGGTGGAATTCCTTGAGCTGGGAGACGCCGTCGCGGGTGATGCTCCAGCCGAGGACTTCCTCGTAGATGTAAGTCAGGCAGATACGCGCAGCGAACTTCGCGAAGTCGGCGTCGACTTCGACGAGGCTCTTCGCGTTGAGCTCGATGGTCTTGCGGAGGTCGGCCTCGGTGATCTCGTTGAAGAGACCGCGGCGGAGTTCGGATTCGATCTGATCCGGCGTGCGGACGAGTTCGAGGCCGGCGGCGGCGAAGGCGATGCGCTTACGCAGTTCGTCGCCGTTCCAGAGGTAGGTCGAGCCGTCGGCGGACTTGACGAGGATGAGGGATTCCTGGCGGTCATCGACGACGACCGGCTGGGCGGCGAGCTCCTCGCGGCGGCGGGCGCGGTAGGCGCGGTAGAGGATGTAGTTCTGCGCGACCTTGAAGTGACCCTGGCGCATCAGCTCTTCCTGGACGAGGTCTTGGACCTCCTCGATGCCGATGATGGTCTGTCCGAGGTCAGCGACGCGGCGGGTGACGGCGGAAGCGACGCGCTCGCAAGGGGCGGGGTCCTGCTCGAGCGAGAGGAAGGCCATACGCACAGCGAGGGTAATCTTGTTGGGGAGCCAAGGCACCACCTGGCCGTTACGGCGCATGAGGCGGGTCGTGATGGCGAGGGTCTCAACCGGGGCGGACTCGAGGCCGCCGCGGGAGAAGAGAAGGCTCTTGGCCACGTCGTGGCGGTTATAGCGCACGAGGGCGTCCTCGATGGCCTGCAGGATGAGGCCTTCGCCGACCTGGACGCCGGACTGGGAGAGCACGCGGACGACGTCGCTGGCCACGGCGGCGACGAACTGGCGATTGGACTCAGTGAAGATGTCCTGGTCCTGGCGGGAGACGAGGAGGTCGGTGAGCGCGGCGCCGACGATGTCGGCGAT
>CAMCWL010000054.1 GCA_945882655.1 Opitutus sp. GAS368
CTCACCGCTGAGAACAATTTCCTGCCCGACCTGAAGTCCATCCCTGCGGACATCCTGGCCAAGGCCAAGGTCCTCGTCCTCAACTACCCGAACAACCCGACTGGCGCCGTCGCCACCCGTAAGTTCTACGAGGAAGTCGTCGCCTTCGCCAAGCAGCACAACCTCGTCGTCATCCAGGACGCCGCCTACGGTTCGCTCCACTTCGGCGCAGAACAGGTCTCCATCCTCCAGGTCCCGGGCGCGAAGGACGTGGCCCTTGAACTGCACTCGCTCTCCAAGAGCCACAATATGACCGGCTGGCGCATCGGCTTCGTCGCCGGTAACGCGCTGCTCGTCCGCGCTTACGGCGATGTGAAGGATAACTCCGACTCGGGCCAGTTCCTCGGCATCCAGAAGGCCGGTGCCGCGGGCCTCGACGAAGTCTCCATCCCGAAGGCCATCGCCGCCAAGTATTCCCGCCGCATGGACAAGCTCGTCGGCGTGCTCGCCAAGCTCGGCTTCCAGGTGCGTAAGCCTGGCGCTGGCTTCTTCCTCTACATGCCCGCTCCGAAGTCCGCCACCGGTCCGTCCGGCACGGTGAGCTTCGATTCCGGCGAAGCCTTCTCGCAGTGGATGATTACCGAGCACCTCATCTCCACCGTGCCGTGGGATGATTGCGGTTCATTCGTCCGCTTCTCCGTGACCTTTGTTTCCGACAAGGGCGAGGCCGGCGAAGGCGAAGTCATCGCTGAGGTCGAACGCCGCCTTTCGGCTTGGAAATTCAGCTTCTGAAGGCCTTTTTAAGCCTCCCTTTCTTGTCGGATTGACAGGGGAGGGGGGCTTTGTCCTTCTGAACGTCCAGTTAATTGGCCTGATAGCTCAGTTGGTAGAGCAGACGCCTGAAGAGCGTCGTGTCGTTGGTTCGATTCCGACTCAGGCCACCATTTAACGCCAGCCCATCTGATTTAACCCAGGTGGGCTGGTCCTTTTGAGGCCTCAGCGATTGAAGATCAGGCGCCAGACCGAGAAGTCCTTGCCGCGGTCGACCGGCTCGGCGGGCGGCGTTTCCCAGCCGCTGGCCCGCAGGGTGAGCCTCCGGGTCTCTTCACGGTTACGGTCCTTCTTCGTGGTCTTCTCGACCCACTCCGCTCGCACGACGCCGAAGGGGGTCGCGTCGGAGCGCCAGACGGTGCCTTTGAATTCGATGGTCTGCTTCGGGACCACGGGCGGGTCGGTCACCGTGCTCGCGAGCATCTTCATTCGCTCGCACGCGAAGGGCTTGCCGCTGGCTTCGATTGTTTCCTGTGCAGGTGTATCTGCGCTCAGCTCGCTGGCATAGGTCAGGTTCGCCCACTTCGAGACCCAGGCGATGTCTTCTCGGGTCATGTGGTAGGCCCCTTTGACGGGATTGGAGAAGACGATCTCCTGCGAGTTCTCGATGAGGCGGCTGGCCTGCTTCCGATCCATGTCGGCGCTCAGTAGGAGTCGAAGCGGCGCGTGCTCTCGCGAGCCCAGCCAGCCGACGGGTTCGACGGTGAACCAGACGTGGGGTTTGCCGTCGACTTCCCGGCCGGTGCGCACGGAGAGGCTGAGCTCCGCTTTCGAGACGACCTTACCGTCGCGGATCGTCTCATGCTGGTAGCGCGCCCAAGTGCCGGGCTTCGGCAGTTTCTCCGCGAAAATTTGCCACTGGGCTGGCGAGGAGATGGCGCCCGCCAAGAGCAGGAGGAAGGCGGTGAGGCGGCGCATGGGGCGATTAATGGGCATTTATGGGCCTTTTGGCGAGCATCGACCCGCTTCAGGCTCCTTTGCCTTTGACTCTCCAAGCCTCCGCCCTTGGAGTCAGGGTCTTCGTCATGGAATCCCTGGCCCAGTCTTCGACCTCCCTCCGCTCCGCGGCCGGTCGTGCCATCATTCCGGCGATTATTACCATCATCGGGCTCTAAGCCCGCTGAACGGAACGCCCGACGGGCGACTCCCCGTTCCGCGGCGCCCGGAACGGCCCCCTCCCTTTACACCTCTTTCCCACCCACACCACCATGGCACGCTCCATCGAAATCTATGATACCACCCTCCGCGACGGCTCGCAGGGGCAGGGCATTCATTTCTCCGTTGATGACAAGCTGCGCATCGCCGCCGAGCTCGAACGCTTCGGCATGACCTACATCGAAGGCGGCTGGCCGGGCTCCAATCCCCGTGACGTCGAGTTCTTCGCCCGTGCCAAGAAGATCAAGTTCAAGCACGCCAAGCTGGCGGCCTTCGGGTCGACCCGCCGCAAGGGCGTGCGCGCCTCTGAAGACGCTCAGGTCCGTGGCCTCCTCGAGGTCGATACCCCGGTCGTCACCATCTACGGCAAGACCTCCGCCCTCCACGTCCGTGAAGTCCTCCGCTGCTCGCCCGAGGAGAACCTCGAGATGATCCGCGATACGATCGCTTTCCTGAAGTCCCATCGCCGCGAAGTCGTCTACGATTGCGAACACGCGATCGATGGTTGGAAGGAAGATCCGGCCTACGCCATCGCTTCCATGCTCGCCGCCGTCGCCGGCGGTGCCGACCGCATCGTCCTTTGCGACACCAACGGTGGCTCCTTGCCCGCTGAAGTCGCCGCGGCCACCCGCGCCGCCATCGCCGCGCTCAAGAAGACGCCCGTCGGCATCCATACGCATGACGACGCCGGTCTCGGCCTCGCCAACGCCCTTGCTTCGCTTGAAGCCGGCGCTTCGCACGTCCAAGGTACCGTCAACGGCATCGGCGAGCGCACCGGTAATTGCGACCTCACCGCAGTCATCCCGTGCGCCCAGCTGAAGTTCGGCTGGAAGTGCGTCTCCTCGACCTCGCTCAAGGGCCTCGCTGGCCTTTCGCGCTTCGTTGATGGCGTCGCCAACCTCGCCCCCGATCCACGTCGTCCGTGGGTCGGTACCGCGGCCTTCGCCCATAAGGGCGGCACGCACGTGGACGCCGTCCGGAAGTTCTCCGCCGCCTACGAGCATATCGATCCGACCGTCGTCGGCAACGAGCGTACCGTGCTCGTCAGTGACCAGTCCGGCCGCAGCAACATCGTCCTCAAGGCGAAGTCCCTCGGCATCGACCTCGATCGCGACTCTCCCGCTACCGCCACCGCTCTCGACGAGCTGAAGAAGCTTGAGCATGGCGGTTGGAGCTTCGAAGACGCCGAAGCCTCGCTCGCGCTCTTGCTCCGCCGCCACATCGGCAAGAGCAAGGCCGCGCCCTTTGAGGTCGCGTCCTATCACGTCACCGCGCGCGGCGCCAAGGGCTCCGCCTATTGCGAAGCCGTGGTGCGCATCAGCATCGCCGGCAAGGAGACCCTTACTGTGGCTGAAGGCGACGGACCGGTCCACGCCCTCGACCAGGCTCTGCGTTCCGCTCTCGTAAAGTCCTTCCCGAAGCTGGCGAAGGTCAGCCTCGTGGATTACAAGGTCCGCATCCTCGGCGGCACCGACGGCACCGCGGCCAAGACCCGCGTGGTCATCCGCTCCTCCGACGGCAAGGCCTCCTGGGGTACGGTCGGCGTCAGCGAAAACCTCGTCGAAGCCTCCCTGCAGGCGATCGTCGACGGTTACGCCCACGCGCTGTCCTGATCTCGGTCTGACCGTTGACTGCCTGCAAGGGCGGGGTAGAAATCTTCTACCCCGCCCTTTATGCGTTCGCTTCTCGCCCGGACGATCGGGAAGTAAGGCTTACTCCTTTAGGCGGGCCATCACCGTTGAGCCCTGTAGCTGAACGTCGAAGCGGCCGGTATCCTCGAGCATGCGGTAGAACTTCGCATAGCGCGGGGCGTTGGCTTCGAGGCCGGGGTGTTCCTGCAGCAGGAACTTTTTGATGACCTCGACCTTCAGCCATTCACCTTCGGGAGCGAGGCCCGTGGCGACATCTACCAGGGCTTCGATGATATCCTGACGCTGTTGGAGCTGGGCGCGGCGCTGGTCGGCCTCGGCTTTGCCTTGGGCCTGCTGAGCGGACGAGAGGTTCGGGCGGTCGCGGTAATCTTGGCCGGAATTATCTGGCGCTGGCCGAGCCTCGCGCGGAGCGCGGGGTTCGCGAGCCGGGCGTGGTTCACGTTGGGCGCGTTCTGGGCGGGGCTCACGCGCTTCGCGGCGGGGGCCGGGCTCGCGTTGCGGACGAGGAGCGTCGGCGAAGCGGAGTTCAGGGAGCATCTTCTCGAACTGGTCGAGCAGGGCGCAGACTTCCTTATTCTTCGGCGACAGGGCGCGGAGGGCCTGAGCGAGCAGAGCGAGGGCCTTACGCGGATCAGACTTGGCCGACTGTTCGTCGTCCAGGCGCGTGCGCAGTTCGGAAAGGTTTAGGTAATGATGGGCCGTGGAGCGGAGGGCCTTGTGCGTGCGTTCGCCCATCACGATGATACGGACGCCGAGGCGCTTCGCATCCTCGACCACCGGGGTGAAGTCGCTGTCGTTTGTGACGAAGATGAGGGTTGTGGGCGGATTGGGGCCGGCCATCAGTTTGACCGCGTCGATCGTCAGGCGCATATCGGCGGCGTTCTTGCCGGGCGTGTAGCTGCGCTGGTCGACGAGATCGAGTTCAGGCCAGTCCTGGGCGGCGGCGCGCCAGCCGCTGAGGCGTCCGTTGAAGTCACCATAGGCACGGGCCGCGGAGATCTCCGTTTCACCGATGAATCGGCGCAAGGTGGGGAGGTGCTGGTGCGAGACGTTATCGGCGTCAATCAGCACGCCGATACGCTGGTTGGGCTGGGCCTTGGCCGCTTCGGGCGTGGAGGTGGAGGCGGCGTCGGCCTGACGGCGGGCCGGCTTGGCGACGCGGCGGGCGGAAGGCTTGGCGGAGCGACCGCGCACGGGAGCGGCGGCTTTCTTGGGCTTGGGTCTGGGCACGGCGGAAAAGGTCCCTATCCGTGCGACGAAAGTCTGGTCGCTACAATGCGAAACGCCGGAGCCTCGCCGGACTTTCGGCGACCTATCGTCATATTTTATTTGGAACTTAGGGACTTCCCTGTTGTTAAAAAGGTGTGAAACTCAGTCTTCCTCGCTCCCTCGGCCTTCTGGCCGCCGTTTGCTGGGGAGTCGTCGGTGGAGCCGCGGTCGAGCCGATGTGGCTGACGAAGTCCGGCCCTTGGGGGCAGTTGGAAGTTCGCTCCGTCTACTTAGAGCCACCGGAGTCTTTGCTGGCGGTGATCGCCAAGCCATCCACGGTGACCCGCTGGACTTTCGAGCAGAACACGCCGGCCGGCGTCCGTGCGGTCCTAGCCAAGGCCGGCGTCCCAGACGATGTCGTCGTGAGGTTGCTCAGTCCGGTTCGGCTCGTGGAGAGTGGAAACACGATCATCCTCTTGCCCGAGCGGGAAGATCTCGTCGCCCTCGGCATGGAGGTGCGGAGTGCCCTTTATCTGGAGCTGGCCAAGTCGGCGGCGAACGAATACCAGCGCGACCCAGTCTTTGTGCAGGGCGGCGATATCGACGACTGGCTGGAAGGTGTTTCGCTCACGTCAGAGCAGCGTTCCCTGTTCAGGAAACTGCTTTGGCGCCGTGGAAACGCCCTCGTTTTCAGTGATGTGCAAGCCCTGCTTTCTTTGGCCAAGGGGCCCCAAGAGGTGACCGCCGTCTTTCAGACCATTACCCGTGTGCGCAGTCTGGTAATCGGCCTCCGTTTGCCGCTGACCGTGGATCGCAAAGATTTCATTGATTACTGGACTGCTGACCAGGTGGGGGCTCCGCGTCTGGCGTTCATCCGTGCGGTGACCCAGCGTCGCGCCCAGCAGGTCATCGATGTCACCCACTTCCTTCCTTCGGCATTCCGGCTCCGGGTCTACAGTTTTCCGGAGCTCGACCTGGGGCTCAAGGGGCGCTTCCCTGACTGCCATTGGACCTCCCTGAATTTCTTCAATCGGGAGCCCAAGGACATCTACCTTGATACCCGTAAGGCCGCCGAGCATCTCCTCAAGGACTATGTCGCGGTCGATGCGCCCTACCGATATGGCGATGTGCTGTGCTTCCTGGATGATGGCGAAGGCCTGCACACCTGCGTCCATATCGTGGATGACATCGTGCTGACCAAGAACGGAGACAGTATCCTGGCTCCCTGGACCCTGATGAGGCTCCAAGACGTCGATGAGATCTATCGTCGCACTCCGAGCACCCGCATCCAGGCCTATCGGCTTAAGAAGTAGTCCCCTAGTTCGCGTCGCTGTCCCCGGCGGGAATCGAACCCACATCCTCGGTTTAGGAAACCAATGTTCTATCCGTTGAACTACGGGAACGCGAAGGGTAGTAAGTCGGGGGAGCGTGGGGCGGGCAAGCCCGCATCAGCGGGGTGGGCTTGACTCCCCGGGGTTTAGGCTAACTTCAAGGGTATGTCCGCCTTCCTGTCCGCCGTCACCGAAGCTCCTTTGGTGATTCCTAACTGGGCCTGGGTCGCCTTCCTCGGGTTCGTCGGCTTCATGCTCGCGCTCGATCTCGGCGTCTTCAAGAAGAAGGCCAACGAGGCACCTAGCTTCAAGGAGGCCGTCGCCTGGTGCGTGGTTTGGATTTCGTTGGCCGTCGGTTTCGCCTTCTTGCTCTCTGCTTGGCGCGGGCCAGAGGATGCCGAGCTCTTCGCCGCGGGCTATGTCCTGGAGTTGGCTCTGTCCGTCGACAACCTCTTCATCTTCATCCTGGTCTTCGCGCACTTCAGCATCCCTCCGCACCTCCAGCATCGCGTCCTCTTCTGGGGCATCCTTGGTGCCGTGGCCATGCGGGCGATCTTCATCATCGCCGGCATCGCCGCCGTCGATCGCTTCACCATCCTGCTGCCGATCTTCGGCGCCTTCCTCCTCTTCACGGGCCTCAAGATGGCCTTTTCGCATGACGAGACCGAAGGGAAGGGCGTCGATGAGAACTTCGTGGTACGGATGATCCGGCGATTCTTACCGGTCACGAATCGCCTGCACGGTGAAGCCTTCATCGCCCGCGAAGATGGCCGCCGCGTCTTCACGCCGCTCTTCGTGGTGCTGGTCGTCATCGAGAGCACCGACCTGCTCTTCGCCATCGATTCGATCCCTGCCGTGCTTGGCATCTTGCCGGTCCAGATGCCGATCGAGGAGAAGCGCTTCATCGCCTTCACTTCGAATATCTTCGCGATCATGGGCCTTCGCTCGATGTACTTCGCCATCTCGGGCTTCATGCACCTCTTCCGCTTCCTTAAGCCCGCGCTGTCCTTCATCCTGGTCTTCATCGGCGTTAAGATGATCCTGCCATGGGCGGCCACCGTGGGTGAGCCCGAAGGTCAGTTCGCCGGCTGGGCGCAGGCTCTCGTGCATGATGGCCGGGTGCATATCCCTACCTCGGTTTCCCTCTCGATCATCGGTTTCGTCCTGGCCCTCGCAATCGCCCTCTCGGTTGCGTTTCCGAAGAAGAAATAGCCGAGGTTTGATGTTTCCACCGGCGGGGCTCGCAGCCACGCTGGTGGCGTGTTCCGAGGCCGCTATAAGCTCTACCTGCCTTACCTGAAGGGAAGCCGTACGCTCCTCTTCCTGTCCTTGCTCGCGGCCATCGTCTTCGCGGCCGCCAATGCCTTCGGCTTGCCGTTTCTCGTGGGCAAGGTCCTGCCGGCGGTCTTCGGTGATGCCGCCGCGCGAGCGGCCCCTCTCCTGACGTGGCCGGAGTGGCTGGGGGGACAGCCGGCACTTTATCTGCCGAAGGGCTATGAGATGGTCTTTGCCGTCGCGTTCCTCCCCGTGGTCATGCTCATCCGCGGACTCGGCGAATTCTTTTCAACTTACCTCCTCAATCTCGCTGGCCTGCGCGTGATCGAGGCTGTGCGTCGCGACGTTTTCGCCAAACTGCAGCAGCTTCATCTCGGCTTCTTCGGGCGGCTCTCGATCGGAGACCTGCTTTCACGCCTCATTGCCGACGCCAATTCGGTGCGGCTAGTGCTGGTTGACGTGTCGAATGACCTCATCGTCCAGCCTCTGTCGATGGTCTTCGCCTTAGCCTATGTGGTCTTCATCTGCTTTTCCCACGACAGCGGTTATTGGTTCCTAGCCTGCCTTTTGGTCGTCCCAGCTGCAGTCTTGCTCGTGCGCAGCGTCGCGGTGCGCATCCAGACCCGCATGCGCCAGGGGATGGAATCCGCTTCCGACCTGAACAGCATCGCGGTTGAGAACCTGCAGTCGGCTCGCGAGGTCCGTGCCTACGGCCTGCAGGAACGCGAAGCCAAGCGCTTCAATCAGGCCAGTCAGGAAGGCCTGCGTATCCAGGGCAAGCTGGTGCGCTACGAGAAAGCCCTTTCGCCTTTAGTCGAAATCACCGCCGCCATTGGGATTTCTGCGGCCATCGCTGTCGGGGCGATGAACGGCTTCTCTATGAGCGAACTCATTTCGCTCATCATCGCCTTCTATTTCGCCTATGGCCCAATCAAACGTCTGGGTAATGTGAGTAGTCGCCTGAGCATGGCCGCCCCCGGCCTTGTCCGTCTGGAGGAGGTCATCCTCGCTAAGGTTGAGGTCGATGACGCGCCTGACGCGCGTCCGCTTGCCCGTATCCGCGGTGACCTTGAGATGCGCGGCGTCACCTTCCGTTATGGCGCCGACCCGGTGCTGGTGGACGTGACGCTGAAGATCCCCGCTGGACAGTCTGTCGCGCTCGTCGGCCCCAGCGGTGCCGGCAAGAGTACCTTCGTTAACTTGGTGCCGCGTTTCTTTGACCCGCAGCAGGGCTCGATTCTCATCGATGGACATGATCTCCGCCAAGTGCGTCAGGCCGACCTGCGCGCCAATATCGCGTTGGTCTCGCAGGAGCCCGTTCTCTTTAATGAATCAATCCTGGAGAATATTCGTCTCGGGCGGCCCGCCGCCACCGATGCGGAAGTCCGCGAGGCCGCCCGTCTGGCCGGCGCGTTCGAGTTCATCGAGGCTCAGCCTGAAGGCTTCCTGACCAAGGTCGGCGAGCGCGGCGGACGTCTTTCCGGCGGCCAGCGCCAGCGCGTCTCCATCGCCCGTGCCTTCCTCAAGGATGCACCGATTCTCATTCTCGATGAAGCCACTTCTGCGCTCGATACGGATACTGAGCGAAGCATCCAGCAGTCGCTGGCGCTGCTGATGAAGGGCCGAACGACACTCATCGTCGCTCACCGCTTCAGCACGATTCGCGATGTGGATCGCGTGCTAGTCTTTGACGATGGGCGGATTGTCGCCGACGGCACACGCGAGGCGGTCTACGCCTCCTCGGAGCTGTTCCGTCGTCTGTGGGATAACCAAGCCAAGAATCTCGTCTGAGATGCGCCTGCTGGTCGTCAAGTTCACCGGTCTGCGCGGTGCGTTGGCCTCGACGGCGGGCTTGCGTACGATTCGCGAACGGCATCCTGGCGCGCAGATCACCTTCGTTACCTCGCCCGGCTCCGAGGTTGCCCTCGAGGGTTGTCCTGCGGTCGTCGAGACCATCGGCTTTGGCGATGAGGGTTCGGTCTTGGCGCTTATTTCCCGGCTTCGGCGCCAGCGCTTCGACTTCGCCATTGCTCTGGGCGGTCACTCTTTAGCGAACCGTCTGGTGGCACTGAGCGGCGCAGCCGTTCGTGCCTGCGGCGGCCACGCCCCGTTCTATCTCCGCCCGCTGATGCACCAGCAGGTCTTCGGCTCCGTCGTCGATCCGCATGAGGCCGCTCGCGATCATGAGGTGATGTCGCGTGTCCTAGGCTTTCATGCCGAGACACCGGCGATGTGGTTTGCCGCGTCGCGGATGCAGGAGCACGGTATGATGCTCGAGGAAGGACGTTTCGCGGTCATTCACCCTGGCGCCACGCGCCCCGAGCGTATTCTCGAGATCGATAAGTGGGCCTCGGTCGCCCGCGAGCTCATCGCTTCCCGTGCGGTCGAACGTATCGTCATCTCTGCCGGACCCGGCGGTGCCGAGCGTATCATGGCTGAGGCACTGTGCGGGCTGATCGGACCAGTGGCGATGTCGACCGGCGGCCGCCTCCGATTTTCACAGCTCGCCCGACTCATCAAGGAGTCGCGTCTATTCCTCGGTGCGGATTCGTCCGTTTTGCAGCTCGCGGCGGCGGTCGGCACCCCAGTAGTCGGCGTCTTCGGACCCTCCGATTACGCCCGCGCTCGTCCGTGGGGTACGGTCAATCGAGTGGTTCGCGTCGACACTACGATGTTCGCGGGCGAACTCCGTGCTGACTATCTCGCGCGCATGGACCGGGCCCTCGCCCGCATTACGGCCCAGCAGGTCACACACGCAGCGGCGGAGGTCATCCGCATCACGACGCCCTGAGGCCGTCGCTTGACCTGTCGGCGACTTCTGCGACCTTAGCCCCGTGTCCAGCTCCCCCGCCCATTACGACGCCGTCATCATCGGTGCCGGCATGTCCGGTCTCGCCGCCGCGGTCCGCCTGGGAATGTTCGGTCGCAAGGTCCTGGTGCTCGAGCGGCACAACGCCGCGGGCGGGCTCAATTCCTTCTATGCCCGTGGTAAGCGGAAGTACGACGTCGGCCTGCATGCCTTGACGAACTGGGTGCCTGAAGGCGCGAAGGGCGCGCCGTTGGTCAAGCTGATGCGCCAGCTGCGCATCCGCCGCGAGGAGCTCGATCTTTGTCCTCAGCTCGGCTCTCGCGTGACCATGGCCGGCAAGAACCTGCGTCTAAATAACGACTACGAAGCCCTGCTGGCGGACGTCGCCCGCGAATTCCCGAAATCCGTCGACAAGTTCGTCGCGCTCGACGCCTGGATTGCCGGACTGGATGAAGCTGCGCTCGAGGCTCATGGCGGATCGGCTCGCGCCTT
>CAMCWL010000055.1 GCA_945882655.1 Opitutus sp. GAS368
TCCGTGCCGAAGAACGGCGAAACCAATCCCGTCGACGCCTTCCTCGCTGACCGCCAAAAGAAAGAAGGCCTGACCTGGTCGCCAGAAGCGCCCAAGTCCATCCTGATCCGCCGACTTGCCCTCGACATCACCGGCCTGCCGCCCACGCCCGAAGAAGTCGCAAAACTCACCGGCGCCAAGCACGCGGACATCGTCGCCCATTTCCTCGCCAAGCCCGCTTACGGCGAACATTGGGCCCGTCAGTGGCTCGACCTCGCCCGGTATGCCGATAGCGCCGGTTATCCCTCCGACCCCGGCCGAGTCATCTGGGCCTACCGCGACTGGGTCATCAAGGCCCTCAACAAGAATCAGCCCTACGACCAATTCGTCATCGAGCAGATGGCCGGCGACCTGCTGCCCAAGCCGACCGAAGACCAGCTCATCGCCACGGCCTTCCATCGCAATACGATGACCCAGAACGAAGGCGGCACGAGCGACGAAGAATTCCGTAACGCCGCCGTCATCGACCGCGTCAACACCACCTACGCGGTCTTCATGGGTACCACCATGGCCTGCGCGCAGTGCCATACCCACAAGTACGATCCGATCACGATCGACGAATATTTCCGTTCCTACGCCTTCCTCAACCAGAGCGCCGATAGTGATAAGCGCGACGAGTCGCCCCTCCACGAGATCTACCCGCCGGGCGTGAAAGCGCAGCGCGACCAGTGGACGAAGGATAGCGCCGCCGCCGAAGCAGCCTTCAAGAAGCCGGACCCCGCCTGGCTCGCCGGTTACGACGCGTGGCTGGCCAAGGGACCGAAGCTGACCGAAAAACCGCTCAAGGCCGCCCTCGACACCCCGAAAGAGAAGCGCACGAAGGCCCAGGATAAACTCCTCTCCGATTACTACGTCCGCAATGTCTCGCCGGCGACCAAGGCCCAGCGCGCCGCTGCCGACAGCCTCAAGCAGAAGATCGCCCAGAGCGCCCCGGTGACCGTGCCGATCATGCAGGATCTCGCCGCAGAGAAACGTCGCAAGACCTTCATCCAACTCCGCGGCAACTGGCAGGCCCTCGGCGACCAGGTTGACGAAGGCGTACCAACCCACCTCGCCCGCTGGGACGACTCCGCGCCCAAGAACCGCCTCGGCTTCGCGCATTGGATTACCAATCGCGACAACCCCCTCACCGCCCGCGTGACGATGAACCGCCTCTGGGAGACCGTCTTTGGCGTCGGCATCGTGCGTTCGAGCGAAGAGTTCGGTAGCCAGGGCGACCTCCCTTTCCATCCCGAACTGCTCGACTGGCTCGCCGCCGAGTTCGTCGAGAGTGGCTGGGACACGAAGAAGATGCTCACGCTCCTCTTGAACACCCGTGCCTATCGCCAAACTTCCGCCGCCAACAGTAAGCGCAACGAGCAGGATCCCGATAACCGTTTCGTCGCCCGTGGTCCGCGCTTCCGTCCCTCCGGCGAAATGCTGCGCGACCAAGCCCTTGCCGTGAGCGGATTGCTCAGCGCCAAGATGTTCGGTCCGCCCGTCCGGCCGATGCGCCCGAACATGGGCCTCAGCATCGCCTTCGGCGGCTCGGGTGACTGGCAGACCAGCACCGGCGAAGACCGCCATCGCCGCAGCGTCTACACCGACACCCGCCGGAGCACGCCTTACCCGAGCTTCGCGACCTTCGATGCGCCGAACCGCGAGACCTGCGTGATCCGCCGTGACCGCTCCAATACTCCCCTGCAGGCCTTTGTGACGCTGAATGACCCGGTGTTCATCGAAGCCAGCCAAGCCCTCGCCCGCCGCCTGATGAAGGAAGGCGCCACGGACGAAGCCCGCCTCCGCCGTGCTTATGCGCTCTGTCTCGCCCGCGAGCCCGACGCCACGGAACTCGCCACATTGCAGACCCTGCTCGCGCGCTCCCTCAAGGATTACCGCGCCGACGCCAAACTCGCCGAGCAGATGGCCACGCAGCCGCTCGGCCCAGCCGACAAAGGCACGGACCTCCCCGCCCTCGCCGCCTGGACCGCCGTCAGCAGCGTCATCATGAATCTCGACGAGTTCCTCATGCGCCGCTGAGCCATCAGGCCTACACCTATCCCCACCCCTACCCCTTTCGAGATGAACCCTCTTCGCGAAGCCCAGCTCAGCCTCCAGACCCGCCGCACGTTCCTAAGCAGTGTCGGTCAGTTCAGCCTCGGCGCCATCGCCCTCCACGCGATGCAGGCGGACGCCTTCGGTGCGCCGTCCGCCAACGACAATCCGCTCGCCCCGCGTAAACCGCACTTCAAGGCCAAGGCCAAGCGCGTGATCTACCTGCACATGTCCGGCGGCCCTCCCAACCTGGACATCTTCGACCACAAGCCGGAGCTGGTGAAGCGCAACGCCGAGAACTGCCCGGACTCCTTCCTCAAAGGACGCACCTTCGCCTTCACCACTGGCGTGCCGAAGCTCATGGGCTCGCCGCGGACGTTCAAGCAGTACGGCAAGGGAGGCCTCTGGATGAGCGATGCCGTGCCGAATTTCCACAAGATCGCCGACGACGTCACGCTCGTGAAGGCGATGCACACCGACCAGTTCAACCACGCGCCGGCGGAACTGCTCCTGTTCACGGGCCATAACCGCCAAGGCCGTCCCTCGCTGGGTTCCTGGGCCACCTACGGACTCGGCACCGAGAACCAGGACCTCCCGGGCTTCGTCACGATGATCTCCAACGGCGTCCAGCCCAGCGGCGGGCAAGGCTGCTGGGGCTCGGGCTTCATCCCGTCCGTCTACCAAGGCGTACAGTGCCGCAGCAAGGGCGACCCCGTGCTCTTCGCCAACGATCCGCCTGGCATGACCCGCGACCTCCGTCGTGCCACGCTCGACGCCCTCAACTCGCTCAACCAGCGCCAGCAGGACGAACTTGGCCACGCCGAGACCGTCACCCGCATCGCCCAATACGAACTCGCCTTCCGTATGCAGGCCAGCGTGCCCGAGGTCATGGATATCTCGAAGGAAAAGCCCGCGACGCTCGAAGCCTACGGTGCGCAGCCGGGTCAGGCCAGCTTCGCCAACAACTGCCTCCTCGCCCGTCGTCTCGTCGAGAAAGGCGTACGCTTCGTCCACCTCTTCGACTGGGGATGGGATTTCCACGGCACCAATCCCAAAGAAGATATCCGCGGCGGCCTCACCGCCAAGATGGCCGCGACGGACAAGCCCGTCATGGCGCTCATCAACGACCTCAAGGAACGGGGACTACTCGAGGACACCCTCGTCGTCTGGGGCGGCGAATTCGGCCGTACTCCGTTCCGCGAAGGCCGCACCTCCAAGGGCGACGTCCTTGGCCGCGACCACTATCCGGACTGCTTCTCGGTCATGATGGCCGGTGGTGGCGTTAAGGGCGGCTTCCAGTTCGGCGAGACCGACGAGATGGGCTTCGCTGGCGTGAAGGACAAGGTCCACGTCCACGACTTGCAGGCCACCATCATGCATCTCCTCGGCTTCGACCACGAACGCCTCACCTACCGCTTCCAAGGCCGCGACTACCGTCTCACCGACGTCCACGGCCACGTCGTGAAGCAGATCCTCGCGTGACGACCACGGGTTCGGGCGGCAAGCGTATCGAGGTAGGGACAGCACCACGTGCTGTCCTAGCTCTCCTCGCCATGGCCTGCGGCCTCTCCGCCGAGGATATCCGCTTCAACCGCGACATCCGCCCAATCCTCTCAGAGAACTGCTTCTACTGCCACGGCCAGGACCCGAAGCACCGTGAAGCCGGCCTGCGGCTCGACGTGCGCGATGAGGCGATCAAGGCCCACGACGGCGTCATCGCGGTCGTCCCGGGCAAGCCGGAGCAGAGCGAGATGCTGAAACGCCTGCTCTCACACGACGCCGACGAGCAGATGCCGCCGCCGAAATCCAACCGCAAGGTCACGCCGGCGCAGATCGAACTCATCCGCCGCTGGATCGCCCAAGGCGCGGCCTACGAGAAGCACTGGGCCTTCGTGCCGCCTGAAAAATCTCCCGCACCGAAGGTTGCCGACAAGTCCTGGTCCCGTGAGCCCTTCGATCACTTCGTCCTGGCGAAGCTCGAGGCCGAGAAGCTCAAGCCCTCGCCTGAGGCCAAGCCTTCCGCCTGGTTGCGCCGCGCCTCCTTCGACCTGACCGGCCTGCCGCCCACGCCGGCGGAGATCGCGGCCTTCGAGGCTGATGTCGGTCAGCGCGGAGACCTCGCCTATATGACGGCCGCCCAGCGTCTGCTGGGCTCCCCCCGCTTCGGCGAACGGCTCGCCCAGGACTGGCTCGACGTCGCCCGCTATGCCGACACCCATGGCTTTAACAACGACTCCGCCCGCTCGATGTGGCGCTGGCGCGACTGGGTCATCGAGTCCTTCAACCATAACGCCCCCTTCAGCCAATTCATCACCGAACAGCTCGCCGGCGACCTGCTGCCGAATCCGACGGACGCGCAGAGGCTGGCCACGGCCTTCAATCGCAACCACGTCATCAACAGCGAAGGCGGCATTATCGACGAGGAGTATCGTGTCGAATACGTCGCCGACCGCGTCCGCACGACAAGCACCGCCCTGCTCGGCCTGACGATGGAATGCGCCCGCTGCCACGACCATAAATACGACCCGATCGGCGAGAAGGACTACTACCGGATGTTCGCGTTCTTTAACAACGTACTCGAATACGGAGAAGACGGCCGCATTGCCAATGCGGTGCCCCTGCTCGTCACGCCGACTCCCGAGCAGATCAAACGCCGCCGCGAGATGGATGAGCGACTGAAGGCGATCGACATCGCCCTACGCGCCTGGCCCGAATCAGTGTCCATCCCCGCCGACCTGCGCACTCGCCTAATCGCCGAAGACGCCAAGCTTTTGCCCAAGACGCCAAAGCCAGCTAAGCCGACCGAAGCCCGCCTCCTCGCCAAGGACGCCGATGTGGACCCCAAACGCGGCACCACCCTCTCAGTCTGGTTCAAGGCGAAGACGGCCTCGCCTGACGCCCCGATCATCAGCGCCTTGGACCGATCAGGCAACCCCGCCGCGGTCAGCTACGGCGGCGGGCGCGAACTACGCCTCGTTGGCGACGAACTGGAGTGGGCCGCCAGCCAGCGCTACCCAGCTTACGCAACAATTGTCCGCACGGTCGGTGCGAAGATCCGCCCCGGAAACTGGCATCAGGTAGCCGTGCGCATCCAAGGCTCGGAAAACGCTTCGACCATCGCGCTGTTCGTCGACGGCGAGGAAGTGCCCACGCAGATCCGCCATGACGGTGTGTCCGGCGCCCCCGCCAAGCGAGACTGGCTGCTCGGCGCCGACGGCAAGGCCAAGCCCTTCGATGGCGAGGTCAGCGGCTTCCGCACTTACCCCTCCGTCCTCAAACCCGCGCAGATCCGCCACGCCTACTGGCTGCAGTCGGCCGATAAGCTCACCCCCGAACAGCGGGTCGCGGCCGACCGCAGCATCGCCCGACGTCACACGGGACGTCTCCAGGCCCTGCAGGCCGAACGCGACACGCTCTGGACCGAGCGCCTCGCGTTCGTCCGCACCCTGCCCACGACGATGGTGATGGAAGAGATGCCGACCCCTCGTCAGGCCTACGTGCTGAATCGCGGCTCATACGACGCCCTCGGTGAGAAGGTCGACGCCGGCGTCCCCGAACAGCTGATCGCCCCTTGGCCCGCCGACGCCCCGAAGAACCGCCTCGGCCTGGCGCGTTGGTTCCTGCAGCCCCAGCACCCCCTCACCGCCCGCGTGGTCGTGAATCGCTTCTGGGCCCAGCTCTTCGGCGTCGGGTTGGTCAAGAGTGTCGAAGATTTCGGCACCCAAGGCGAGTGGCCCAGCCACCCCGAGGTGCTTGATACCTTGGCGCGCGATTTCGTCGATGGCGGTTGGAACGTGAAAGGCTTCTTCAAGTCGGTGGTACTCTCTTCGACTTATCGTCAGACCAGCGACGCCTCACCCGAACTCTACGCCCGTGATCCGGAGAACCGCCTGCTCGCCCGCGGCCCACGCGTCCGCCTGACCTCCGAGCAGATCCGCGACCAAGCCCTCGCCGTCTCTGGCCTGCTTGCCGAGAAAATCGGCGGCCCGAGCGTACGTCCTTACCAGCCCGAAAGCCTTTACAAAGGAATCGTCGTCGACGCCCCCTACCCCAGCACGACTTGGGAACTCGGCAAAGGTGACGAGATCTACCGCCGCAGCCTCTATACCTTCTGGAAACGTACCGTGCCGCATCCGGCGATGCTGACCTTCGATTCACCCGACCGCGAATTCTGCAGTGCCCGGCGTTCCCGCACCAACACGCCCCTGCAGGCCTTGGTGCTCTGGAACGAGACCGGCTATCTCGAGTCCTCTCGCAAACTCGGCGAGCGCATGCTCAAGGAAGGCGGAGCCGATGACACCTCCCGCGCGACCTTCGCGTTCCGCCTCGCTACCGGGCGCGCCCCACGCGCGGCCGAGACCGAAGTACTGACCCGGACCTACGCCAAGCTTCGCGCCGACTTCGCCGCCCGACCTGACGACGCCGCCAAGCTGATCAAGGTTGGTGTCTCCGTGCCCGATCCCGCGCTTTCTGCCGTCGAACTCGCCGCCGCCGGTGGCGTCGCGAACATGATCCTGACGCTGGACGAAACCATCACCAAAAACTGACCGCCATGTCCTGCCATCAATACGAGAACATGCATTCGCGGCGCGAGTTCCTGGAGAAAGCTGGACTCGGACTCGGCGCCGGTGCCCTTGCCCACCTACTAGGTGGCTGCGCTTCGACCAGCACTTCTGGCGATCCGCACATCAACGGCCTGCCCGGCCTGCCCCACTTCGCCCCCAAGGCCAAGCGCGTCATCTGCCTCTTTCAATCCGGCGGCCCCTCGCACCTCGACCTGCTGGATCCTAAGCCCGAGCTCGAACGCCAGTTCGACAAGGATCTCCCGGACTCCATTCGCCGCGGCCAGCGCATCACGGGCATGGTGGCATCGCAGGCCCGCCTCGCCTGCCAACCGAGCCGTTTCAAGTTCACCCGACACGGACAAGCCGGCACGGAGATCAGCGAACTCCTCCCGCACATCGGTGGGATCGCCGACGACATCTGCGTGATCCGTTCGATGCACACGGACGCCATCAACCACGACCCCGCGATTACGTTCTTCCAGACCGGGAGCCAGCTGCCTGGCCGTCCGAGCATGGGCGCTTGGACCGACTACGGCCTCGGCCGCATGAACGACAACCTCCCGTCGTTCGTCGTGCTCGTCTCGACCAACAAAGAGCGCTCCGGCCAGGGCCTGCTCGCACGCCTCTGGGGCAGTGGCTTCCTGCCCAGCGCTCACCAAGGCGTCCAGTTCCGCGGCGCGGGCGAACCGGTGCTTTATCTGCGCGATCCCGAAGGCCTCACGCGCGAGCAGCGCAAGACCCTCCTCGAAGGCGCGAACGAACTCAATCGACTCAACCTTGCCGCCGCGGGTGACCCCGAGATCTCCGCGCGCATCAGCCAAGCTGAGATGGCCTACCGCATGCAGGCCAGTGTCCCCGAACTCATGGACCTCACGGGCGAAAGTAAGACGGTCATGGAAAGTTACGGTCCGGAAGTAAATACTCCGGGCTCCTTCGCCCGCAATGCCCTGCTCGCCCGACGTCTCGCCGAGAAAGGTGTGCGCTTCATCCAACTCTACCACCGCGACTGGGATCACCATGGCAGCCTGCAGGATCAGCTGCCCAAGATGGCCCGAGATGTCGACCAACCCGCGGCTGCGCTGGTCAAGGACCTCAAACAACGCGGCATGCTCGACGACACCCTCGTCATCTGGGGCGGCGAGTTCGGTCGCACCCCTTACGCCCAAGGCGGGGCCAATCGCGAGAAGTACGGGCGCGACCACCACGGCAAGGCCTTCTCGATTTGGATGGCCGGCGGCGGCATCAAGCCCGGCATGTCCTTCGGCAGTACCGACGACTTCGGTTTTAACACCCAGGAGAACCCTGTGCACATCCACGATCTTCAGGCCACGATTCTTCACTGCCTCGGTATCAATCACGAACGCCTCACCTATCGCTTCCAAGGCCGCCAATTCAGGCTCACGGATGTGCATGGCAAAGTCGTCCGCGATATCATCGCGTAGACGAGTTAGGTTTTGGCGGCTGGCGGTTAGCGGTTGGCGGGTAGGATAATCATCTCAGGTCACAGGTCTCGGCTGTCGGGTATCGGGCACGGGTGCGGGTCTGAACTTGTACCTGGTGCCGAACACCTGAACCCGGGACCTGACGGCCGAGACCCTGGACCTGAGAGCTGTTATTCCCTGAACGAGGAACAAGGAACCAAGAACATCACGTTTCCTCATTTAAAATATCAATGTGACCGAAACGACACGGGTCGTAATCCTGCCAATATTGGAATTTGCGGTCTCATCCTTTCTTCATCCCCCTTAAAATCATCCATGCGTACCCTCCTCGCGCTCGCGCTCTGCGCAACCCTCGTCCACGCGGCTTACGAACCGCTCAACGATAAAAACCGGCCCACCGCCAGCGAGCCCGCGCTCTCTCCGGCCGGCACCGCCGCCGCACTCAAGGTCCCCGCGGGCTTCCGCGTCGAGCTGGTCGTCGGTGAGCCCAAGATCGTGCAGCCCATCGCCTACACCATCGATGACCGCGGTCGCCTCTGGATCGTCGAGTGCACCAACTACCCGGCCAGCCCTGGCGTGGCCAAGGATCGCATCCTCGTCCTCGAGGACACCAAGGGCAACGGCACCTTCGACAAGCAGACGGTCTTCTGGGACAAGGCCACCTTCTCCAGCGGGATCGCCGTCGGCTTCGGCGGCGTCTGGCTCGGCTCTCCGCCCAACCTGCTCTTCATCCCGATCAAGGACGGCGATGAACCCAAGCCCGCCGGTGAACCGCAGGTCATGCTCGATGGCTGGGAGGGCAGAGATACCCACGAGACCCTGAACGACTTCATCTGGGGTCCGGATGGCTGGCTCTACGGCACGCACGGCATCTTCAATCGCTCCCGAGTGGGCAAGCCCGGCACCCCGGACAGCGAGCGCATCCTCGTCGAAGCCGCTGTCTGGCGCTTCCACCCGACGCGCAAGGTCTTCGAACGCTGGTGCGAAGGCGGCAGCAACCAGTGGGGCGTGGATTGGAACGACCACGGCGAAGCGTTCTTCGAGGCCTGCGTCATCCCGCACATGTGGCACGCCATCCAGGGCGCCCGCTACCAGCGCCAGGCCGGCACGCACCCGGACACGCACACCTACGAAGACATCAAGACCATCGCCTGGGGTCGCTACGAGAAAGCCGCCTACGCCGGCGCGATGGTGTACCTCGGCGGCGCCTTCCCCGCCGAATGGCGCGATCAGTTCTTCTTCCATGACATCCACATGAACAAGATCCGTTGCGAGACGATGATCCCGAAGGGCAGCGGTTATCGCAGCGAGAAGAAGGTCGATTTCGGCGTAAGCTCCGACCGCTGGTTCCGCGGCCTCTCCCCGCAGTACGGTCCGGATGGCGGCGTCTTCATCAATGACTGGTACGACAAGGTCCCCTGCCACCAGCAGAAGGAATTCACCGATCGCTCCAACGGCCGCATGTATAAGATCGTCACCGATGCCGTGAAGCCCGTGAAGGTCGACCTCGCCAAGCTTTCCGACGCCGAACTGGTCGCCCATCACCTCAACGCCAACGATTGGTACGTCCGCCACGCCCGACGCCTCCTCCAGGAGCGCGGTGCCAACGCGACCACTACCGCCGCGCTCGAGAAGATCCTCTTCGAGAACGCCGACGACACCCGCCAGCTGCGCGCCCTCTGGACGCTGCACGCTCAGAGCGCCCTCACCGAAGCCAACCTGCTCCGCACGCTTGAAGCCAAGAGCGCCGCCGTCCGCGGCTGGGCCATCACTTGCGCCACCGAAGGCGGCAAGCCTTCGGCGATCCTCTACGATCGCATCGTCCAGCTCAGCCAGAAAGACCCTTCCCCCGTCGTGCGTCGTCGCATCGCCTCCGCCGCCCAGCGCCTGCCGCTGGCCGACCGCTGGAGCTGGCTCGAGCCGCTCGCGCTAAATGCCGAGGACGTCGCTGACCAGAACATCCCGTTCCTGCTCTGGTACGCCCTCGAGCCCGCCGTCGCCGCCGATCCGGCCCGCGGACTCGCCCTCGCCCAGAAGACCCCCTTCGGCAAACTCGCGAACTTCACCGCGCGTCGTCTCGCCACCGCGGCGGTCGAACCCGGTGCGAAAGGCGAACAGCTCGAAGTCCTGAGCCAAGCCTTGCTCGCCGCGAACGACCAGCTCCGCGCCACCTTCCTCAATGGCATCAAGGACGGCCTCGTCGGACAGGTTCGCCTCAAAGAACCCGCCACCTGGCCCAAGCTGTACGCCGAACTTGCCAAGCACCCCTCGAATGAGGTCCGCAGCAGCGCCCGCCAGATCGCCGTGACCTTCGGCAACGCCTCGGCATTGGATCAACTGCGCGCCACCCTTCTCAACCCCAAGGCACCCGTGCCTGAACGCGCCCGCGTCCTCGGCAACCTCGCCCAGATCCGCGACCTCGAATCGCTTCCGGCCATCCTCGACCTCGCTAAGGCCGGCGCGCTGCGCGGACCGGCGATCACCGCCCTCGCCCAGTTCGACGATGCCCGGATCGCACCGCTCTTGATTCAATTCATCGTCGATGAGGACAAAGGTGTCCGCCCGCTCG
>CAMCWL010000056.1 GCA_945882655.1 Opitutus sp. GAS368
TCGCCCCTCGGTCGCTTAGCGTAAGCGCTTGCCTCCGTCGCCCGACGCGCAAACCTCAGCTCACAGGTTTTGCTCGGGTGGTGGAATGGCAGACACACTAGATTTAGGTTCTAGCGCCGCAAGGTGTGCGGGTTCGACCCCCGCCCCGAGCACCCTGTTCACGCGCGGCGACCGCGCGTGAAAGGTAGTAGCGGTTGGCGGTTAGCGGTTGGGAACACATTCGCGAACAAGCAGGAGGGCTGAGTCGATGACTGCGCAGAGGACTGCATCGAGTGCTGAGTCGATGAGACGCAGAGGTAGGGTCGGGACCGCGTCACGACAGTGCTGTCTTTGGGGGTGGGATGCTTAACGACTGAGCATCCATGCAAAAAACCCGAACCACCCCACCGCCACTAACCCCCAAAACCATGCCATCCAAACCCCTGCAGAGCTGCCCGGCTTATCCGTCGCGACATCCTTGATCGGAGTACCCTTGGCGCTCTCCTCGACCTCTACGCTTAACTTTATCGGCTCGGGCGAATCGAGGGGTGGCTCATCAGGAGAATCAGCCGGCTCACTGTCCGTCTTGAAGAGCATCCTGACGGCGTTCCAGACAAGTATCCAAACCAGGAGGCCTGGGATAAAATAAATAAAGGCCGTTAAAGCCTGCCCAAGGCCGTCGCCGGGATTGGGCATCATAACCTGCAGGGCCTTAAAAAATACTATGGTGAAGACGACGGCCGGGAAGATGTGGTGAACCACCATTTCGGCTAGGAATCTTGCCAGCTTTTTCATGGAGCTGATTGTATCACACCCTCGGCAGAAGTGAGTATTGTTAAAACTGATACAGCCCATCGGCGCGGGGCGTAGGCGCGTGGGTCATGAACGGCAAAGCGATGGCCTCGGCATGGGTAGGGCTGACCACCCTTGGTCAGCCGCGGTTGAGCGAGGGCGCTCAACCCTACCTCAAGACAGGCGGATGCGCTGTCATCGCATCCCTACCCGACCCGCCACCAGCAACCCGGGGCTGCCACCCGCCACCCGAAACGTTGCATCTCACTTTTGCACCTAGGACAGCAAGCGGTGCTGCCCCCTCATAGTCACCGACTCTGCCCTCTCGTTAAGGGTGACTGGGCAGCTTAGCTACCAATCGCTCGCAGGTAAGCATCCAGTTCGCCGAGCCGGAGATCTTGCCAGCGATCTGACTCCAGGCGGGAGACCGTCGACTGCGTCACCCCCATGCGCCGGGCCACTTCCGCTTGAGTAAGCCCGGCCGACTGCCGGCGCGCCTCGAGCTGGGCTGTGAAATCGGTGTCGGCGACTTTTTGCCGCAACCCGGCCACCGCCTTCGGCGTATAACCAAGACTAGCCGCGAGCGTGAAGACGTCGCGGTGCTGGCGGGACTTAGTCGTGCGCGTGGCCATGTCCTGATTTGAACCGCTCGACCCATGCGTGGCAATATGCAATATCTGCATATTGACTCTGCTTGTCACCCGTCCGCAGGAGCCAGATGCGCCGTGAGGGATGATCGAGGTAAAGATAAAGCCTGATGGCCGCTAAATTACCTTTCGTCCCTTGGTCGACCGCTAAGACGCCCTTCCCTTCGGGATGAACCCAGCCCGGCAAATGAAAGCCCGGTGCGAGTTGCGGATTATTCAGCCATCGGTCCTGAAAGTGCTGCAAGCGGGTTAACGCGCCATCGCAGCTGGCCTCATGACGCTTGCGCGAGCGTCGAAACGACCGCGCGAACTCCTCCGTCAACTCCGACACCCAGGCGGGGGACATGGCGACAGGCTTTCCATGGACACAACTGCCTCAACTCAGGGAAATACCCAGAGGTGAATAAACCGATGCGGCGCATCCTAACCTCCACGCATCTCCCGCCACCTGCCAAGTTGCCTCTGCTTCGCAGCATGCCAGCCTGCCAGCAGATCCCCACGCGGCCTCAAGCCGCGACTGCTTCGCAGCCGTTCACCATGCCAGCAGTTCCCCCGCGGCCGAAGGCCGCCTCCACTCTTGCCCCTTCCCTTCCAATCCCTACCGTCAGGGCATGTTCGCGTGGCTTCGTTCTCTCTTCGCTCCGAAGACGCCCGCCGTCGACCTTAGCCAGGCGCCGGACGAGCCCGTGCCGGCTGAACGCGTCGCCTCCACCCGTCCGGCTAACCAGCAGGGCTGGATCGGCGTCGATCTCGACGGCACGTTGGCCGAAGCGACCTCCTGGCAGGGCATGAGCCATATCGGTCCGCCGGTGCCGCTGATGATGCGCCGCGTCCAGCAGTGGCTCCAGAAAGGCATGCGCGTGAAGATCATGACGGCCCGCGCCGGTGACCCGGAAGGTCTCGCGGCCACGCAGGCTTGGCTCAAGGCCAACGGGCTCCCGGAACTCGAGGTCACCGACAAGAAGGACTTCGGGATGATCGAGCTCTGGGATGACCGCGCGATCCAGGTCGTGCAGAACCAAGGTATCTGCTTCCTGGGTACCTCTTACTTCGCCCGCCCGAAGGCCCCCATCCTCCCAGATGAGGTTGCCGACCGCACCTTCATCCTCGTAGGGTCGGAACCGAAAGCCCCTCCGCAGGGCCCTAAACACAGCGCATGAAAGCTTCCCTCAAACTCGAGTACTCCCTCCGCGTCCTCTCTCAGCTCGCCCGCCGCCACCGTGGCACGGCCGTGACGCGCATCGAAGAACTCGCCCGACTCGAAGACATTCCAGCGAATTACCTCGTGCAGCTACTCAACGAACTCCGCGAAGGCGGCCTGGTCGTCTCGAAGCGCGGCAAGACCGGCGGCTACCGCCTAGCGAAGGACGCCGAAGACATCACTCTGAAGCAGGTGCTCGCGGTCGTGGAACCGGAGCTCGTCGAGACCAAGATCACGCTCAAAGGCGCGTCCGGACCTCAGGTCGCGGCCCTCTGGCGCGAAGTCTCGAAGCGTTTCGACAAATCGCTCACCGGCTTCACCGTCGCGCAGCTCGCGCTGTCGGAATCCGGTACGGATTTCGAAATCTGAGCCCTCCGCGGCAACTTAGCCGCAGGGTCGGGGTTACTTCTTTGCCCATGCGCCCCGTTCTTCCCGTCCTCGGCCTACTGCTCGCCGGTCTTTTCGGCCCGCTCATCGCCGCGGACCGTCCGCCGAACATCATCTTCGTGCTGGCCGACGACCTCGGGTGGACCGACCTCGGCGCCTTCGGGAGCAAGTATTACGAGACGCCGAATATCGATCGGCTAGCCGCGCAAGGCATGCGCTTGACCAATCACCACCACTGCCAGAACTGCGCCCCGACCCGTTCCGCCCTGCTCTCCGGCCAATACGGAGCCCGCACTGGCACCTACACCGTCGGCTCAATCGAACGCTTCAACTGGCAGACCCGTCCGCTCCGTCCGGTCGATAACGTCACCAAGCTCTCCCTCGAGCGCGATACGTTCGCCAACCAGCTCAAGGCCGCCGGCTACGCGACCGGGATGTTCGGCAAGTGGCACCTCGGCAGCACGCCAGACTATCATCCGTCGAAGCGCGGCTTTGACGAGGCGATCGAATCCTCAGGAAAACACTTCGACTTCGAGACGACGCCGAAGACGCCCTACCCCAAGGGCCAATACCTCGCCGACTTCCTGACCGACAAGGCCGTCGACTTCATCCAGCGTAACCAGGCCAAGCCATTCCTGCTCTACCTGCCGCACTTCGGCGTGCACTCCCCGTTCCAGGCCAAGTCGGAGCTGGTCGCGAAGTTCAAGGGTAAGCCCGGTGTCGGCGGACATAATAGCCCGACCTACGCCGCGATGCTCGCGAGCGTCGACGAAAGCGTGGGCCGCGTGATGGCCAAGCTCGAGGAGCTTAAGCTCGCGGATAATACGGTGATCATCTTCGCGAGCGATAACGGCGGCGTCGGCGGCTACGACCGGCCCGACGGCCTGATCCGTGAACCGGGCACAGAAGGCAAAGACAAGAAGGCGAAAGCTGCGGACGACGAGGACGGCGGGGGCATCACCGACAACACCCCGCTCCGTAGCGGCAAGGGCAGCCTCTATGAAGGCGGCGTCCGCGTGCCGTTCATCGTCCGTTGGCCCGGCAAGATCCCCGCGGGCTCCGCGCTCGGCACGCCTACGGCGCACGTCGATCTCTTCCCGACACTCCTCGAACTCTCCGGTGCCGCCAAGCCGCGCCAGGTCCTCGACGGCGAAAGCCTGCTTCCGCTCATGCTCGGCAAAGCATCGACGCTGAAGCGCGAGGCGATCTTCCAACACTTCCCGGGCTACCTCGGCTCCGGTGCCGGAAAATGGCGCACGACGCCAGTGAGCCTGATCCAGATGGGCGACTGGAAGCTGATGGAGTATCTCGAAGACGGACACCTCGAGCTGTATAATCTCAAGGATGACCTCGGTGAGACCAAGAACCTCACGACGACGAATCCCGACAAGGCCAAGGAACTACTCGAACGCCTGAACGCCTGGCGCAAGGAAACCGGCGCCCCGATGCCCACGCCCAATAAAGGCGAAGCTGGCGCCCCAGCCGCCAAGAAAGCAGGCAAAGGTAAAGCCAAGTAGGCAGGCCTAGGTGTAAGCGGTAAGCGGTTAGCGGTTGGGAACACAGCCGAAGCGAGGGGGCACGTGGGCAAGGTGACACGGTGACAAGGAGAGAGGCATGTATCAGGTGGAAGCGGTAAGCGGTTAGCGGTTAGGAACTCATTTCGGATTTCAGGCGCCGGGATCCTGAAGCCGATGGCCGATGGCTGAAAAGCCGACTCCTGAGAGGCCGATGCCCCGGGGGCCGTCACCCGTCACCTGTATCGGCGACTTTGCCTCTGATGTGTTCCCAACCGCCAACCGCTAACCGCCAACCGCTAACGTTTGCACCTTTGCACAGGCCGCAGGCCGATTTGCACCTTTGCACCTTAGGACAGCACGTGGTGCTGTCCCTACCTCCTATTTGCCTTTCCCCGCCTTCCCCCCACCCTATCTCTATCTTCATCCCATGACCTCCCGTCGCCTCATCCTCGCCTACTTCGTCCTCGTGCTCATCGCCATGACCTGGGTGTCGTGGTACGCCTGCGTGACCCCCTCGATCTCTTCCCTGCCTGAATACGCGGGCAAGGGCCTCAATGTCGTGGGCGGTTACGTGACGGTCTGCTCCGAGCCTTGGGGCCTGGCCACGATGTTCGACGCCTACTTCGGCTTCCTCGCCTTCTGGCTCTACGTCGCCTGGCGCGAACAGACTATCGCCTCCCGCCTCGGCTGGTTCGTGGCGCTGATGCTCCTGGGTAATTTCGCCATCGCGGGCTATGCCCTGCTCTGTCTGAAGCAGTCCGGCGACGAGACCGACCTTGGCAAGGTGTTCTTCACGCGTAAGGTCGCCTGAATGGGACGCGTCTCCGATTGGCTGCGCCGCCGGGTGCGTGATCCGCTCGTCGCGGAACTCCGCCAAGGCGCGACCCCGGAGGCGGTCTCGGCCGCGGTCGTGGTCAGCTTCGCCATCGCGATCCTCCCGTTCATCGGTTTGACGACCCTGCTCTGCCTGGCAGCGGGTCGGCTCTTCCGCCTCAACCACGTGGTGATGCAGATCGTCAACCACACCGCCTTCCCCTTGCAGGTCCTGCTCATCGTGCCGTTCGTCCGCCTCGGCGAGACGCTCTCGGGGTCCCGGCATTTCGTCCTCACCCCGGAGGCGATCATCGGCGAGTTCAACCGTTCCATCCCTGATTTCCTAGATAAGTTCTGGCTGGCCGGACTGCATGGGCTCATCGGCTGGGCCGTGACGGTCCCGCTCGCCTGCTGGCTCCTGCACCTTATCCTGCGTCGCACGTTTCATCGTCTCACCCCCCAACCTCCCGCCCCATGAGCCCCCTCTTCGAACTCGGCCTCGATTTCCTGATCCTCCTTGGCGAAGCCTGCGTCTTCTTCGCGCTCTGCTGGCTCATCGCCAAGAAGATCGATAACTGGTCCATCGTCGACGTCGCCTGGTCCTACGGCTTCGCGCTCGTGGGCCTGCAGATGCTCGCCATCCACTTCTGGGTCTTACCGCTCGGCGGCCAAGGGGTGTTGATGGCTGTCGCGACGGTGCTCTGGAGTCTACGTCTCGGAACACACCTCGCCGGTCGCGTCCTCGGGCATCTCGACCAAGAAGACGGCCGCTACCTGAAGATGCGGGCCGAGCACGGTGAGCGCATGCCGGCGCAGATGGCCTATTTCTATTTCATCCAGGCGCTCGTCCTCGCGATCCTCTGCCTGCCGCTCCTATCCTCGAATCCCACCGGCGCTTCCGGCCCGGCTCAGACCATCCACTGGGTCGGCCTCGGCGTGGTCGGCCTTGCCCTGCTCATCGAGACAATCGCCGACGCCCAGCTGGCGTCCTTTAAGAAAGACCCCGCCAACAAGGGCCAAGTCTGCGAACGCGGGCTCTGGGCCTGGAGCCGCCACCCCAACTATTTTGGCGAATGGCTCGTCTGGGTGGGCTTCCTGTTGATGAGCTATAATAGCACCTACCGCGGCGTCCCGGGCCTGCTCTGTGTCGGGGTGATATATTATTTCCTGACGCGCGTGACTGGCATCCCGCTCACGGAGCAGCAGCTCCTGACGTCGAAGGGGCCCGCCTACGCCGACTATCAGGCGCGCGTCCCAGCCTTCTGGCCCCGCCCGCCCCGCCGTTGATTTTCCACCGCGGCGGATTGCCAGCGGCCCGGTCTTCGTGCAAGGTGTGGGCATGCCGCTGATCGATACCCTCATCGAAAAAGACGTCCTGCCGGACAGCGTGATCCGCTGGGGCATCCGCCGTCTGCTCAAGCAGCGCCTCTCGGACGAGCGTCCGGAGTCCGCCGCCGCGCGCTTTGCCAAGGTCGACGCCTTCGCGGCTGAGCTCCGCACGTTGCCGGTGGCCATCGAGACCAAGGCGGCGAACGAACAGCATTACGAGGTCCCCGCGGCGTTCTATAAACTCTGCCTAGGCCCGCGTCTGAAATATTCCTCCTGCTATTATGAGTCCGGCAGCGAGACCATCGGCGAAGCCGAGGAGACCATGCTCGCCCGCACCTGCGCGCGCGCGGAACTCACGGACGGCCTCGAGATCCTCGAGCTCGGCTGCGGCTGGGGCTCCCTCACCCTTTGGATGGCCGAGAAATACCCGAACGCCCGCATCACCGGCGTCTCGAACTCGGCCTCTCAGCGTGCGCACATCGAAGGCGAATGCGCCAAGCGTGGCTTCAAGAACGTGCGCATCATCACCTGCGACATGAACATCTTCGCCGCCGAGGCCTCGCGCTTCGACCGCGTGGTGTCGGTCGAGATGTTCGAGCACATGAAGAACTGGGGCGAGCTCATGCGCCGCATCGGCGGCTGGCTCAAACCCGGCGGCAAGCTGTTCTTCCACGTCTTCACGCACAAGGACATCGCCTACCATTTCGCGGCCAAGGACTCGACCGACTGGATGTCGCGCCACTTCTTCACCGGCGGCATCATGCCCTCCAACTGCCTCGCCAGCCGCTTCCAGGCCGACCTGAAGCTCGAGCAGCAGTGGGAGGTCGAAGGCCGCCACTACGGTCAGACCTCGGAGCATTGGCTCCAGAACACCGACCGTCACCGCGAAGAGATTCTGCGAATCTTCGCGCAGACCTACGGCGAGGATCGGGCGAAGGCCTGGCTGGCCAACTGGCGGGTGTTCTTCATGGCCTGCGCCGAGCTCTGGAACTTCCGGGGCGGTGCCGAGTGGATGGTCTGCCACTACCGCTTCGCCAAGCGCGCGGGCTAAGTCCGCGTTTGCCTCGGGCCGTCCGCGTCGTTTGCTCTGCCTCATGCAGAGCTACGAAGAGAACGGCGTGCCCATGGAACGTTGGAAAGTCGGCGCTTCGACCTACGAGACGTGCCTGACGCGCGGCGCCCGCCTGCTCCGCTGGAAGCTCGACGTCCCTTCTGGCCACCGCGAGATCCTCTTCTGGCCCGAAGGCGCGCCGATGGACCTCGATAAGATCGGCCCCGTCCGCGGCGGTAATCCGATCCTCTTCCCGTTCATGGGCCGTAACTACGCCGACGGCGAGAAGTTCGCCTGGAAGGCCGCCGATGGCGTCAAACGCCCAATGCCGCAGCACGGTTTCGCCCGCGATTCCGCCTTCGAAATCGTCGAAAGCGGCCCTAAGCACGCGGTGGTGCGGATGATCCAGGACGCGCGCGGCCGCGGCTGCTATCCCTTCGCCTATGATTTCCGGATCCGCTTCGACTTCCTCGAGCTCTTCCTGCGCATCACGTTCGAGTTCGAGAACCGCGACGCCCAGCCGCTGCCATGGTGCGCCGGCCATCACTTCTACTTCACGCTGCCGTGGCACCCGGGACTCAGCCGGCGCGACTACATCGTGAAGATCCCGTCGAAGAAACAGTGGCGCCACGCCGCCGACGGTAAGTTGATTCCGTTCGCTGAGCTCAAAGGCGCCGAGGCCATCAGCTTCGACAACCCGCATCTCTCCGACTGCATCTTCACCAACCTCAAATCCGCCACGCTCAGTTTCGGTCCGAAGTCAGGCGAAGAGGACATCACCCTCAAGGTCGGCGAAGAAGCGATTCCCGGCAGCTGGGCGAGCGTCGTCACGTGGACGCCTGACCCGGAAGCACCGTATTATTGCGTCGAGCCCTGGATGGGCCCACCCAACAGCCCTGAACACAAGAACGGGCTCCGTTTTGCGGAGCCCGGTCAGGTCGACACCTTCGTCACCGAAGTGTCGTTGATGTAAGCCGTGCGGCTTACTTGCTGCTGTTGCTGTTGAGAGGCAGCTTCTTGCCCTTGGTCGGAGCAGCCTTCGTGGGGGCCGGAGCAGCGACAGGCACGAGAGCCGGAGTCACGGCGATCGGGCCAGCGGAGACCGGAACGAGGTCCGAGGCGGCACCATCAGTGACGGGGGACGGACCCTTTTCAGGGCCCATGCAACCGACGATAGCGAAGGAAAGGAGGGAGAGAACGAACAGATTGCGTACCATGGCAGTGAGGTTAGGTTGCGGGGACTCTACCCGCCATGTCCCACCGCACAAGCGCAGATTCTGGCCCCCTCACCCTGTTTGTCTGCACGGGGAACTTCTACCGCAGCCGCCATGCCGAGGCCCTTTTCAACTGGCATGCCGCCCGCATGGGGCACCCCGCCCGGGCCTTTTCCCGCGGCCTCCTGACCTCTCTGGTAGCAGATGAACCCACCCTTATTTCCCGGGACACCGAGAGGCGCCTCCGCGGGCTCGGCATCCCCCTCGACCTGACCGGCCCCGCGCCCACCCAGCTCCGCCGGGAGGACCTGGAACGGGCCCATCGGACCATCGCCCTTAAGAAGGATGAGCACCACGCCATGATGCTCCAGTCACACCCGGAGTGGGCTGATCGCATCGAATACTGGACCGTGCACGATATCGACTTCGCCCATCCCGACGACGCCCTACCTCAGATCGAGGCTAAGGTCCTCGAACTGATGCAGGGGCTACGGTCCTAAGCAATTGACGCTTAGGCCGCCGAACCGGCGCCAGCACGACGCAGGGTCTCGAGATGCGAGGCCGCCTGATTGAGCAGGCCACGCAGTTCGACCATCGTTTCCTTAGCCACTTCGCTCTTGGTCGTAGCGGCTTCCTTGAGGGCTTCGGCGCGGAGGGCGAGTTCCTTGGCGAGCTCGTGGGCGGCGGCGATTGACTTGGCCTTGAGTTCGCGGGTGCGTTCGTCGAGGCGGGCGGCGAGGGAATCGATATCGCGACCGAGGGTGCGGCTCTTTTCCTTGAGCTCGGCGGCCATGATGCGGGAATCCGGCACGCGGCGGAGGTCTTCGGTCATGCCGATCTTGGAGAGCGTCCAGATGATCCACTTGGTGGGATCGAACTGCCAGGGCTTCACGCCGTTGCGGTAGTCGTGCTGGAACTCGTGGTGATAGTTATGGTAGCCCTCACCGAAGGTGAGAAGCGCGACCAGTCCGCTGTCACGGGCGCTGTGGTCCGTGGAATACGGGCGACGGCCGATCATGTGGCAGAGCGAGTTGATGCAGAAGGTGCCCTGCTGGACGATGACCGTGCGAAGCAGGCCAGCGATGAGGAAGGCGGCGAGCGCAGTCATACCAGGATTAGCGTAGCCCATGAGCACAGCGTAACCGTAGCCGAGAGCGGCCGGGCAGACGAAGCCCACGAAGGCACCGATCCACTGGACGTAGCGGTGCTGCCACATGACGAGGGGGTCGGCTTCGAGATCCTTGACGTTGGTGATGGGTGCCGGCGGCTTGAGGCGGAAGAGGAGCCAGCCGATATGGGCATAAAAGAAGCCTTTGGAGATATCGTACGGGTCTTCGTCTTCATCCACGTGCTTATGGTGGATACGGTGGTCGGCGCACCAATCATGGGCCGAATTCTCGAAGGAAGCGGCGCCGAACAGGAGGACGAAGAGCTTCACTGGCCACTTGGCTTTGAAGGAAATGTGGGAAAACAGGCGATGGTAGCCCAGGGTGATACCGAAGCCGGTCGCGTAGTAATAGAACACGAACAGGGCC
>CAMCWL010000057.1 GCA_945882655.1 Opitutus sp. GAS368
GAGTTCATCCGCATCCACGGCACCGACAAGGTGCCCGCTGGCCGTCCGATTGCTCCGCTGCCAGGCGACGAGGACGCGCTGACGTCCGTCTTCACCCGCGAAGTCTCGGCCCGCCTCGTGGGCGCCGGTTTCACGGAGTGCTGCCACTACTCACTCCGCGACGCCGCGGAACTCGAACGCACCCTCGGCGCTGATAAGGCCACCTTGGTCGCGATGGATAACCCGCTGACGGCTGAGCAGACGCACCTCCGAGCTTCGCTTGTCCCGGGTCTCGCTGGCGCCCTCGCACTCAATCTCTCGGTGCACGCCGACCCGCATGGTCTCTTCGAAGTTGGCACGGTCTTCCGTCCGCAGGCTGACGGCACCGTGCGTGAATTCGTTTCGGTCGCCTTCGCGATCGTCGCCGAACCGGTCACGCGTTCCTGGAAGTCCCGCGAAGCCTTCGACGCACTCCGCGCCAAGCGTCTCCTGCAGGATGCCGCCGCGCTCGCTGGCGTCGCTTCGGTCCGTCTTTCGTTCGCCGCTGCCACCGGTAGTCTCTGGCAAGCTGACCATGCCGCCGCCCTCGTCGACCGTGGCCGCGCCGCGGAAGGCGCCTGCGGCGTCCTTGATCTCCGCTGGACGCGTTCGCTCGGCCTGAAGAGCTCTGTCATCGCTGGCGAAGTCTGCTTCCCGCGCTCGGCCTTCGCCGAAGCCCGTAAGATCCCGCGCTTCGAAGCCTTCTCTTCCTTCCCGCCCGTCACGAAGGACGTCGCAGTTATCGTCCCAATCGACGTCGCCGCCGCCGAAGTTGAAAGCCGCGTCCGCCAAGGCGCGTCTAAGGCCGCCGGTAAGGAGTTCACTCTGGAGTCGGTCAACTGCTTCGACGTCTTCACCGGCCCGGGTCTGCCTGAGGGCCACCGGAGCCTCGCCTTCGAAATCCGCTGGCGCCATGCAGCCCGCACGCTCACGGACGAAGAGACCAACCAAGCCCTCGGCGTGGTCATCGCGACGCTCGAGAAGGGCGCCGGCTGGACCGTACGCCGCTAATTAATATGGCCGAAGGTTTCGACATCGACCATCTCGCGAAGCTCGCCCGCCTTAGCCTTACGGCCGAGGAGAAGGCACTCTACTCGTCTCAGCTCAACCAGATCCTGGGGCACTTCCAGGCTTTGGCGGAGGCTGATCTGCCCGCGACAATCGACGACGCCCGCGTCGTCAACGAAGCCGCGCTCCGCTCCGATGAACCGGGTCCCGTTCTCGGCGCCGAAGCCGTCACCCGCATCGCCCCCGCCTCGCGCGACGGCCAGATCTCCGTCCCGCGCGTCGTGGACGACGAATCGTAAGCCATGGCTGACGCACCCCATGCGCTTTCCGCCGCCGAGCTCGGCCGCCGTCTCGCGGCCGGCACGCTCACATCCCGCGCCCTCTGCGAAGCCCTCATTGCCCGTTACCAGACGGTGAACGAAACGGTCGGTGCTTTCACGTATCTCGACCAAGCTGATGTGCTCGCGCAGGCCGACGCCTCCGACGCCCGCCGCAAGGCCGGGCAGGGCAGGGGTCCGCTCGAAGGCATCCCGGTCGCGATCAAGGACAACATCGCGGTGAAGGGCCAGCCGCTCACGTGCTCGAGCAAGATGCTCGCACCGCTGGTCTCGCCTTACGACTCGCACGTCGCCGAACGCCTCCGTGCCGCCGGCGCGATTCTCTACGGTCGCCTGAACATGGACGAGTTCGCGATGGGTTCCTCCACGGAGAATTCGGCGATCCGCAAGACGTTCAATCCTTGGGATCTCGCCCGCATCCCGGGCGGTTCTTCCGGTGGCAGCGCCGCAGCCCTCGCGGCCGGCCTGGTGCCGCTCTCGCTCGGTTCCGATACCGGTGGCTCGATCCGCCAGCCCGCCTCGCATTGTGGCGTGGTCGGCCTGAAGCCGACCTACGGACTCATCTCCCGCTTTGGTCTCGTCGCCTTCGCTTCGTCACTCGATCAGATCGGCCCGATGGCCCGCAGTATCGAAGACTGCGAACTCCTCCTTAATGCGCTGTCCTCGGCCGACGCGCGTGACATGACCTGCTTTGGCCCGTCCGACCGTGCGCTCACGCCGGCCGGTGACGCCAAGAAGCTCCGCATCGGCATTCCGAAGGGCTTCCTCGGCAAGGGCGTCGCTCCCGAGGTCGCCGCCGCGGTCAACGCCGCCGTCGAATTCTACCGAGCCCAAGGCTGCGCGATCTCCGAGGTCGAACTGCCCTCCGCCGACCTTGCGGTGCCGACCTATTACGTCGTGGCGACCGCCGAGGCTTCCTCGAATCTCGGCCGTTATGACGGCGTCCGCTATGGTCATCGGTCTGCCTCCGCCGGAACGCCGGTTGAGATGATGACCGCCAGTCGCTCCGAAGGCTTCGGTCCCGAAGTGAAGCGCCGCATTCTGCTCGGCACGTTCGTACTCAGCGCCGGTTACGCCGATGCCTATTACGTCCGTGCGCTCCGCGCTCGTGCGAAAATCCGCTCGGAATACCTCGCCGCCCTCGCTGGTGTCGACGTGTTGCTTACCCCGACCGTCCCGACGCCTGCCTTCAAGGTGGGTGAGAAGGCCTCGGATCCGCTGCAGCTCTACCTCGAGGACATCTTCACGATTCCCGCCAACTTGGCTGGCCTCCCAGCCATCTCGGTGCCTTGCGGTAAGTCCGGCCACCTGCCAGTCGGCTTCCATCTCGTCGGAGCACCGCTCTCCGAAGCCAAACTCCTCGCTGCGGGCCGTCTCTTCGAGGCCGCCCACGGTTTCGCCCACCAGCAAGCCGCCCTATGAGCATACCTCCTTCTGATTGGGAAGTCGTCATCGGCCTTGAGGTCCACGTCCAACTGCACACCCGTGCCAAGGTGTTCGCGTCGTCCCCTTGGGGCTTCGGCAAGGAACCCAACGAGCAGGTCGATCCCGTCGTCCTCGGTCTCCCTGGTACGCTGCCGGTGGTGAACCGCGAGGCGGTCGAGAAATCGATTCTCTTCGGCCTGGTTGTCGGAGCCTCGGTTCCGGAGCACTGCTCCTGGGACCGTAAGAACTATTTCTACCCGGATAACCCGAAGAACTATCAGCTCACTCAGAAGGATTTCCCGGTCGTCGTCGGCGGCCAGGTCGAGATCGAACTCCCAGGAGCCTCGCGCAATGTGATGGGCGAGCATAAGTTCATCCGTATCCACCACGCCCACCTCGAAGAAGACGTGGGCAAACTCAGCCACGCGGGCAGCGGCTCCCTTGTCGACTACAACCGCGCGGGTGTGCCGCTTCTCGAGATCGTCACCGAACCAGACCTTCGTTCCTCGGCCGAAGCCGAAGCCTTCCTCCGCTCGCTCGTCGCGATGCTCACCCAGGCAGGCGTCGCTGATTGCGACATGGAAAAGGGCCAGCTGCGTTGCGACTGTAACGTCTCTATCCGCCGTCGTGGCGTCGAGAAGCTCGGTACCCGTACCGAGACCAAGAACCTTAATTCTATCTCGAGCGTCCGCGACACGGTCATCTACGAGACCGCCCGCCAGATCCGCGAACTCGAAGCCGGCCGTTCGATTACGCAGGAGACCCGCGGCTGGAACGCTGAACTCGCCCGTGGTTACGTTCTGCGCGACAAGGAAGACGCCCACGACTACCGTTACTTCCCGGATCCGGATATCCCGACCCTGAAAATCTCCCGCGAAACTGTCGCCCGCCTTGCCAAACTGGTCCCGGAAAACCTCTACGACCGCCAGCGGCGTTACGTCGAAAAGCTCGGCCTGCCTTACACCGCTGCCTCGGTGCTCGTGAACGACCGCGCCCTCGCCGAATGGTTCGAACTCGCCGTGGCCGCCCATCCAGCCAATCCGTCGGGCATCGCCAACCTCGTCGCCAATGACCTCCTCCGCGATCTCGCCGCTTCGGCGGGTACCGCGGGTGCTTTCGACGAGTCCGCTTCGGCTCCCGTCTCGCTTTTGTCCTGCCCCATCAAGCCCGCGCAGCTCGCCGGCCTGGTGAAGCTGACCGACGATGGCGTGATCTCCAAGCAGCAGGCCAAGGAGGTCTTCAGCGAGATGTTCAAGTCGGGTCAGGATGCCGCCGTCATCGTCGACGCGAAGGGCCTCCGCCAGAATAGCGACACCGGCGAACTCGAGAAGATCGTCCAGGAAGTCATCGCCGATCCGGCCGTGGCTAAGTCCATCGCCGAGTACCGCGCGGGCAACGAGAAGGCCATCAACGCGCTCAAGGGTCCGATCATGAAGCGCACGCAGGGCAAGGCGAACCCAGTCCTCATCGACCAGCTGCTCCGCAAGTTCCTCGGATGAGCGACTCTTCCGCTTCGCCGCTCACGGCCGGCATCAAGGCCCTCCGCGACATCGCCCTCCCGCTGGTGGTCATTATGCTGGCCGCCGCCGGCTTGGTCGTCGCCTATTACAATATTCCGGAGGTCGCCACGGCTCTCAATCGTATCGGTGCCATCAACGCG
Source organism: Opitutus sp. GAS368 (assembly GCA_945882655.1). Lineage (GTDB taxonomy): Bacteria > Verrucomicrobiota > Verrucomicrobiia > Opitutales > UBA953 > UBA953. Next base: position 4,450 of record CAMCWL010000057.1, read on the forward strand.
GCCAGTCCAATGGCCTTTGCCGCAATCTGTACGGCCATCACCTCCGGCCTGATCCCTTGGTGCTTCCGCATGGTCTTCCCTGGGTTGCGTCCAGCACATCCTTTCCGCGACCTCCTGCATAGCATGGTCTGGTGGGCCCTGATGGGGATGCTGGTAAGTTATTTCTACACCCTGCAGGCCGCCTGGTTCGGCAGTGAAGCTAACCTGCGGACCGTCCTGCTCAAGGTGTTCGTCGACATGGCGGGCTTCACAATCTTCATCGGCGCGCCGTTCAACGCCATCTCGCACCTCTGGAAGGATTGCGGGTGGGACACCGCTCGCCTGCGCGCGGCGATGGGCCCGGGCTGGTATCGTCGGCTGGTCCTCCCGAACCTGCTGACGAACTACTTCGTCTGGTTCCCGGGCACGCTCATCTTCTACAGCATGCCCACCGACCTCCAACTGGTCGTGGCTAACTGTATCGGCTGTTTCTGGGCCCTGATGTGTGCCCGCATCGCGGCCCATTCCGGCGTTCCGACGACCGATATCCACGCCTGAGCGTAAATCAGGCGGTGTCGGCAACCCTCGCTTGAATCCCTGCTTTGCTTCGGCGAACCTCCCCCTGTGCCCGATCTCTTCGGAGAAATTGAACCCGGCGTCGCCGAGGTGGTCCCGTTTGACGGCGGGGCCCGGGCCTACTCGTACTCGGTGCCGGCGGGCCTGAAGGATATCCTGCAGGTAGGACAGCTGGTGCGCGTGCCGCTCGGTGGTCGCACGAGCATTGGCGTGGTCTGGAAATATCCCGCTGAGCCGCCCCCCTCCGCGAAACTCCGCAGCGTGATCTCGCTTGAACATGAGCAGCCGGTGATGACGCCGGACTGCTGTAAACTAGCCGAATGGATGGCGAGCTATTACGGCTGTGGACTGAACTCCGTGCTGGAGACCGTCCTGCCCGCTGCGGTGCGCAAGGGCGTCCGTCCGGTCCTCCGCCGACTGTTGACGCTCATCGCCCCGCCCGAAGCCGAAGTACTCGCGAAGCTTCGCAAGAAGGCCCCGCGCCAAGCGCAGGTGATCGATTATCTTTCCGGCCAGAAGGAGCCCGCTGACCGTTCCAAGATGGTCGACGGCCTCGGTGTCGCCCAGCAGGCCGTGGATGCCCTCATCAAGGCGGGCACGATTAAGGAAGACACCAGCGTGCTCTGGCGGGTCGCCTATAACGACCCTTATGCCGAAGGGGAGACCATCGCCTCGGCTGGTCACACGCTGAACCCTGAACAGGTCGCCGCCGTCGCCTCGGTCACGCAGACGCTCGACTCGAAGGCCTTTCGTGCGCACCTGCTCCATGGTGTCACCGGCTCGGGCAAGACCGAGGTCTACGTGGCGTTGATTCGTAAGGTCGTGGCCGAAGGCGGCTCGGCGATCTTCCTCGTCCCGGAAGTCGCCCTCACTCCGCAGACCGTCGGTCGGCTCCGTTCCCGCCTTGCCGACCTTGGTGCCAAGGTAGTCGTCTGGCACAGTCATCTTTCTGCCGGCGAACGTTTCGATGCTTGGATGGCGATGTCGCTGGGGCAGGCGAGGGTGGTGGTCGGCGCGCGTTCGGCGGTCTTCGCCCCGTTGCCCAATCTGCGTCTCATCGTCGTCGATGAGGAGCACGAGCCATCCTTCAAGCAGGGCGAAACCCCGATGTACCACGGCCGCGACGTCGCGGTGATGCGTGCCTCGGTCCTCGGCGCGGCCTGCGTGCTGGGTTCAGCCACGCCTTCGCTTGAGACCTGGAAGAACGCAACGGCCGGCCGCTATGCGTTGGATGTGATGACCAAACGCGTCGATGACCGTCCGATGCCGGCCTTCCGGATCGTGGACATGCGTCGCGAGGTTCTGCACTCGAAGGGCCAGCATATCCTGTCCCGTGAACTCACCGACGGCATCCGCGCCCGCCTCGAGCGTCGCGAGCAGACCATCCTTTTCCTGAACCGCCGCGGTCATTCACGATCCCTCGTTTGTCCGGATTGCGGCGAGGCTGTTCAGTGTAAGCGTTGCAGTGTTTCGCTGACGCTCCATCGCACCGACGACACCGCCCGCTGCCACCTGTGTAACCATCAGGAACGCGCCCCGGTGCTCTGCCCGAGTTGTCGCTCCCCGAAGGTCCGCTGGAAGGGTTACGGTACCCAGAAGGTCGAGGAGACCATCGCCCAGCTCTTCCCCCGCGCCCGCGTGGCCCGCATCGATGCGGATACCATGGGCAAGAAAGACCTCTTCCGTAAGGTCCTCTCGGACTTCCGCGCGGGCAAATATGACATGCTCCTCGGCACGCAGATGATCGCCAAGGGCCTCGACTTCCCGCGGGTGACGCTGGTGGGCATCATCGACGCCGATCTTTCGTTGCAGCTACCAGATTTCCGCGCCGCCGAACGCACCTTTCAGCTGCTCACCCAGGTCGCCGGCCGCGCGGGTCGTGGTGACCTCGAGGGCGTCGTTGTTGTGCAGAGCTTCCAGCCCGCCTCCGACCCCATCCAGTTCGCCAAGCGGCTCGACTTCCATGGCTTCGCAGCCGCCGAGCTCGAGAAGCGTGCCGAATTCGGTTACCCACCAGACCGCCATCTCGTCCGCCACGTCTTCCGCGGTCGCAATGCTGAGAAGGTGAACTTCGTCGCCGACGCTTGGGTCAAGGAGCTCGAACGTCTGCATCCCGGCCTTTGCGAAATCCGCGGCCCGGCCCCTTGTCCGTTTGAGAAGGTCCAGGATCAGCACCGCGTGCACATCTGGTACCTCGTCACCGGTGTGAAATCGCTCCTCGCGGCGCTCTTGCCTCTGCGTGCCAAGATTCTTGGCGACGACGAGGTCATCGACGCCATCGACGTCGACGCCCAGGATTGCGCTTAAGAAACTAGCCCTGGCCCTAGCCCTGGCCCTTATGGGTTCTTAGAACCACCGCTTGCGCTTCATCCAAATGATGATGCCCGTCGCGAGGGCGATCATGGAGCCTAGCGCTAGGAAGTAGCCGTATTTCTCGCCCCACGCGGTGTGGATTTCCGGCATGAAGTGGAAGTTCATGCCCCAGAGTCCTACCAAGAACGTCAACGGGATGAACACCGAGCTCATCACCGTCAGCACGCGGATGACTTCGTTGGTCTTTCGTTCCTGCTGGGTATGGTGGTATTCCTGCAGGTCCTGCAGGATCATGCGGGCGTGCTCGATGCGGTCGGCCGCGCGGATCGCGTGGTCGTACAGGTCGCGCAGGAACATGTCCAAGGTCGTCGGCAGGAGGGGGTGCTCGTAGTGCTCGAGGACGCTGACCATGTCCTTGAGGGGCTGGGCGAGGCGGCTAAGGCGCACGACGATGCGCTTAAGGCGGTACACCTCGTTGAGGTCCCAATCGTCGGTACCCTTAAGGATCGAATCTTCGAGCTCGGTCGTGGCGTCTTCGATCTCTTCGGTCTGGTAGAGCAGTCGGTCGACGAGCGTATCGAGCAAGGAGTAGATGAGGTAGCCCGCGTGCCACTTGCGGATATTGCCTTTATTGTCGGCGATGCGCTTCTCGACAGCTTCGAAGACCTTCTCGTCGTTTTCGTGGAAGGAGATGACCCAGTTCTGGGCGGCGACGATCGAGATCTGTTGGCCGCGCGGGGTATCTTCTTCGACGCCGATGCGGACCGCGCGGGCGATGGCGAGGAGCTTTTCGCCGTGTTCCTCGAACTTCGGGCGGGAGGTTGCCGTCAGGATGTCTTCCTGCGCCAGCATCGGGATGTCGAAGAAGGCGCCGACGATGTGGACGATCTGGGGGTCGGTGATACCGAGGACTTGGATCCAGACCATCCCGGGCTTGCCAGCATAGCGGCCGACGGAATCCAGGTCGGAGAATTCGTCTACCTTGCAGCTGTTCTCGTCGTAGGAGATGACCCGGAACTTGGTCGGGGCGGTGGACTCGAAGGGTGAGGCGGCTGGAAGCTGGCCCGGGGCGCGGCCGATTTCGGTATCCTCATAGGCGGCTTCGCCGGGTAGGGGGGTCGCATCCGATTTAAGGTTCAGGCGGGCACGCAGGTCGTTCATGCGTCGTTCCAGGAAGGAACGGGCGCGGGCCACTTCTTGCTGACGCCTTTGCTGATGCCGGCTCATGCCGTCATCATCCGAAGCCCCGGGTCGATGTCAACGGGTTCGGCGGGGTCGTCACCCCTAAGTTACATAACGGTCCCGGGTCAGGCTTTTCGCTGCCCCTTGGCGTTGCGGCGGCCGTTCTTGCCGATGCCTAAGGGCACCAATTTTCCCTGATTCACCTTCTGGAAGAGGTTGTTCGAGTTGGTCACCCCTAGACAGTAGAGTACCGCGGCGACATCCTGGGCCTTGTCCTTGTGCACGAGGCCAGCGTTGGCGAGCCAGGTCGCGAGCGCGTGGTGGAAGTTGGGCGGGCTGATGTCTAGATTCTCGCCACCGTGGCGCAGCCAAAGTTCAGCCCGATCTTTCATCGTGCAGTTGCCACGCTTCTCCTGACGTTCGTGGAGATGGGCGAGAAGTTCGGAGAGGTTGTCGGGAAGCTTGGAGGATTCGGACATCTGAGGCGGAAGGTGGGCAGAGAAAAAGAAGGGAGATCGACGGGCTGGCCCCGCAGGGAGGCGACATCGATGAGCCTTAGGAATAATTAAGCGACAGTTTGCTGGGAACATCTAATTACAATCTGGCACCTAATATTATAAACTAATAGAAACGAGCCTACGGTGGTCAGCCAAGCGAGACCCCGGGTGGTGGTCGCGACAGGACTTGAACCTGTGACTTCAGCAATGTGAATGCTGCGCTCTAACCAACTGAGCTACGCGACCGTTACCCGAGAAGGCATCATATCCCTCTGGGGAGGGAGTCGGGCAAGCCTGTTTTCCTTAGGGGGAGGGGCCTTATCCGCGTGGTGGCTTGTCTTTGGTCAGGTTCGTCACAATCCTATCGAAAGATGGACACCACCACTGCAGTCGCCAGCCCGCGCGTCGCCGACGAGCGTCTGATCCGTCTGACGGCTCCTGCCGGGGGGAAGGTCCGCGCTTTGGCCACCCGTGAAGCCCAGGGCGGTTTCCTGCGGGTCTCGATCTCTGGGGGAGGTTGCAACGGGCTCTCTTACAAGATGCGCTTTGTCGGCGAGGCCAAGTCGGCCGATATCCTCGTCCGCTCGGAAGGTGTCGAGGTCCTGGTCGACCCGAAGTCGGCCCTCTACCTCCGCGGTACGCAGTTGGATTATTCGGACAAGATGATCGGTGGGGGCTTCAAGTTCTCCAATCCGAACGCCAAGGCCAGTTGTTCCTGCGGGGAGAGTTTTTCGCTTTAGCGCGAAGGCGCAGCCTTCGCGAGGGGGCACGTTGACACGCTGGCACGTGGGCAAGGCGTAGGGTAGGGACGTGATTGCTATCACGTCCGTTCGCGGACGGAGGTAGGATTTTACACTAACTGGCTAAGAACCGACGACTCCCTCTGGCGGTCTCGAACGGATGCGATGGCAATCGCATCCCTACCTTCTAGTCCGCCGGTATCTCGTCCTTCGCGCCGGCTTCGTAACGTTCGCACCAGGACTTGGACCAAGAGGCGAAGTCGCCCGCAGCGATATGTGCGTGGGCCTGGGCCATGAGGTCCTGCAAGAAGTGGATGTTATGCAGCGCCAGCAACGTTCCGCCGAGCTGTTCGCCGGCGTGGTGCAGGTGACGCAGGTAGGCACGCGAGAAATGGCGGCAGGTGTAATTGTCCATGCCTTCCACGAGCGGACGGTGATCGTCGCGGTAGCGCAGGTGCTTCACGCTGATCGGGCCGTCGGGCGTGAACGCTCCGCCGTGGCGACCGATACGGGTGGGCATCGTGCAGTCGAA
>CAMCWL010000058.1 GCA_945882655.1 Opitutus sp. GAS368
GCTTCGCACTTGATGAACGCGAGGCCCTTGGCGCCCTGGCTCTTGGCGATGGTTTCGAAATTAGTCAGCTCGCCTTGGGTGATGTCGGCGAGGCCCTTGGCGTTGATTGCACGGACCACGGAGCCCGGGGTATTGGCGGCGCCGTTAAAGACCTTAAAGGAGGAGTTCTTGAACAGGCCCGTGAGGTCCTGGATTTCCATGCCGAAGCGCGTGTCCGGCTTATCGATGCCGAAGCGATCCATCGCTTCCTGGTAGGCCATGCGCGGGAAGGGCGTCGGGATGTCGATGCCGAGGGTTTCCTTCCAGGTGCGCTTGAGGATGCCTTCGATCAGCTTGTACATGTCCTCGCGGTCGATGAAGGACATCTCCAAGTCGACCTGGGTGAACTCCGGCTGGCGGTCGGCGCGGAGGTCTTCGTCGCGGTAGCAACGGGCCATCTGGTAGTAGCGTTCGACGCCGGCCACCATGAGCATCTGCTTGTACTGCTGCGGGGACTGCGTGAGGGCGTAGAATTCGCCGGGGTTGGTGCGGCTCGGCACGAGGAACTCGCGGGCGCCTTCCGGGGTGCTTTTGAAGAGGGTCGGGGTCTCGATCTCGAGGAAGTCCTGGCCATCGAGTTCGGCGCGGATGGCGCGGGCGGCCTTGGCGCGCAGCTTGAGGAGACCGATGTTGCGGGGGCGGCGGAGGTCGAGGAAGCGGTATTCGAGGCGGAGGTCTTCGTTCACCTTGTCGGCCTTATCGTCGTCCATCGGGAACGGCAGGTCGGCGGAGATGTTGTGGACCACGAGGGACTCGGCGGCGATTTCGATGCTGCCCGAGGCAAGCTTGGCGTTGATGGTCTCGGCCGAGCGGGCGCGGACCTTGCCGGTGATCTCGATGACGGATTCCGTCTTCAGGCGCTGGGCGATTTCCTGGATGCCGTCGGAGCCCGGATTAAAGACCACCTGGGTCATCCCTTCGCGGTCGCGGAGGTCGACGAAGGTCACGCCGCCGAGGTCGCGCTTGGTGTCGACCCAACCCACGAGGGTCACGGTCTGGCCGGCGTCGGCGGGGCGGAGGGCGTTGCAGGTATGGGTGCGTTTCATGGGGTCGTGGACGGACGGAATCGAGGGGTATGGTTAACGGACGGGGAAAACCCTAGTCAAAGCCCAATTGGCAGGGCTAGGGATAGGGGTAGGGATAGGGCTAGGCTTTGCAGGGGTATGGGTAGGGGGAGGGGCTAGATTCAAGGCGCAGAGGCAGAGGGTGTCAGCGGTTGGCGGTTAGCGGTCGGGCAAGAGAAACCCGAACTTTCCGTCTCTGCGTCGGATAGGGCCGATCAACCTTGGTCGGCGATTCGCTGAGAGATAGGAGGATCACGAGGTCAGGGTGGCTGCGCACGCCCGACCGCAAACCGCTAACCGCCAACCGCCCATCGTTTCGGGTGGGCAGGATGCCGTCTCGGGGCTTAAGTCTCCCCATGCGCACCCCCGCACTCCTGGTTGCCTGCCTGATGGCAGCGACGCTTCCTGCTGCCCCTCAGAAGGTCGAGATGGCCGGTTACCTCCTCGTGCCGACCGAGCGCGTGCCGGAGACCTACGACGCTGGCTTCTCGATCTACGCCGCCGCTTGGCCGCTTTTGAATCAATACCCCGGGCATCGCTTCCAGACCGGCCTCTTCGGCACTTGGATGCATCCGCAGTATCCTAAGGATGCGAAACCCAAGGATCTTTATAACGACATCGAAGGCGGCCTCGGCTGGTGGCGCGACACGCACTTCCCGACAACGACGCCGAAGTTCATCATGGGTGGCGTCGGCGTGAATTTCTACGACATCGCCAACGGACCGGGCTACGGACGCGGCACCTGGGAAGATCCTCGCGGGCTCTACGGCGTGGCTCAGCTGACGCCTTGGCTGCTCTTTCCGCTCGATGGCCTCAACTTGAAGCAGGGCGTCAATGGCGAGCTCTTCGGCTACGGTTACCTGCCGATGCCATTCGCCCAGCCGAAGACGAAGACTGAAGGCAAAGACGTGCCCACGGGCGACAACTGCTGGACGCTCTTCCTGAACTCGTCGAACTTCAAGGGCCCAGTCTGTTTCTTCACGCCGAACTTCTGGTCGCGCGCGGCCCTCCGTAATCCGGCCGTCGCCGGCCAGATGCTCGATTCGCGTGGCTCCGATCCGAACAAGCATTTCCAGATGGAGACCCAGTATGTGCCCGCCGCGCAGGCCACGGACGACAAAGGCGCGACCTATGCGCGCGTCGCGCCGACATCCTTTCCGGTCGGCGCCGATGGCACCACTGTCGTGCTGCATCGGCTGACGTCGTATGACCGTCGGGCGATGTATGACGGCGTGAAGGCTTGGTTCGACGGCGGCCCGGTGGCGAGCGGCGCGGTCAATCCCGCCGGCGCGTTCATCCAGAACTTCAAGAACAACGGCGGCTCAACGTGGAGCATCTATAAGCAGGGCACCAAGCGGGAGGCCAAGCCAGGGCTCGCTTGGAAATCCTTCGCTACGCCACACTCCCCGGATCCGATGACCTACGGCTACAAGTGGAACGACGAAGTCGTCTCGCGCACGACGCCCGGTCTCGTGACGCTGCCGCAGTATTATCGCTTCGGCACGGGCGGGAAGAACGGGCAGTGGACGCCAGTGAAGCCCGCCGAGGTACCGGCCGCGACTGGCCTGGCGCAGATGAGTTTCGAGCCCCCGGTGGAAAAGCCGCAGTTACCGCGGGAGACCCAGCCCGGCGAAAAGACGACCTGGAAGATCCCGGGTCCAAAGGCCGGACCCTTCAAGGCCTTCCTCGGCGACGGCAGCGTCGTCACTTATTATTGGTACCGCTTCGCTGACCAGCCCGCCATCCTCAACGCTGACCTGACGTCTGCTGAACGCGAAGCCTTACAGGTCAAGGTCGAGAAGCTCCACCGCTCATGGACCAAGGATCGCGACTACCTCGCGCCTCCAACTGTCGGCAAGCTGGCCGCGCTCGATCCGGCGCAGGTTTTGACTCCGCCCAAGGGACTCGAGATCGGCTACGTCCCTATCGCCACGCGACAGGAATTGGCCGTCCCGGCGAAGAAGTAGCCTTCCTCAGCGACGGTCGAGATCCTTGGTCTCGACCGGTTCGACGTGCGCGAGGTGCTCGGGGTTCTTCTTGCCCGTGAGCACCTTGATGAGGCACCAGACGAAGAGGACGGTCACCGCGCCCACCGAGATGAGCATGAAGAGAAGTCCGGCGGTTGTCATGGTCGTAAGGTGGTAGGATTAGCGGGCGTCCCAGCGTTTGCCGGCTCGATGAATCATTAGCGCCGAGAAGGCCGCGAAGAGCAGGAGGAAGAAGGCCGTCAGGCGGGCGACGCCGCTGGCCGGGTGGCCGGGGCCGCCGATGAGGTCGAGGATCGGGTCGGTCGGGCTGAAGACGGGCGAGCTGAACGAGAGATTCCAGCCCGCGACGTTCTTGAGCACGAACATCAGGAAGATGGCGGTGAGGAACGTCGGCGAAACCCAGCGGAGGATAAACTTGAAGATCCGGGGAATACGGATGTCGGCGCCGTGGTGGGCTTCCGTCCAACCGCGTTCGGTGCCGAAGGCGAAGTTGAAGACATAGATCAGGATGGTCCCTTGCAGGAAGATGCCGATGTCGCCAATCCAGAAGTCGACCGTCGAGAGCGCCTTCAGGCCTTCGCTGAAGTAGACGACGAGCGTGCAGCCGACGGCGGTGATCAGGCCGAGCAGCGCCACGGAGCCGGCGCGATCCAGGCCGAGGCCTTCTTCTAGGAAGGCGATGCCAGGCTGGAGCATCGAAAGCGACGAGGTGATTGCCGCGATGAAGAGCAGGGTGAAGAAGAGGCCGCCAAAGAGATGTCCGTAGGGCATGCCCGCGAAGACCTGCGGCAGGACGTTGAAGCCCAGGGCGAAGGTGCCGCCCGCGACGGCGGAGGCGCCGAGGAAGGCGAAGGCGGCAGGGACGGTGATCATGCCGCCGAGGCCGACTTCGCAGAACTCGTTGGCGGCGGTGGCGGTCAGGCCGCTCAGGACGACGTCATCGTTCTTCTTGAGGTAGCTGGCGTAGGTGATGATGACACCGAAGCCGACGGAGAGGGTGAAGAAGACCTGCGAGGCCGCCTTGAGCCAGACGGCGGGATTCGAGAGGCCGTTGGAGATGTCGTGCGGATTCCACATGTAGCCGAGGCCATTCCAGACGCTGAGCTCCGGCTTCGTCGGATCGGGCGTACCGAGGGTCAGCACGCGGACCAGCAGGATGAGGGCGATGGCGATGAGGAGTGGCATACCCCAGTTACAGATGAACTCGATGCCTTTGGAGAGGCCGCGGTAGATGATGACGAAGTTCAGGATGAACACTCCGATGAAGAACAGGAACGGTGTACCGAGTCCGAGGACGGCGCCGTCGGCCTTGAGGCCGGTGAACGCGGCGAACGCGTCGGCGTAGGTCTTCGGGTCTTTACCGAGGTCGAGTCCACCGGTGAAGCTGCTCCAGGCATAACCCAGGCACCACGACTCGATGACGACGTAATAGAAGTAGACGCCGACGGGGATGATGAAGCCGAGGAGGCCGACGTATTTGCCCCAAGGCTTCCGGATGATGGCGTGGAAGATGCCCGGGGAGGAGTTATACCCTTGCGTGCCGCCGAAGCGGCCCAGCGTCCATTCGACCCAGCAGATCGGCAGGCCCACAATCAGGAGCGAGATGAAGTAGGCGATCAGGAAGGCGCCGCCCCCGGTCTCCTTATCGGCGACGAGGCCGGGGAAGCGGAGGAAGTTACCCAGTCCGACGGCACTGCCGGCGACGGCCATGATGACGCCTAATTTGGAGCTCCAGCCGTCAGGTTGCTTGGTCGTCATGCTGTTGGTGGGTGAGGGTTTACTATGCAGGGTAGGGTAGAGTGCAATGCTGGGACGCAGTCCCAGCGAAGGTGGTGGCGGTTAGCGGTTGGCGGTTGGATGAGTCCGAACCTGATTCCCGACCTGATTACCAGTCCTTTTGGCAGGTGTTTGGTGGCCTAACCGCTAACCGCCAACCGCTACCACCATATGCCCGTTATCCCCCCTATTCTTCTCGCCCTTTCCATTTCCTCTACTCACTTTGCGCTAATGCCGTTTAAATCCTTAGGCCTCGATGCCTCCATCCTCAAAGCCGTGGCCGACCAGGGCTACACCGAACCGACGCCGATCCAGAAGGCTTCCATTCCGGTCATCATCGAGGGCAAGGACGTCATCGGCGTAGCCCAGACGGGCACCGGCAAGACCGCCGCTTTCACCCTCCCTCTGCTCACCCGCCTGGTCCGCACGAAGAACAGCACCCACCAGGGCCGCGTCCGCTGCCTGATCCTGGCCCCGACCCGTGAGCTCGTCGTCCAGATCGCCGAGAACGTCGCCGCTTATTCCCGTTATGCCGGTGCGACCGTCGCCACCTGTTACGGCGGTGTCTCCGAACGCCCGCAGATCGCCGCCCTCCGTCGTGGCTGTGACTTCCTCATCGCCACCCCGGGCCGTCTCCTCGACCTCGGCGGCCAGGGTCATGGTGACTTCTCCGCGGTCGAGTACCTCGTTCTTGACGAAGCCGACCGCATGCTGGACATGGGCTTCCTCCCCGCGATCAACACCATCGTCCGCGCGCTGCCCAAGGAACGCCAGACCCTGATGTTCTCCGCCACGCTCTCCCGCGAGATCGAGACCCTCACGAAGCAGTATCAGCGCGACCCTCAGATGATTGAGGTCGGCCGTCGTACTTCCCCGGCCGAGACCGTCACCCAGCTGCTCTACGAGTGCCCGGGTGCCCTCAAGCAGGTCATGCTGCACCACCTCCTCAAGGACGAAGCCCTCAAGTGCGTGCTCGTCTTTGCGCGGACCAAACATGGTGCCGATCGCGTCTGCCGCAAACTCCAGGGCGAAGACATCAGCTGCGCCGCCATCCATGCCAACCGCTCGCAGAGCCAGCGTCAGCGCGCCCTGCAGGCCTTCAAGAACGGCGAGATCCGCGTTCTCGTCGCGACCGACATCGCTTCGCGCGGTATCGACGTCGACGGCATCTCCCACGTCTTCAACTTCGACTTCCCTGACCAGCTCGAAGACTACGTCCACCGCATCGGTCGTACCGGCCGTGCGCTCTCCACCGGCACCGCCATCACCTTCGTCACCCGCGAGGACCTTGGCGAACTCCGCCGCCTCGAACGCATCGTCGGCAAGCACCTCCACTGCGGTAAGCTGCAGGGCTTCGATTACACCCAGCAGGCTCCGCCCCGCACCCCGGAAGATTTCCAGCGTCACCAGGACCCTCGCGCGGGCTCGCACAACAGCGAACGCGAAGGCCGCCCCCAGGGTGGTCGTCACGGCGGCTTCCGCGCCTCCCAGGGTAACTATCGCCCCTTCGGTCGTCCGGGCACCCGCCGCAGCGGCGGACCTAAGTAAGGATAAAAGAGGCTCGGAGGCTCAGATGCCCAGAGGCTCAGAAAATCAGCCCGGTGTTCCCGGGCTTTTTTGTGCCTACAACACAAGGTAGGGTCGGGACCGCGTCACGACATAGGGGTGTTGATAGGACAGCACGTGGTTCTGTCCCTACCTCAAGACCTCGTTTGCCATTCCGCGAGTTCTTCCTCCCTTACGGACGTGGCCAATACCGTCCGTCTCATCCTCGGCGACCAGCTGAATCCGGGGCAATCCTGGTTCGGCCAGAAGGATGCGTCGGTGACGTATGTGTTCATGGAAGTCCGCTCCGAAACGGATTACGTGGTGCATCACGCCCAGAAGGTCATCGCGATCTTCGCCGGGATGCGTCGCATGGCGGAGCTTCTGACCAAGCAAGGCCATCAAGTCCGTTACTTCCGTTTGAGCGACAAGGATAACCGCCAGAACTTCGCGGAGAACCTTCAGCTGGTGTTCAAGGCGACCAAGGCGGTACGTTTCGAATACCAGGAGCCCGACGAATACCGCCTCGACCAAGACTTGCGCACCTTCGCCAAGGACTGCGGGCTGGTCACGGCCTGCGTGAGCTCAGAGCACTTCCTCGATGGCCGCGGCGGGGTGGCCGCGCATTTCAAGCAGGATGCCAAGCGCTGGCTGATGGAGTCCTATTATCGCCGTATGCGCGTGAGCACGCGTCTGCTGATGGACGAGGATGGCACGCCCGCCGGTGGCGAATGGAATTACGATAAGGAGAACCGCAAGCCGTGGAAGGGTACGCCACCCCCGCCTAAGGCATGGGATGTCTCACATGATCATTCTGCCATCTGGGCTGAGCTTCAGGCCGCTGGCGTGAAGACGATGGGTAAGCCCTGCGAAAAGGAGTTTCCTTGGCCGGTCGATCGCAAGGAGGCGCTTAAGCAACTCGACGCTTTTATCGAGAGGGGGCTGCCGGATTTCGGCGACTACGAGGACGCGATGCACACGTCGTCGGACCGGCTGTTCCACTCGCGGCTCTCTTTCGCCCTGAACGTGAAGCTGCTTGCGCCCCTCGAGGTTGCGCAGGCCGCGGCCGACGCCCATGCACGGGACCCGCAGCGTTATCCGCTCGCTGCCACGGAGGGATTTGTGCGCCAGATCATCGGCTGGCGTGAATACATTCGTGGGGTGTACTGGGCCAAGATGCCCGGTTATGCCGACGCTAATGGGCTCGGCCACACGCTCTCGCTTCCGTCTTGGTTCTGGACCGGTAAGGTGAAGATGAACTGCATGCGCCACTCCGTCGGGCAATCGCTCGACACGGCTTATGCGCACCATATCCAGCGCCTGATGGTCATCGGCTCGTTCTGTCTGACCGCGGGCGTCGATCCCGCCGAGGTCGAGCGCTGGTATCTCGGCGTCTACATCGACGCCTTCCAGTGGGTCGAACTCCCGAACGTCATCGGCATGAGCCAACACGCAGATGGCGGCTTCCTCGCGAGCAAGCCGTATTGCTGCGCCGCGAGCTACGTCTCCAAGATGTCGAACTACTGCGGGGGCTGTCCGTATGACCCCAAGGATCGCACTGGTCCGCTGGCGTGTCCGCTGAATGCGCTCTACTGGGACTTTTGGCTGCGTCACCAGGACCGCTTCCTGAACAACCCGCGTATTGGTATGGCTGTACGTCAGGCCGCCAATATGCCGCCCGCCGAGCAGGACGCTGTGCGCAAGAAGGCGGCGGAGCTTCGGGCCGGGATTGAAGAGCTGTGAGGGTAGGGGCGCGACTGCGTCGCGTCCGTTCGCCTGATGACGTGCGAATCAAGTCCGATTAATTATTCTCAGCGACTCCGGTCGACGGACGCGACGCAGTCGCGCCCCTACCTCAGGGCCCCAGCCAATCATCCGGTCTCCGGTTTCCCTTTGAGTGAAAGGATTCCCGCCACCCGCCACCCGGGGCTGCCACCTGCCACCCGAAACTTTGAATCTCTGACGCTTACTTCTTCGCGGCTGCCTTCTTCTTTCCCTTGCCACCATTAGCGGGCAGCGGGTCGACGCCGGGAAGCGGGAAGTCGGGATTCGGGATGCGCGCGGCGGTCATCTTCGCTTCGAGTTCCTTGACGACCTCGGGGAACTTCGCGGCGAGGTCGGTCGTTTCGTTCGGATCGGCGTCGAGGTCGTAGAGCTGGGTGACAATCGGGGCCTTGGCCTTGACGGCCTTAGTCATATCCGTGCGGATGGCCTTCCACTTGCCGTCCCAAATCGCTTGCTGCGAGCCGTAGCCGGGGAATTCGCGATAGAGCGGGGCGGTGCGCGGGGCATCCGTGCCCTTGAAAGTCGGGACGAGGCTCTCGCTGGCGATATCGGCCGTGCGCTCTAACTTCACGCCAGCGACTTCGGAGAACGTCAGCAGCCAGTCTTCGAAGCCGGAGATCCGGTTCGAGCGCGTGCCGGCCTTGATGCCGGCGGGCCAGCGGACCACGGTCGGTTCGCGGACACCGCCTTCATGGAGGGAGCCCTTCAGGCCCTTCAAGCCACCGGCGGAATTGAAGTACTTCGTATCGGCACCACCGGCGTCATGTGTCGCGCCGTTGTCGCCGGTGAAGACGATGATCGTGTTATCGGCCACCCCGGCCTGCTCGAGCGCGGTGAGGATGCGGCCGACTTCCTTATCGAGGCGTGAGATCATCGCCGCGTAGGTGGTGCGCGGCGTGCGGTTGGGGCTGTAGCCGCCTTTCTGCGGGGCGTAGGGCGCGTCTTCCTTGATCACGCCTTCGTACTGCTTCAGTTCTTCCGCGGGCACCTGCAGGGCGACGTGCGGCAGGGGGGAGGCGTAGTAGAGGAAGAACGGTTTGCTCTTGTTGGCGGCGATGAAGGCTTCCGCTCCGACAATCGTGCGTTCGCTCAAGAAATCTTTGCCGATGAACGGTGCGTAGGCCTTGGGGTCTTGCGGGTCGGCGTCAGCCGGGAAGACGCCGTGGCCGGGCACGCCGTCGGGTCCGTTATCGAGCGGAATCTTGACGCCGTTATCCTGGATGAAAGGGGGGTAGTGGCTGTGCGCGACCCATTGGCTGGTGACGCCGAGGAAGCGGTCGAAGCCTTGTTTCAGCGGGCTGCCGGTGGAGTCGAAGCCGCCCATGCCCCATTTGCCGAACGCTGCGGTCGCATAGCCGGCTGACTTGAGCGTGGCGGGCAACGTCGTGATGCCGGTCGGTAACGGGAACTGCTCGCGGTCGCCGACGTCGCCGTTGTCGCGCGCCGTGGAGCGGCCAGGATTACGTCCGGTCATCAGCACGGTGCGCGACGGCGCGCATACCGGACTGCCGCAGTAGTGGCGGGTGAGGATCATCCCTTCGCGGGCGAGGCGATCCACGTTCGGGGTGCGGATGATCTTCTGACCGTTGTAGCCGACTTCACCGTAGCCGAGGTCATCGGCCAGGATGAACACGATGTTCGGTCGAGACTCCGCGCAGAGGCTGGCGCAGAACAGGGATAGCAGAAGCAGGGGGGCGCGGCTCATGCGGATTTATTAGGGTTAGGCCTTCGTTATGTCGAGAAACCAAGGGGCTGGGTTTGTCGGATTGACATCCCCGCTGGGGTGGGGCTTAACCCAATCTTTCCTCTCTCGGGCTGTAGCGTAGTCTGGTAGCGCGCTTGCATGGGGTGCAAGAGGTCGTGAGTTCGAATCTCACCAGCCCGACCAGAGGAAAACGAAGCC
>CAMCWL010000059.1 GCA_945882655.1 Opitutus sp. GAS368
ATCCGGATTGTCATAATGACTCTCGATGGCCGCCGATATCTCCCAGCAACCTGACCTCGGACCAGTCCGCCAGTTCTCCATCTTCGTCGAGAACAAGGTCGGCCGACTCAACGAAATGATCGAGTCCCTCGCTGGCGCCGACGTCCACATCATGGCACTGTGTCTGGTCGACACGACTGACTCCACGATCATCCGTATCGTCGTCGACTACCCTGAGCGGGCCGAACAGATTCTCGACGAGCACCACTTCGCCCACGACGACGTTCCCGTCGTCGCCATCGAACTCCAGTCGGAAGCCCAGCTCAAGGACGTCACCGGCGTCCTTCTCAAGGCCGAGATTAATATCCATTACGTCTACCCTTTCCTCTTCCGTCCGAACGGCCGCTACGGTCTGGTCGTCCGCACGGAAGCGCAGGAACTCGCCGCCTCCGTTCTATCCAGCCACGGTATCACCGTCCTGGGCCGGAACGATATTGCCCGCTAAGCTAAAGCTTAGCGGAGGGGGAACTGCTGAGAAGCAGTCGCGGCGAAGCCGCGAGGGGAACTGCTGGCATGCTGGCACGCTGCGAAACAGAGGCATCGAACGCCGAGCGAAAAATCAGCTCAGGCTTCGTCTGTTAATAAGTTGCGACGCAGGCGTTTGCGTTGCTTCGCAGCAGTTCACCATGCCAGCCGACCCCCATCCTTGATTGCATCTCCGCCCGAGATGGGCAAAGTTCCCTTCCCTTCGCATGAGCCGGTACTATTTCGCCTACGCTTCCAATCTGGACTCCACCCAGATGGAGCGCCGTTGCCCCGGCTCCAGCTATCGCGGGAAAGCCTTCCTGCCTAAGCATCGCCTCGCTTTCACACACCCTAGCTCAACCTGGGGCGGCGGTTCGGCCGACGTCTTGGAAGACCAGGACACTCCTGGCGTCTGGGGCGCGGTCTATGAGATGACGGCTGAGGATTGGAAGCGGATGGATGACGCCGAAGGTTCGGCCTACAAGCGCATCAAGATGACTGTACTTGAAGCCGGCCTCGAAGACTGCCCGCTCGATTGTCAGGCCTACAAGGTCGTCGACCCCACCGGCCCGCACCTGCCCTCGAAGCTCTACCACGAGAAGATCGTGCGGGGCGCCCTCGCCCGCGGCCTGCCCGCCGGCTGGATCGCGTGGCTGCGTGGCCTCTCGACCAAAGCCTGACGTGGCCAAGCCGAAGCCACGTTGCTTCTGGTGCGGAGACGATCCGCTGTATGTCGCCTATCATGATGACGAATGGGGCGTACCCGTGCGCAACGACCGACAGCTCTTCGAACAGCTCATCCTCGAAGGCGCGCAAGCTGGACTCTCCTGGATCACCGTCCTGAAGAAGCGTGAGCATTACCGAAAGGCCTTCGCGAACTTCGACGTCCGCAAGGTCGCGCGCTTTGACGCCAAGAAGGTCGACGCGCTCATGAAAAATCCCGGCGTGATCCGCCATCGCGGCAAACTGGAATCCGTCGCGATCAACGCCCGCGCGTTCCTCGAGATGCAGCAAGAATTCGGCAGCTTCTCCAAGTGGCTCTGGGCGCATGTCGACGACAAGCCCTTGGTCCGACGCTCGCGCGCCCATCAACCGACCTCACCGCTCGCCGAGAAGATCTCCAAAGAACTGAAGCGTCGCGGCATGAAGTTCGTCGGCCCGACCATCATCCAAGCCTATCTGCAGGCCGTCGGTGTGCTCGACGAACACCTCCCGGGGTGTTGGAAGGCTTAGACGCAGGCAAGTTGACTGGTTGAACAGTTGGCCAGTTGAATAGAAGGGCCCAAATCAAGGAACCCGATTGAAAATCGCAGGTCACAACCCATCGCCCCCTCTGGCCAACGTTTCAACCATTCAACCGTTCAACTAGGGCCAAAAGGGCCCTCAATATATTGGACAGCGGGGGGCGGTTTCATCAATTCTGCCCCTACCCCGCCACCCCCATTTCCCCTCACATGACATCCCTGACCCGCACCTCCCTGTCCCTGGCGCTCGCGCTGACGGCCGTGACCGGCTTCGCCCAAGACGCGACCAAGAAGCCTGAAGCCAAGCCCGCCGCCAAGTGGGAAGCGATGGACTACGGCCGCTTCCTCTCGGCCTCAATCGATAACACTCAAGGCAAGAGCCCCTTCGACCAGAAGGGCTGCGCGGCGAACAAGGCCGTCCTCGTGAACCTCGGTAACCGCGAAGCCGGTTATGCCTTCGACACTGAGACGCTCCGCGGCGCCGGCGCCTGGACCGGCGGCTGGATGCAGACCAAGGGCGTCGCGTTCGACGGCAAGCACGGCCCCAACCCTGGCCCCGCGGTTGGCGCCAAGGTGTTCTTCGAAACTAACCCCGGCCCCGGCTGGAGCTTCAACGGCACTTTCAACGAGACCCGCGCCCTGCCCAAGGGCCCCGAAGGCGTGATGGCTAAAATCCCCCTCGGCCCGCTCCCGCGCGAACACGCCAAGTATCAGGGCCTCTACCTCCACGGCGACCGCGTCGTCTTCGCCTACACCGTCGGTTCCGCCGAAGTACTGGAAAGCGCCGAAATGGAAAACGTCGGCGGCACCATCGTCCTCTCCCGCTCCTTCACCGTCGTGAAGGGCGAACTGGATTCCTCCGTTCGACTCCTCGACCTCCCCTACGGCGGCAAGGTCGACCTCGCCGACGGCGCCAACGCCATCGTGCGCGTCGAAATCCCGCTGCCGGCCGCACCTGCTCCCGGCAAGAAGGCCGACCCGAAGGCCAAGACCAAGGTCGCCAAGAACGCCCCGGCCATCGTGAAGCCTGCCGACGAACTCACCACCGTGACCGTCAACGGCCTGCCGGCCGGCTCGATCCTCAGCAACAAGGGCAACTTCCTCTCGCTCAAGCTCACCAAGGTCGCCGCCGGCACCTCGTTCAAGGTCTCGTTTGCCCACGGCGCCATCAACGCCGGCGACGTGCTCCGCAAAGTACCCTCCAAGGTCGCCGCCGCGACTGACCTGCGCGCCTTCACCCAAGGTGGACCCGCCCACTGGGCCCAGGATGTCGTGACCGAAGGCGTGCTCGGCGAGACCGACCAGGCCAAGCAGATCGACTCGCTCAAGTCCCGCATCGAAGGCGAACAGGACTCTGCCCAGAAGCAGTCCCTCAAGGACCAGCTCACCGAGCTCCTCGCCGCCCCCTACGTCGTCGACACCGTCACGGTGCCCGCCGAGAATCCGTTCGGCTCGTGGATTCGCGTCGGTGGCATCGACTTCTTCAAGGACGGACGTATCGCCTTCTCCACTTGGAGTGGCGACGTCTGGGTCGGCAAGTTCGCCGACGACAAACTCAGCAAGATCAGCTGGCATCGCTACGCCACCGGCATCTTCCACGGCCTCGGCCTGAAGATCGTCGACGAGAAGATCTACGTCCTCGGTCGCGACCAGATCACGCTGCTGCACGACTTCAACAAGGACGGCGAAGCCGACTTCTACCAGAACTTCAACAACGATGTCCAGGTCACCTCGAACTTCCATGAGTTCACGTTCGACCTCCAGACCGACTCGCAGGGCAACTTCTACTTCCTTAAGGGCGGACCCGTGAATCCGGGAGGCCGCGGCTGGGGCCCCCTCAGCGAGCACCATGGCTGCATCTTCAAAGTCTCGCCTGACGGCCAGAAGTTCGAGGTCTACGCCACCGGCATCCGCGCCCCGAACGGCATGGGCGTCGGACCTAACGGTGAGATCTCCAACGGCGACAACCAGGGCACTTGGGTCCCCGTCGACTACATCCACTTCTCCAAGCCCGGCGAATTCATCGAAGTACCCGACCTCTCGCACCGCACGCCGGCGCCGACGAAGTTCAACCCGCACCTCTGCTGGGTACCGTATGACGTCGACAACTCCAACGGCGGCCAGATCTGGGTGCCCGCCAATAAGGGTAAGTGGGGTCCGTTCGAGGGCCGCATGCTCTACCTCTCCTACGGCAAGTCCTCGCTCTTCGCAGTCTTGCAGGAACGCGTGGGCGACGTCCCTCAGGGTGGCGTAGTGAAGTTCCCGCTCAAGTTCGCCACCGGCCTGATGCGCGCGCGCTTCAGCCCTACGGACGGACAGCTCTACGTCGCCGGCCTCAAGGGCTGGCAGACCAACGGTGTGAAGGACGGCGCGATTCAGCGCGTCCGCTACACCGGCAAGTCCGTGACGATGCAGGAAGCCCTCCACGTTTCGAAGAAGGGCATCACGATCCGCTTCACCGGCGCGCTCGACAAGAAGTCCGCCTCCGACCCGCAGAACTGGGCGATCGAACAGTATAACTACCTCTGGTCCAGCGCCTATGGCTCCGACACCTACAAGGTCAGCAAGCCCGAAGAAAAGGGTTCCGACCAGGTAGCGATTCAGTCCGTCAAGCTCGCCGCCGACGGCAAGTCGGTCTTCCTCGAAGTCGCCGGCCTCGTGCCAGTCATGCAGATGCGTATCAAGATGAACGTGAAGGCCGTCGATGGCTCGCGCGTACCAGACGATATCGCCCACACGATCAACGTCGTCCCGGAGAAGGAAGGCGAAGACTACCGCTCGTTCGCCAAGTAACTGAGGCGAAATCCTCACGGCGAAAGGCCCGGTTCACGCCGGGCCTTTTTGTTGGGGGCTTGCCTGTCGGTGGGATTGTCTCTCATTAAGAGGCGTTCCGCTGCTATGCTTTTCCGCCGCCTCCTCTGCCTGCTCGCCGCGACCATCGCGACCACCCTCTCCGCGCAGGACCTGCCCGGGCTCAAGGTGACGTTCACTGCTGCCGGGAAGACCGATGTCCGCTCCGACCGCCTGCTCGCCCTCTACGTCCCCGCTGGTCAGGCACCGACGCCGTTCTTGCCGGCCGGTCCGTTCACCGCGAAGTGGGAAGGCGATCTCCAGTCGCCCTTGCGCGGCACGTTCAAACTCAGCGCGGAATCCTCTGGTAAGTTTAAGTTGAGCCTCAACGGCCAGCCGCTGCTCGATGGTCCTGGCATCAAGACCGTGCAGCTGAACAAAGGGGCCAACCGCATCGTCGCCGAAATCGCCAGCGCCGACAAGGGCGACACCTTCGTACGCCTCAGCTGGGCTTCGAAAGATTTCCCGCTCGAGCCCATCCCGCCCACGCTTCTGACGCACCCGGCCGACAAGGACCTCGACGTCGCCGCACAGCGTCGCGACGGACGACTTCTCTTCGCGCAGATGAACTGCGCCGCCTGCCACAATGACGCCGCCTTGCTCCCCACCAAGGGAACCGGCATGCCGGAACATGGCCAGATCGCCCCGCTGCTCTCCGAGCTCGGCACGAAATTCAAGAAGGACTTCCTCGCCGACTGGATCCGCGACCCGCACTCCATCCGTCCACACTCGCTGATGCCTAAGGTCTTCACCGGAGCCGATGCCAACCAGAAGGCCGCCGACCTCGCCGCCATGCTCACGCAGGGCGCCACACCTAAGGCTGGCGCGGTCGACCTAAAGCTCGCCCCGCAAGGCGGCGCGCTCTTCGCCAACCTCGGTTGCGTGGCCTGCCACCAGCGCCCCGACGCCGAAGGCAAGGACGCACAGGACCGCGTGCCGATGGGACACATCGCCGACAAGTGGCACCCCGCTGCGCTCGTGGAATACCTGCAGGATCCAGCCAAGCACTACCCGGCCACGCGCATGCCCCACTTCCGCCTCGAAGAGGAAGAAGCCTCCCAACTCGCGGCGTACCTCCTCGTCAACAGCCGCCAGGTCAAGCGCCAGGCCCTCGCCGGAGACGCCACCCGCGGCCAAGCACTCATCATGAGTGTCGGTTGCTTCAATTGCCACGCTGGCATGCCCGCCACCACCCAGCCGACCCTCGCGACCGTGCTCAAGGCCGGCGACAAGGGGTGCTTGGCGCCCGACGACAAGACTCGCGCCACCGCGCCAGACTTCGCCCTGACATCCACTCAGCGCGCGTCGCTCAAGGCCTTCCTCGCCACCGACCTTGCCTCGCTCAAGCAAGACACCCCGGCTGAGTTTGCCGAACGCCAGATTAAGAATCTCAACTGCGTCGCCTGCCATTCGCGCGACGCCACCTTAAGCACTTGGACCAAGGTCGACGGTGAAGCGAAGAAGCTTCGCGATGCCCTCCCGCCCAAGGAGCACGTCGAAGGCGAGCCGGTGCACGACGCGCCCATCCCCCCGCTCACCTGGCTCGGCGAGAAACTCCGTCATGACTGGATGAGTAAATTCATCGCCGGCCAGATTGAGTATAAGCCTCGTCCTTGGCTCATCGGCCAGATGCCTGCTTTCGCTCACTACGCCGACGGACTCGCGCTCGGACTCAACCACCAGCACGGCCTGCCGCAGAAGGAAGCCGCCGAGCCGCCCGGCGACGCCGAGAAAATCGCTAACGGCGAGAAACTGATCGGCGCCGACGGCGGCTTCAACTGTATCACCTGTCACGCCGTCGGTGACACGGAAGCGACCGCCGTCTTCGAAGCTCCGGCCATCAACTTCGCGCAATCCGCCGAACGCCTCCGCAAGGGCTACTTCCACCGCTGGACCCTCGCCCCAACGCGCATCGATCCAGACACCAAGATGCCCAAGTACGCCGACCCTGAGGGCATGACTCAGCTCACCGACCCTTACGAGGGCAAGGGCCCCGCCCAGTTTGAAGCCATCCGGGAGTATATTCGGACGGTTAAGTAGGATACCAAAGGGATAGGGGTAGGGGTAGGGGTTGGGGTAGTAAAAATCACAAACACCTATTCACAATAGGGTTATGAGTTAGGATATCGCGCCTACCCCCGCCCCTGCCCCTACCCCTTTCCGAACGTCCTTCCGATATTCAGTTAGGCCGTGCCTAGGAACATTCTCGACTCAACGGGCATCTCAATATGCTCACCCTTCACCCCCAGTCATATCTATGTCCCACCTCAATCGTCGTACGTTCATTAAGAACTCCGCCCTGGCTGCCGCCGTGGCGGGTCTCAGCGCCCAAACCTACGCCCAGTCCGCTGGCGCCAACGGTGACCTCCGCGTCGCCGTCGTCGGCTTCCGCAGCCGTGGTAACGAGCACATCAAGGAGCTCAAGCGCATCAAGGGCGTCCGCATCGTCGCCCTCTGCGACGTCGACTCCCGCGTCGTCGCCAAGGGCCTGAAGGAAAACCCCGGCGCCAAGGGTTACACCGACATGCGCAAGATGCTCGAAGATAAGGAAATCGACGCCGTCTCGATCGCTTCGCCGAACCACCTGCACGCCATCCAGGGCATCTGGACCCTCCAGGCCGGCAAGCACCTCTACATCGAGAAGCCCCTCTCGCATAACATCTTCGAAGGCCAGCAGCTCGTCGCCGCCTCAAACCACTTCTCCAAGCTCGTCGTCCAAGCCGGCACCCAGAGCCGCTCCGGCGCTGGCATCCGCGCCGCCATCAAGGACGTCCACGCCGGCAAGTACGGCAAGGTGAAGGTCTCCCGCGCCATCTGCTACAAGCGCCGCAAGTCCATCGGCCCGGCCGCGAAGAACGCCGTCCCTTCCGAGATCGACTACGACCTCTGGAACGGCCCAGCCGACATCCAGGAATCCATCCGTGGCAACCAGACCGACAAGGTGCAGCAGACCGGCTCCCAGGGTTCGGTGCACTATGATTGGCACTGGTTCTGGAACTACGGCGGCGGCGACCTTTGCAATCAGGCGATCCACGAGATCGATATCGCCCGCTGGTTCCTCAACACGAGCGAAGTCTCCCCTGAGGTCGTCTCCGTGGGCGGCCGCTTCGGCTACGTCGACTGCGCTGAGACCCCGAACACGTTCATCTCGATCCATAACTACGCCGCCGCCCCGCTCATCACCGAAGTCTACGGTCTGACCTCCGACGGTAAGATCGACGGCCCGATGAACAAGTTCGGCAAGTTCAAGGAGAACAACGCCGGCGAGAAGTCCGCCAAGTCCCCTGAAATCGGCATCATCGTCGAGTGCGAGAACGCCACCATCGTCGTCCCTGATTACAACTCCGCCCAGGCCTACGATCTCTCCGGCAAGCTGATCAAGTCCTACGGCAAGACCGTCGACGCGGTCGACCTCACCGGCGGCGCCTCCGGCCACCACGCCAACTGGGTCTCCCATATCCGCAAGGGAACCAATGTGGACATCCACTCCCCGGTGCGTGATTGCCACCTGTCCACCGCGCTTGTCCACTCCGCTAACATCTCCTTCCGCCTCGGCGCGAAGAAGAGCGCCGGCGAGATCAAGGACGCGCTCAAGGCCAGCTCCGGCCTCTCCGAAGCCTTCGGTCGCATGGCCGAGCACCTCGGCCGTAACGGCGTGAACCTCGACGAGTCCAAGGCCGTCCTCGGCGCCCCGCTCACCCAGGACACGAAGACCGAACTCTTCACCGGCGCCAACGCCGAGGCCGCCAACCGCGACCTCGTGGCCAAGCGCACCGGCCGCAAGGGCTTCGAGATCCCGACCACGTTCTAAGCTCCATCGACGAAGCGGAGCGGTCGCAAGGCCGCTCCGCTTTTTCATCTCTAAACCAAATCACACCTACCATGAAAAAGAACCTGCTCCTCCTGAGCCTCACGGCCGCCGCCCTCCTCATCGTCGGCTGCGCCAGCGACGATAAGTCCACCGCCACCAAGGCCGCTGCGCCAGCCGCCGCCAAGCCCACCACCAACAAGGTCGAAATCTTCAACGGCAAGGACCTCACGGGCTTCAAGAAGCTCGGCGGCGAAGCTTCCTACGCCGTCAGCCCCGAAGGCCACCTCGTCGGCACCTCCACCCTCAATACGCCGAACACCTTCCTCGCGACCGATAAGGACTACGGCAACTTTGTGCTCGAGTATGACTTCAAGAACGACCCGCGCCTGAACTCGGGCGTGCAGTTCCGTAGCCGCTCCGAAGCCAAGGAAGTTAACTATAAGGGCGGCGACGGTAAGCCCGCCAAGGTGCCCGTCGGACGCGTCCACGGCTACCAGGCCGAAATCGACACCGATCCGAAGAACGTAAAGAAGCCCGACACCGAAGCCCGCATGTGGTCCGCCGGTCTCTACGAAGAAGGCCGTCGCGGCTGGATCTTCCCCGGCTTCGGCGGCGGCGACGCCCTCGCCTTCTCCAAGCAGGGCCGCGAGCTCACCAAGATCGGCGAATGGAATCACGTGAAGATCGAAGCCAACGGCCCCCGCATCCGCACCTGGATCAACGGCGTGCAGCGCGTCGATGTCCGTGACGACGGCTACAAGACCGGCTTCATCGCCTTCCAGGTCCATGGCATCGGCAAGGACGCCGCCAAGGCCGGTACGACGGTCGAATGGCGCAACATCACCCTGACGAAGATCAACGACAACAGCCTGTCCGACTCCGAGAAGGCCGACGGTTGGAAGCTCCTCTTCGACGGCCGCACCAGCAAGGGCTGGCGCTCCGCCAAGGGCCCGGATTTCCCGAAGGCCGGCTGGTCCGTCGAGAAAGGCATGCTCCATGTCGCCAAGGGCGACGGTAAGGAATCTGCCAACGCCGGCGACATCATCACGATCAATCGCTACAAGGAGTTCGAAGTCTCCGTCGACTTCAAGCTGACCAAGGGTGCCAACAGCGGACTGAAGTACTTCGTGCAGCCGAACCTCAACCAGGGCGCCGGCTCGGCCTTCGGCCTGGAGTTCCAGATGCTCGACGACGCCGTCCACGCGGACGCCAAACTCGGCCGCGACGGCAACCGCACGGTCTCGTCGCTCTACGACCTGAAGACCGCCACGAACAAGCGCGCCAACCGCATCGGCGATTGGAACAACGCCTACGTGATCGCCAAGGGCACCAAGGTCGAACACTGGCTCAACGGCCGCCTCGTCATCTCCTACGATCGCAACACCGCGGAGTTCCGCGACCTCGTCGCGAAGTCCAAGTATGCCGATCCTAAGTACGGCAAGAACTTCGGCGAGTGGGCCGACGGCCACATCCTCCTGCAGGAACACGGCGACGAAGTCTGGTTCAAGAACGTGAAGCTCCGCGACCTGGCCCCGAAGCCGGCCGCCAAGCCCGCCGCGAAGAAGGCTCCGGCCAAGAAGGCCGA
>CAMCWL010000060.1 GCA_945882655.1 Opitutus sp. GAS368
GACTTCAGTTGAGGGAAGGTCTGCTTCAGCCATTTCGGAAAATCCGCCGCCTCTATGCCAGCGTGATTACGGTCGAATTTCTCGTGATGAATCAGCTGGGCGCCGGCTTCCGTCAGGCGCTCGTCCTTCTGGGCGCGCGTAAAGATCAACGGGACCGACGACTCGGGGCGTAGCACCTTGCTCGGGTGTGGGTCGTACGTGAGCACGCCGACAATGCCTCCATCCGCCCGGGCGGCTTCGCGGGCGGAATGCAGGACGGCGCGATGGCCGAGGTGCACGCCGTCAAAGGCGCCGATGGCGAGATGGAGCGATGTCGTCATGCGGCGGGGGCGGCTTCGCTCACGGGCACCAAGGCCGCGACGAGCTGCTCATCATTCATGGCGCCAAGCTGCGGGAGCGTGTGACCGCGCGAAAGGTCGAGCTGGCCGGAGCGGGTGCGGCGGAGCATCGAGAGGTGCGCACCCGGTCCGAGCTTGCGCCCGAGGTCAAGTGCGAGCGTGCGCACATAGGTGCCCTTGGTACAGCGGACGCGGAAGTTGACCTTGGGGCTCTGCCAGGAGATGAGTTCGAACTCAGAAAGGGTGATGGCGCGCGGTTCGCGGACGACTTCGATGCCCTTGCGCGCGAGGTCGTACAATTTCTGACCTCCGATCTTCTTGGCCGAATGCATCGGCGGAATCTGAAACTGGTCGCCCAGCATCGAGGCGAGGGCCGCGCGCACCTGGGCTTCGGTGATCTCAGGCACCGGATTCGTCTCCAGCGTCTCGCCTTCGGCGTCTTGGGTATCGGTGACGATGCCCAGCGTGGCTTCACCGAGGTATTCCTTATCCTGGGCCATCAACTGATCCGAGGCCTTGGTCGCACGTCCGACAAGCACGATGAGCAGGCCGGTGGCCATGGGGTCGAGCGTGCCGGCGTGGCCGACGCGACGTGTGCGATAGAGTCGGCGGACGCTGTCCACGACATCGTGCGAGGTGATGCCTTGTGGCTTATCGACGAGCAGCACGCCCGCGGGCTCAGCGGCAGGCTCGCTCATTTCGCCGAGTATTCGCGATAGTGGGCGATAACAATCCCGAGGATCTTCTCGCGGTCCTGCGGGAGCCGGCAGCCCTGCATGTTGAAGCCGGCTGCGAGCATGTGGCCGCCGCCGTTGAGCTTGCCGGCGCACAGGTCGAGGCGGAGCTTCGGGTCGCGTCCGCGCAGGCTGCCACGGACGCCATCGGCGCCTTCTTCCATGAGTACCGCAATCTCGACGCCTTCGACGGAACGAGGGAATTCGACGAGGCCTTCCTTGTCTTCCTTCGAGGTGCCGGTCGCGACGTAGTCCGCCTGGGTGAGCTCACCGGAGCAGATCCTGCCGTCTTCGTGGAAGAGGATGGTATTGAGGAAGCGCTTCGTGAGCTCCAGTTTTCCGCGGCTCTCCTGCTCGAAGACCCGGTAGTTGGCCTCGGCCGGGTCGGCGCCGCGGCGCACGAGCTCAGCGATGATCGCGAAGACATCGGCGGTGGTGCTACGGTAGCAGAAGCGGCCGGTGTCGGTCAGGATACCAAGGTGCAGGGCCTTGGCGGTAATGGTATCGACGGCGAGGCCTTGGGCGAGGGCACCGGCGGCAAGGATGTGGCAAGTCGCGGCGGCTTCGCGGACTACGATGTTAGTCTGCGCGTAATCCGGATTCGAGGCGTGGTGGTCGATGTTGGCCAGGACGCCAGCTGGGAACTTAGCGAGCAGTTCCGTCCCAACGCGGGACGCATCGGCACAGTCGACTGTGACGGCGACGCGGTCAGTTGCGTCATAGTCGGCGGCTTTGACGAACTTAACGCCCTCGGCGTAAGGGACGAGATTCGGGGGGATGCGATCACGGTTCACGCAGATCGCGTCGACGCCTTCGGCCAGGAGCATGCGACAGAGGGCGGTCTGCGAGCCGATGCAGTCCCCGTCGGGTCGCATATGGCCTAATACGGCTACTTTCTGGCCTTTGAGACCCTTGACGAGGTCTCGGAGGGCCTCGCCCGCCGCTTGCATGCTGATACCCATGGTTTTGCGGATTAAGAAACAGGCGGGGCCGCTGACTGGCAAAGGCAAAAGGCAGGGTTATTACCAACATGGGGGGAACGCTTGAACCTACCCGCGGTTCGGGCATAGTCCCTGCTAACAACCCCATACGGGCGTTTCACCCCAAACCCAATTTCCATGGATAAGGACAAAAACAACAATTTCACTCCCCGCGCCCGTAAGGTCGTGGAACTGGCCCGGGCGGAAGCTCGCCGGTTTAATCATAACTACGTCGGCACGGAGCACATCCTGCTCGGGCTCATCAAGCTCGGAGAGGGCGTCGCGGTTAACGTCCTCGGTCGCATGGGCCTCGATCTCAAGACGGTGCGTGGTGCCGTTGAGAAGCAGGTCGGCCCTGGTCCGGAAGAGGCGAAAGCCCCCGACACGATTCCACTCACGCCCCGCGTGCAGAAGGTCATGGCTCACGCCGTCACGGAGGCCCGCGCACTCGGCCACGCTTACGTTGGCACCGAACATATTCTCCTTGGCCTCCTGAAGGAAGGGGAGGGCGTCGCCGCCCGTGTCCTGCAGCAGCTCGACGTCGACCTGGAACGCTGCCGCAAGGAAATCCTCGCCGACATCGATCCCTCCGCCGCCGACGAATCCGAGAAAAAGGATGCCGACACCCCTCCGCCCTCGGAGGATGCCTCCGACGACACTCCGCCCCCCTCGCGCCGCGCATCTGGCGAAGAAGGTGCCCGCCCTGGTCGTGGCGAACGTCTGTCGCTGCTCAAGACTTTCGGCCGAGATCTCACCGAGCTCGCCAAGGCCGGAGAACTTGATCCGGTCATCGGACGTAAGGAAGAAATCCGCCGCGTGGTGCAAATCCTCTGCCGCCGCACGAAGAATAATCCTGTCCTCATCGGGGAAGCCGGCGTGGGTAAGACCGCCATCGTCGAAGGCCTCGCCCAGGAGATCGCTTCGGGCATCGTCCCGGAAATCCTCCTCGATCGTAAGGTGATCACCCTCGACCTCGCCCTGATGGTCGCCGGCACGAAGTACCGCGGCCAGTTCGAAGAGCGCATCAAGGGCATCATGGACGAAATCAAGCGCGCCAAGAACATCATCCTGTTCATCGACGAGATGCACACGATCGTCGGTGCCGGCGCGGCCGAAGGCGCGATGGATGCGTCCAATATCCTTAAGCCTGCCCTTTCTCGTGGCGAAATCCAGTGCGTCGGCGCGACCACGCTCTCCGAATACCGTAAGCACATCGAGAAGGATGCCGCCCTCGAACGCCGCTTCCAGTCCGTCAAAATCGACGACCCGACCCCAGAAGACGCCGTGCTCATTCTGCGCGGTATCCGCTCGAAGTACGAAGAGCACCACAAGTGCGAATACACCGACGCCGCCATCGAGGCCGCCGTCCGCCTCTCGCATCGCTACATCACGGCCCGCCACCTGCCGGACAAGGCCATCGACGTCATGGACGAGGCTGGCGCGCGCGCCCGTATTCGCTCCCTGAATGTCCCGGCGGACATCGATACGGTGCAGACAGAGATCGACCAAGTTGTGCAGCAGAAGGAAGACGCCTCCCGTAACCAGAAGTTCGAGGAAGCCGCTAACCTCCGCGACACGGAGAAGAAGCTCCGCGCTAAGCGCGAGAAGATGCTCGAAGACTGGCGCAAGAAGCGCGACGAAAAGCGTATCGTCGTCGGCGAAGAGGAGATGCTCCACATCGTCGCCGACTGGACTGGCGTGCCCCTCAACCGCCTCGAGAAGAAGGAGACCAAGAAGCTCCTCGAGCTCGAGACGGATCTGCAGACGGCCGTCATCGGTCAGGAGCGCGCCTGCGAAGTCGTCGCCCGTGCCCTCCGCCGCTCCCGTGCTGACCTCAAGGATCCCCGTCGCCCGATTGGCTCCTTCCTGTTCCTCGGCCCTACCGGCGTCGGCAAGACGCTCCTGGCTCGCTCCCTAGCTGAACGTATGTTCGGCGAGAAGGAAGCGGTCATCCAGATCGATATGTCCGAGTACATGGAGAAGTTCACGGTCTCCCGCCTCATCGGCTCGCCTCCCGGTTACGTCGGTCACGACGAGGGCGGCCAGCTCACTGAAGCGGTCCGTCGCAAACCTTACTCCGTCGTGCTTTTCGACGAAATTGAGAAAGCCCACCCGGACGTCATCCAGCTTCTCCTGCAGGCCCTCGAAGACGGCCGCCTGACCGACTCTCTCGGGCGCGTCGTGGACTTCCGTAACACGATCATCATCCTGACCTCCAACGTCGGGGCCGACGTGCTGCAGCGTAACAACTCGGTCGGCTTCGACGTCGGCGTGGATTCCACCCGCGACTACGAGAAGCTCAAGGACCGCATCATGGACGAGACCAAGCGCGCCTTTAAGCCTGAATTCCTCAATCGCCTCACCGATATCGTCATCTTCCAGCAGCTCGCGAAGACGCACATGACCAAGATCGTCGACATCGAAGTCGACAAGGTCGCCAAGCGTCTCCTCGACCTCGGCGTGAAACTTGTGGTCAACGAAGCCGCCCGCGGCTACCTGGTTGATAACGGCTGGGACGAGAAATACGGCGCTCGCCCGCTCCGCCGCGCGGTTGAGCGTCTGCTCGAGGACCCGCTCGCCGAATCCATCCTTCGTGACGACTACAACAAGGATGAACCGGTCATCGTCTCGGTCGGCGAGAAGGGTCTCGTCTTCACGCAGAAGAAGAGCGGCGCCGACACCGGCGCGTAAGCGATGAATCGTCTGGTCACCGCAGGACTCCTCGGCGCGATCGCCATCGCGCTAGGGGCCTTTGGCGCCCACGGCCTAAAGGATCGACTCGCCTTAATTCCGGAAGCCGCCGGCTGGTGGCAGACCGCGACCTTCTATCTGCTGACCCATGTGGTCGCGATTGGCGCGATCGTGGGACGTTCCGCCTGGCCTGCGCGGCTTTGGGCTATCGGCTCGGTGATTTTCGCGGGAACACTTTATGCCATGGCCTTGGGTGCGCCTCGTTGGTTCGGTGCCATCACGCCGATTGGCGGCTCACTCCTCATCGCAGGCTGGGTGCTGCTCGCTTGGTCTGCGCGCAAAGAATCCTGACTTGCCGAAATCGCTTCGGCCTCCGACCGTGAGGCATGGCGGAGCCTTTCACCTATCATGACGACGGCGGCGAGGATCTCGAGCCGGCCGCCCGCGAGGTGGCCTGCCGTTACTTCCTTGATGCGGGCCCCCAGCATACGGAGTTCGTGACGCAGTTTCTCGGACCCAGTGAGTGCGGCAAGTTTGACGTCCTCTGGGAGGAGTCCGACTGGACGGAAGATGTCACGGTTGCCGTCGCTTGGATGCCGCGCGGCAAGCTGCACGGCTTCGAACTCTGGCAAGCTCTCGCCCTGGCATTCTGGAACGTGAAGAAGGAAGGCGAGTATTGGGAAAACGCAGGCTGTATCGAAATCATCGACCGGCCGGACACCTTGGTGGATGCCGACGCCTTTCGGGCCGTTTTAGCGGCCGTTTGGGCCAATGATTCAGAGGACGAATAGGCGGCGACCGCTTGCCACCGGGTCGGCCGAGGCTAAGATGCCCTCATGCGACTTCTCGCCCTAGCTTTGACGCTTATCATGACTTCCTTGCACGCTGAAGACAAAGCTCCCGGACTCCTTGGTGTCCCGGTAAAGGATATCGACGGCAAGACGACCACGCTCGGCACCGTCAAAGGCGGCAAGGCCTGGCTCGTCGTCAACGTCGCCAGCCAGTGTGGCTACACCCGTCAGTATAATGGACTCCAGGCGCTGTATGATAACTTCAAAGCCAAGGGCCTCGTCGTCGCCGGCTTCCCTTGCAATGACTTTGGGGGCCAGGAGCCGGCCTCGGACAAGGACATCAAGAAGTTCTGTAAGACGAACTTTAAGGTGACCTTCCCGATGTACGCGAAGGTCGCGATCAAGGGAAACGACGCCCACCCGCTCTTCGACAAGCTTACCGGTAAGGACGCCGGCCATCCCGGTCCCGTTGGCTGGAATTTCAATAAATTCCTGATTGGCGCCGATGGTAAGCTGATTGCCCGCTTTGGTTCCGACGTCGAGCCGGACTCGGAAGAGCTCGAGAAGGCGATCGAGAAGGCGCTGAAGTAAGCCGCGCTTTGACTTTCAAGCAGGTCGGGGTACCAAGGGTCTTAACCCCATGATGCGCCTCATCGCCGTCCTCCTCTTCGGCCTACCGGCGCTTGCCGCCGCCGATTCCTACGACGTCTGCGTCTACGGCGGTAACGCCAGTGGCGTGATGGCCGCCTGCGCCGCCGCGAAGGAAGGAGCCAAGGTTATCGTCGTCGAGCCCAGCCGCTGGCTGGGAGGCATGACCGGTGGAGGCCTGATGCACATCGACTGGGGTCGCGAAGAAGCCGTCAGCGGCTCGACTCGGCCAATCTTGAAGAAGGACTACAATGATGCCCAGTATCGCGCGGCCTTCGCCGAGATGATCAAGTCCGCTGGCGTCACCGTTCTCTTCGAGCATCGCGTGAGCGCGGTTGAGAAGGTCGACGGCGTCATCCGTGCGATCACGTTGGACCTGGCTCCGTTTGACGCAACCGGCTGTCCACCAGCGTTGCCGGCCAAAGCCGGCGCCCGCGTCATCGCGGCGAAGGTCTTCATCGATTGCTCTTACGAGGGTGACCTCATGGCCCGCTCCGGCGTCGCGTATACCTTCGGGCGCGAGGCGAAGTCGACCTACGGTGAGAGTTTGGCGGGCGCGCAGCCACCGATGTCGGTCTACGCGATCGACCCTTACGTCAAAGCCGGCGACCCGCAGAGCGGCCTATTGCCGGGCCTGCAGTCGACGCCCGTGGCTCCGGTCGGCGAGGCGGATAAGCTCACGATGGGCTACGGCTTCCGCTGGCGCTTCGTCTTCAAGGGCGAGAGCCTGCCGATCGAGCCGCCGGCGAATTATGACCCGAAGCAGTTCGAACTGTATCGTCGGGCCTTCCAGCAGGGTGTGGATATCCTCTCTGGCCGCGTGATGCGCGGTAAGGTCGACGGTTGGGAGAAGAGCGGTGGCCGCGTCTATTCCGGTGGTGCCGGCAATCTCGCCCGGGCGTTGTTCGCGCCGACTAACTACGGCCACAACGCTCACTACCCAGACGGCGATTACGCGACCCGCGCCCGGATCTGGAAGGAGCAGCAGGATTTCGTCCGCGGCATGACACATTTCCTCCGGACCGATCAGTCGGTGCCTGCGAAGCAGAAGGAGATCGCCCTCAGCGCCGGCTTTGAGAAGGGCGCGTTCGACGATACCAAGGGCTATCCGCATCAGCTTTATGTTCGTGAAGCGCGTCGTCTGGTCTCGGATTACGTCGTCACCCAGAAGGACATGGAAGGCCGGACCAGTCCCGCGGATTCGGTCGGCCTGGCTTCCTATGGCGTCGACGAGTGGCCTTACGCTACCGTGGCTCTCGACGGCAAGGTGGCGCTCATGGGCGGTTATTACTCCATGCTCTATTTCGAGGATGCGCACCGCGGCATCTACCGGATTCCTTATCGCTCAATCGTCCCCCAGAAGGACCAGTGCACGAATCTCCTCGTGCCGGTCTGCGTCTCCGCCAGCCACATCGCCATGACCTCTATTCGCATGGAGCCCGTCTGGATGATCCTAGGCGAGTCCGCCGGTGTTGCGGCGGCCATGGCCGTGAAGTCAGGCTCGCCTGTCCAGGACGTGCCCTACGCCGAACTTTATCCCAAGCTCCGGGCACTGACCCAGAAGGTCGACCTCCCGAAGAAGAAAGAGACTAAGGCGAAGTAGGCCCAGCGATGCGGAGGCCCGCGACGATCTTTCCGCCGACAAGATGCTCGGTGATGATGCGGTCGAGGTTCTCCGGGGTGCATTGGCCGTACCAGACGCCTTCGGGGTAGACCACGGCGACGGGCCCGGCGACGCAGACGCGCAGGCAGTCAGCCTTCGTGCGCTGGATGCCGCCTTTCTCTGAGAGCCCCAGCTGCTTCAGCCGGATCTTTAGGTGCTCCCAGGATTTCGCCGCGAGTTCGCCGCCGCAGCAGGCCTGCTCGGTCGACTTCACGCAAAGAAAGATATGCCGACGGGTGGTGGCCAATCCCAACGCCTCGGCTGCGCGGGTGGCGTCCAGGTTCATTCGAACCGCGGGATCAGGCCGTCCTGCTCGAGCTTCAGGAACAGCTCGCGGCTGAACCAAGCATCGTTGGCGGCGTATTGAATCTGACGTTCGTCGAGCGGCTTAGCCCAATTAGAAGTCTGCACTTTCTTCGACTTCTTCATCTGCAGCTGGAGGAAGTGGGCGGCGAGGGCTTGGAGGCCCGTGTTCACCAGCCCGGTCTTCTTCGTGTGGTCGGCGATGTCGATAAAGCCGCGGTCATCAAAGGGCGCGCGGGCACGAAGGTTCTTAACGTCATCACGGACGGCGACGCCGACTTTGGCTTGGCGTTCGTTGCAGAGGACCGGGAAGGCGAGAGGGATGCCGCCGCAGTGGTCGAGGCGGAAGACGAAGATATGGCGTTCGCCAGCCAGCTGCAGGATCGAGGGCAGGTTATATTCGCCGCGGGTGTGGGACGGCTTGGTTTCAGTATCGAAGCCCAGCACACGGTCGCGGGCGAGCGAGGCGATGGCCTTGGCGGCGTCCTTCTCCGATTCAATGAGTTCAATCGGTCCGGTCCACTCGCCGACGGGCAGGGACTCGATGAAGTCTTTTTCGATGCGGATACCGCCCTGGCCACGTCCGCCCTGGCTGTTGGCTTGGGCTTCGGCGCCCTGTTCGGCTGGTTCTGGCTGGTTTTCGGACTCTTCCACGAGGGGAAGGCAAAGCAGCCACCGCCCATTGGCAACCAGAGACTAGGAAGGGCGGGAAAAAAGCGTTGACCGTGCCCGCGCCGTCACGTTTGTTTAACTTCCCATTTAACGGGGCCTTAGCTCAGCTGGTAGAGCGCTTGCATGGCATGCAAGAGGTCGTCGGTTCAAGCCCGATAGGCTCCACCATTCAAAACCGGCCGTCTTCCCTAGGGGAGGCGGCCGGACTCTTGTACGGCCATCTGGCCGAGGTTCAGCGCAGTACGAAGGTCAGCAGGGCGCGACAGTCCGTCTGCAGGCGAGCCTCGACGACCACCGACTCGCGGGTGACCTTGCCGATAGATTCGCCGCAGTTCTCGAGGACCCTCTTGAGGACGATTAGCTCGCCCTTCGCGGGTTTACCTTCGGGCTTGTCGGCGAGTTCACTCGCTTGGGCGGCATACTTCGCAAGGATGGCCTTGATCGCCTCCCGGTCGGCGGTGGCGCGGCGCAGCATCATCCAAGCCGGCTTACCCTTGGTGCCTCCTTCGGCGAGATTACGGAGGTAGCCGAGTGCGCTGTAGGGACGGGTATCTTCTACGGCTGCCTTCCGGGCGTCGGCTTCGGCGGCGAGGCTCTCGGGTGTGCGGACCCTGACCTTGGCCGCCGTCTTGCCTTTGGCCTTGGTCTTGTCGCGGTCCTTGTTCTCGTCCGCGCTCCCTTCGGCGCGGGATGAGGCCTCGATCTTGCCGGAAAGCTGGCTGGCTCGCTTAAGGTCCTCGAAGCCGAGCCAGAAAAGGTTTTCATCGAGCTGGAATTCGTTGCAGACCACGTCGACCCGGTTCGCTCTCAGTGAAAGGCCTTTCATTCCGTCCTGTAGCGAGATGATCAGGTTCTTCATCAGCGACTTCGCGTCGGTGGCCATCACTTCCTGCGCGAACGGATCGACCTCCGCCTCCTTCTTGGTCATCTTTTTCTCGGCCTTCGCATCGGCCAGCAGCAGCTCGCGTTCGGCCCAGACCTTCGGGTTGTTCTTCCTGATCCAGTCGAGGTCGAGATCGTCCCACTGATAGCTTAGCACGGCATCTGTATCCAAGCGTTTCACCATGATGGCGTTCTCGTCCAGCGTGATGTACTCGAAGGTGAT
>CAMCWL010000061.1 GCA_945882655.1 Opitutus sp. GAS368
CTTCTCGTCGATGACGCCGATGCACGTGGCTTCCTTCCACTCGGGGTGGGCCCAGAGAAGTGTCGGCAGGAGGGCCGAAAGCCAGAGCAGGAAGACTCGCCGCATAGGAAGGTAACTACGACGGCAGGCCGTCTCATTCCAATCAAAACCGCTACTTGGCTCCTTCTTCACGGCTGGGCTTGCGCCTCGCGGAAAGTGGGATGGGTGCGTAGGCCGATTTCTTCTCGCCCTTATCTAAGATCAAGGTGCGGACTACTCCGAGCTGTCGGAGTCTTTGTAGCTGCGCAAGACGCGCGGGTTCTGAAAGGAGTCGGGCTTAAAGAAGACTTTCTCCATGAAGAGCCCGCGCGCAGGAGCGGTCGGTACTTCCGAGGTGATGGCACGTTCCTTCCGGTAGGCGAGGAGGCGTTCGGGGGTCATCTTCCCTTCGCCGACGCGGAGGAGTCCTCCGACGAGGCGGCGGACCATCTTGTAAAGGAAGCCGCTGCTTTCGGCGATGATGGTAATGCGCTTCCCGCGGCGGCGGACTTCAAGGCGGCGCAGGTCCTTAACTGGATTTTCCTTCTCCATGCCTTGGCCGTGGTTCGCACCGAACGCGTAGAAGTCATGCTTGCCGAGCAGAAGCTTGGCGGCCTGACGCATCAGCTTCACGTCGACGGTCTTCATCCCTAATCCTAGGCAGAAGCGCGCCTCCCAGGGCGGCGGATACCCGTCGCAGATCTCGTAGCGGTAGCGCTTGCCGTCGGCGTGCCAGCGACAATGGAAAGTAGGCGCAACGCGCTGAAGCTGCGTGACCAGCAGGCCGTTCTGTTCGCACGAGTTCATCGCGTGGACGAGGTAGCTGCACGGATGAGGCCAGAAGGCGTCGAAATGAAAGCGCTGTCCGACGCTATGTACGCCGGAGTCCGTACGACCGCTACCGTGAATGACAATCGGTGTCTTGAGGATGCGCGACAAGCGTGCCTCGAGTTCGCCTTGAATGGATATTCGCCCAGTCTGGACCTGCCAGCCGATGTGGTCGGTGCCATCGTAGGCGACCGTAGCCAGAAAGCGCTCGAGCTTCGGCGTAAAGGGTTTCTTGGTCTTGGCGGGAGGCATATCAGGAGCCGATGCCGCGGCTATTCAGGAAATCTTGGAGGAGGACGGCCG
Organism: Opitutus sp. GAS368; assembly: GCA_945882655.1. Taxonomy (GTDB): domain Bacteria; phylum Verrucomicrobiota; class Verrucomicrobiia; order Opitutales; family UBA953; genus UBA953. The sequence continues at coordinate 1,150 of CAMCWL010000061.1, forward strand.
CCGCGCGGGAGTCGCGTTCGCCGGTCCGGGCCTGCTGCTTACGTTCGTTGGCCGAGCGCGCCTTCCGTCCGCCGAGGTCGTCGGCTGCCTGGCTCGTGAGGGCTTCGTCGACCTTCTCGATGGGTAAGGCGAAGCGCCGAGTGAGTTCGGCCGCGAAGACGTCGACTTCGTCGCAACGTTTGGTGCGTTCGCCTTCGACCGATAAAGGATAACCGAGCACGAGCAGGGTGACCTTGAGGCGGGCGATTTCCTTGCCGATCTGGGCGAAGCGTTCGTCGGCGCTTTCCGCGACGGCGGCGGGCAGGGGGAAGGCGAAGCCGAGTTCGTCGGCATGGCTTAGCCCGACCCTGCGGGAGCCATAATCGATGCCGAGGAAGACCTGTGCCACGGGGTCAAGTTGGGACACCTTGACGGAATATTCAATCCGACACGTGGAAGGGGCGGTTTGACACCGCTCCATGCGGGGGTTCCACTGTCCGTATGTCCGCGGAACAGCGCCTGAGCGACCACGAGAGGGCCTTGTACTCCCGCCAGATTCGTCTGCCCGGGGTAGGGGAGGCCGGTCAGCTGCGTCTGCGCGAGGCCAAGGTGCTACTCTTAGGTGCTGGCGGCCTAGGTTCCCCCGTCGGCCTCTATCTGGCTGCCGCTGGTATCGGCGTCATCGGCATTGCTGACCCGGACAAGGTCGAGATCTCGAACCTTCATCGCCAGATCATCCACGGTTTCGACACCTTGGGGCTGCCGAAGACCATTTCCGCCGCCGAGGCACTCGGGGAGATTAATCCCGGCCTTAAGGTGGCGTTGCATCCCGAGGGCTTCACGGTCGAGAACGCGGCCGACCTCGTCGCCCGTTACGATGTCGTGGTCGATGGTACGGATAACTTCGCGACTCGTTTCCTCGCGGCCGACGCCTGTGTGCTGGGTGGCCGACCTCTGGTGCATGGGAGCGTCCTGCGCGAAGCCGGCCAAGTGGGCGTCTTCCTCCCGAAGACTGGCTGCTACCGTTGTCTCTACCCCGTCATCCCTGATGCCTCCTCCGTGCCGACCTGTGCCGATGCGGGCGTCTTCGGTGCGACCTGTGGGGTGATTGGCTCCTGGATGGCATCTGAGGTTATCGCCGTCCTGCTCGGTAAACGCTCGGCCTCGCGCCTACTGGTCGTCGATGTCGCCGCCGGAACCTCCAGGTTGATCGCCTTGTCGGCCGACCCAGCTTGCCCGTGCTGTGGTTCTTCTCCGACCATCCGTTCGCTCGAGAAGTCCGCCTACGCTCCGGCCAGCTGTTCGAATTCTACCCCTATGTCCGAAACTCCGCTTGAAGTGACCGTCGAAGAGGCCCGGCGCCTGTTATCCGATCCTAATCCACCCCTCCTCATTGATGTCAGGGAAATGGACGAGTATGCCGTCTGCCGGATCGAGGGCGCTCGGCTTATTCCCATGAACACCGTGCCGATGCGTCTGGCCGAGATTCCGCAGGACGTCCCCGTCCTGGTCCAATGCCACCATGGCGGCCGGAGCATGAAGGTTACCCATTTCCTGCGGTCCAAAGGCTATACCCGTGTCAGCAACGTCAAGGGTGGCATCGACGCCTGGTCGCTCAAGGTCGACCCCAAGGTCCCGCGCTACTGAGCGAGACTAGGCTTGCCGACTCCCGCCCTCTGTTCTTTTATCCCCCTCTCCTCATGAAGCGTTTCACCTTCCTTCTCGCCGTCGCCGCCCTGAGCGTCGGTTGCACCTCTCGCATCCCCGCCGGCTTCAACCCGCTTGCTTCCGGCAATGGCGGTGGTCCTGACTCCATCGACACCCGTTCGGCCAACGCCCGTCGCGATGCCCTCGCCGCCCAGATCCTCGCCGGCAACATTCCGCCCGAGGCCATCCTCACCACGGTTTATTTCGATTTCGATAAGTACACCGTCTCCGCCTCTGAGCGCGCCAAAATCGACGCCGTCGCGGGTCGCGTCATGGCCACCGATGTCATCATCGCTGGTTACACCGACCATTTCGGCACCGCCGAATATAATCTCGGTCTCTCCGATCGTCGCGCTCAGTCCGTCCGCGAGTATCTCGTCAAGAGCGGCGCCAATCAGGCCCGGTCTGAAATCATGGCGCTGGGTTCGCAGCATGCGGACCAGAATGCCGCCGGTCGCCAGTCTGGCGCCAAGGATCGCAAGGCTGTGATCGTCGACGTCAACTACTCCGGTCCGATTTCCGCTGCTCCGGCCGCTAAGTCGGTGGTTCGTCCGGCTGCACCGGCCGCCGCTGGTTCGGCTCCGGCTCCGGTCACCGCTCTCTGAGCATTCTTAATTGTGAAAGCAAAAGGCCCGCCATTCGGCGGGCCTTTTTGTTGTCAGGGTTTCGACGCTCAGGGCAGCGTCACGTAGAGGTAGCCGAGCGTGCCGATGAATAGCGCACCCGAGGTCAGCTTGGCTGTCAGGCGTTCACGGTCGCTGCGGTGCAGGGCGCCCCAGCGGCCGAGGACCCAGCAGGCTGTGGCGATAAGAGCGAGCCCCAGTGAGGCATCGCGCACCCAAGCGGCATCCTCGACCAGTGCGTTCAGTACCCAGAGCAGGTAGAGTGCGTAGGCGAAAAGCGGGAAGGACATGCCTTGTTTAAGGGACTCCATCCACTCGCCTGGGCGTGGGAGCATCGCGGCAAGCCGGGGGAACATCGAAAGGAGTAGGTAGGGTAGTGCCATGCCGAGACCAATCACAGTGAAGAAGAGCAAGGTCTCCCCGGTGGAGCGTTCCTTGTCCAAGGCGAAGCCCAACGCAGCGCCGAGGCCGGGTGCCGTGCAGGGCGTGGCTACGACCGTGGCGAGCACGCCTGATAGGAAAGTGGCGACACGTCCGTCGCCTTCGCCCGCGGAGACGCCGCCCAGGCCGACGCCGATTTCGAAGACGCCGGCGAGGCTGAGGCCGAGGACGATCATGAGTACGCAGGTCCCGAGGACGAAGCCGGGCGATTGCATCTGGAAACCCCAGCCGACAGACGAACCACCGGATTTAAGTCCGATGATGAGGAGCGCGAGGGCGAGAAAGCTGACGATGACGCCTGCAGAGTAGAGCAGGCCATTAAGGATTACCTTGCCGCGCGCAGCACCGGCTTCCTTGGCGAAGCCGAGGACCTTGAGACCGATCATCGGGAAGACGCAGGGCATCAGGTTGAGGAGGATGCCGCCGCCGAAAGCCAGCAGCATCCATATAGCGAACGAATGGGTCGTGGTCTCCGCTTGGTAGGGCTTACCCGCTGCGACCGCGGAAAGCGCAGAGAGGACTTCGGTGCCCGTGAGGGCTTCGGAAAGGATGGCGGGGGGCTGGCCGGTTTTCAGGAAGACGTTGAGCGGAATCCCGGTGCGGCCGTATTTGCCGAGCTCGTTGGCGATGATCGAGTCTTTCTTGGTCCAGTCAGCCTTGAGCATCACCACGCCCGCTTGGGTGAGCGCCTTGGCCACATCATCCTGCGTGTAGACGCGCTTGTTGACCTGGCAGGTGGCGCACCAGCGCGCGGTGAAGTCGACGTAGACAATCTTGCCGTCGGCGAGAGCCTTCGCCTGCACCTCCGGAGACCAGGGCTGCCAATCGCCCGCGGCCTTGGTCGGTGCGCTCGGTGTGGGCGCCTGCTTAGCGGGAGCTGTGCCCAGCACGGCCTTGATGTCGACGAACCCACCGTCGGCAGACCGTGTGGTAAAGACCAGGTCTCCAGCATCGAGCTTCTCCGTCGCGTCGGCCAATTCGATGACAATGGTATCTCCGACCAGCTTCTGTTTGGCCGTGGCCGTGGGTGAGACGAAGCCGCGTGCGGGGAACCAGGTCTTAGTCAGTTTATCTCCAGCCGGCAGGACAACCGTGAGCGACTTACCATCGGATGAAGCCGTAGTCGACAGGCGTGGCCGCAGGGCGGGGTAGAGCTTAGCGTCGTATTTATAAGCGACGTTGCCGGCGCCCACTTTGACGGTCATTTCGACCTGCTTGTCGTGCGGCCAGCAGCCGGAGTCATCGCACTCGAGCCATTCGGCCTTACCTTTGAAGGTCAGCGTACCCTTGGCGTCACTGGGGACGGCGACTTCCATGAGCAGTAAGGTCTCGTCCTCGTAGACGAAGTTCATCACGCCGGACTGGTCGATCAGCTTGGGGCCGGGCCAGATGAAGGCGCCGACCTTCGTGCCGGATAGCTCCTGCCATTCCACCGTCGGCGCTTGTCCCGCATCGCCGGGGTTCTGCCAATAAATATGGAAGTGCGGGTCGCAGCGGAAGCGCATCGCAATGAGCGCCTTTTCACCGGGGCGGATATCGGGCGTCAGGTTGACGAGGTCGACCTTCGTACGGACGGCGGCGCTTAGGTCGCCGAGGAGGGCAAACAGCGAGAACAGGCCGAGGGCAAGGAGTCTCATGGGCCTACCTTGGGCCCAAATCCAGCAGAATGCAAGGCGTCGAAGGCAGCCCTTAGGGGACTAAGTGGCAGGGTAGCAGGGCCGCGTCGCTCATTCCGTGGATGATCTTCTTATCCGCGGGGCAGAACGTCGAAAGGATGCCGGAAAGCTCCACCGTATCGTTATCGACGAAGAAGTAGGGGCAGAGGCGGACGCGTCCGTCGGCGGGGACCACCGAGCCGTCGTCGGCGTAGACCGGGTGGGTCAGGCGCGAAGGCTTATGGTATTCCTGCATCACGTGGAAGGTCTCGTTCTCGGGGTTCAGCGCGTTCTCGATAGCCTCAAGCCATTCCTCGCGGGAGACGTCGCTGCCCAGAGTGACCGACCGGGCGCCCCAGGCGGTTTCATGGAAGCCGCTGGCCTTGATGATTAGGTTACGTTCGCGCTGGGATGCCTCGGCGAGTTCGGTCCATTCGCGAATCGGGCGACCAGCGAAGCCGGGGGCGTGCAGCACGGCCGTGGGCGGAAGCTCGGTCTTCTCCATGATCCACGTTTGCGGGACGATCCGGAAGAGAGCCTCATGGTGATCCTCCGGGAGGTTTTCTTTCCAGAACTCCGCCAGCTGCGGGTGGTGCAGTAAGGCGAGCCCCAGTTTCTCTTCCTGGAACGCCTTCATCGGTGGCGTCAGCATCAGCGTGCCGGCCTCGACCGCGTTGAAGATGCCGTCGGCGCCTTTCACGTTGGCAAGATCGAAGAGTTCGAAGAAACGGTAGAGGATATCGACACGTTGTGGTGCGCCGTCGACGGGGATGTAGGACCCGTCGCCCATCTGCATGATTTGGGCGGGGGCGATGACGTGCACATCATGGCCGAGGGTGCGGAGCTTTTCGCCGAGCCATTCGAATTCCGGACGGTAGGTCGCGGCTTCGTCGCTGACGACGATGGCGACGAGCGGGAATTTCTCCTTCGGGGTCAGGCGCGCGAGCGAAGCCATGAACCGGTCGGGCATGCTGTGAGCGCCGATGACGCGGGGGAAGTCCTCGGCGTAGACCTCGTTGAGGTAGGCCGTGAGGCCGACGCCGCCGGGAACGCTGTCCAGCTCGGTCATCGTGAAGCCATGTTCGGTGATGAGCAGGTCGGGGCGAAGGACGACCGGGCACTGGCCTTTGACGGCGCGATGGCGGCCGTGTGCAATCAGTCCGGCGGGCTTATAGCGGTCTAGGTATTCGGCGACCCAAGGCGCGTACACCTCGCGGTTGCGGAGGATTTTCTTGTTCGTGAACGAGCGGACGTAGAGGCGTTCGAGCGCCCGGTGGTAGCTCAGGCAAGCCGAACCGATACGCTTCAGGTCGCGTAGCTGCGCTTCCGTGATGGGCCAAGGCTCCGGCGAAAGCTTCCAGATCTTCTCCGCAAAGAGCGGGGTATCGAGGAGCTTCTGGCGGAGGATGTCCCGGGTGGGCATGGGGGCGGAGGACTTAGTCCTCGATCTTGATGTCCTTATTGCGGGTGCGCGGGCCGCCCGCGCGGAGCCAGCCGTTGATGAACGCATCGATGTCGCCGTCCATGACCGCCTGGATGTTGCCCGTCTCGACTCCCGTGCGGAGATCCTTCACCATCTGGTAAGGTTGGAAGACGTAGGAGCGGATCTGGTTACCCCAGCCGATATCGCCCTTTTCGCCGTAATATTTCTCCATCTCGGCACGCTTATCGTCGATGGTCTTTTCGTAGATGCGGGCGCGCAGGATCTTCATCGCAAGGGCACGGTTCTTGACCTGCGAGCGTTCGCGTTGGCAGGCCACGACGATGCCCGTAGGGATGTGCGTCAGGCGGACCGCGGATTCGGTCTTATTGACGTGCTGGCCGCCCTTGCCGCTGGAACGGTAGACGTCGACGCGCAGATCGGCTTCGTTGACTTCGACGTCGATGTCATCGTCGATTTCTGCGACGACGTCGACGGAGGCGAACGACGTGTGGCGACGGGCATTCGCGTCAAAGGGGGAGATGCGGACAAGGCGATGGACGCCGCGCTCGGCCTTGACGTAGCCGTAGGCGTTGGGACCTTCGAGGCGGAACGTGGCCTGACTGATGCCCGCGCCTTCGCCTTCGGCGATGTCTTCGACTTCAATCTTAAAACCACGACGCTCGGCCCAGCGGGTGTACATGCGGTAGAGCAGGTCAGCCCAGTCGTTGGATTCCGTGCCACCGGCGCCGGCCTTGACGGTGACGATGGCGTTAGAGCGGTCGTGTAGACCAGACAGGAATGAAGCGATCTCGAGTTCGGAGACGGCGGCGAGCAGGTCGGTGCCAAGCTTGCGGAGTTCCTCGACCTCGGCGTCGGCGGAACCGTCCGGGGATTCAGTGATGAGCTCGGCGAGGGTCTTGGCGTCTTCGATCTGGCGTCGAAAAGCGACCTGGGGGGCGACGATGACCTTATGGCCGTTGCACTCCGAGATGACTTTCTGGGCGGCCTTCTGGCTGTCCCAGAAGTTCTGGGCGGTCATGAGCTCTTCGAGTTTCGCGATAGCGGCTTGCTTGCCCGCGACGTCGAGGAACTTCCAGAGGTAGCCGGCGCGGCGTTCGACTTCGTCGAGACTGGCTCGGATTTCGGGCGGAATATACATCGGAAAGCGGAAGAAAGGGGGAGGGGCCCTCCTTGGTTGGCGGGCGAACGTTGTGAATACCTAGGCCATCCTTTGTTTTCAATGTCAGAGTGGGGCCGGGCGGACTCTCATTTGCCCGGGCATGGACTGGTCGCACTTGCACCCCGTCGAGGCTGGGGCATACATCCAGCCCATGTCGTATCTCGAAGGCCTGAGTTTCGCCCAGATTGCCGGCCCCTTGCCTGAGCGCCGGGTCCTAGCCAACGGACTCGAGGTTATCTACTCCCATCGCCCGGGAATCGGACTCTGCACCGTGCAGGCCTGGGTACGCACGGGCAGCATCCACGAGGGGCGCTGGGAAGGTTCGGGGATCTCGCATTACCTCGAGCACATGGTCTTTAAGGGTACCGGTCGCTTCACGAACCGCGAACTCACCGACGCCATCCATCGTAGCGGCGGCTCCTCCAATGCGTACACGACCTTTGACCGGACGGTCTATTATGTCGATGCCCCGCAGGAAGGTTTCGAGACCGCGATGGAAGCCATCGCCGACATGGTCTTCGATCCTCTCATCACGGATGCCGATGCGAAGATGGAACGTGAAGTCATCTTGCGCGAAATCGCGATGTGCGACGACGAGCACGACCAGATGCTAGCCAAGTCGGTCTTGGAAGAAGCGGTACGTTCGCATCCTTTGCGCCAACCGGTGATCGGTCACCGCGACCTCTTTGTGCGCATCACCGGAGACGACTTGCGGGCCTATCACGCCAGCCGCTACGTGCCGACGAACGTCGTCCTGGCCCTGGGCGGTAGCATGCCCCCGGAGCAAGTCTTCGCCTCCGCCGAACGTTGGTTCGGTCGTTTCGCTCGCCGACCCCTCATCGATATCGCTGCGCATCAGGAGCCGCCGCAGGGCGGGGTCCGTCGCGCCGATCTCATCCGCGAGGTCAATACCTCCAAGGGCGTCGCCTGCTGGCGCATCCCTGGTTACTTCGATGAAGGCCGCCTAGCCACGGACCTTTTTCTCGGCGTGCTCGGCGCCGGTAATAGTTCCTTGCTTTGGAACGAGCTCCGCGAGAAACGTAAGCTCATCCACGGCATCGACGCTTCTGGTTTCGGTATTCGGGATCTCGGCCTCGCCTGGTGCAGTTGGACGGGTGAAGCTGGCACGTCCGCCCCCGTGGTGGAACAGGCGATTGCTGAAGTCGTCGACGGCCTCCTGCAAAAGGGCGTTACGCCTGCCCAGTTCGAGAAGGTCCGCCGCCAGTCGGTCGTCGGCATGGTCAATGGCCAGAAGAACATCCATGGGCTGACCAGCCGCGTTGCCCATGCGGCCACCATCGGTCATGACATCTCCTGGCCGCAGCGTGGCGTCGAGCATCTCGCCAAGCTGGGCGCCGAGGACCTCACCCGAGAAGCCCGCAAGTGGCTTCGCCCGGATAACGTGACTTTCGGCACGATGCGTGGGGGTAAGGCGGATGCTTCGGCGGCGAGCGCCACCGCGACGGCCACGCCGGACCGTTTTGAGACCTTCACCTTGGATAACGGCGTCCGCGTCGTGCTACAACACGATGCCACCATCCCTAAGGCTGGAGTCGGTGTCTTCCTTGCCGGCGGCCTTGCTTACGAAGAACCCGAAAAACGTGGTACCACCGGCCTGCTCGGTACCATGTTCGCCCGCGATAACGTGCATCGGACCAAGGAAGAGGTGGCGCATCTCGTCGACAGCATCGGTGCGACCTTCGCCGACCATGGTTCGCAGGTCTCGTGCGGCCTCTGGGGTGAGGCCCTTAGCTC